>NZ_CP054043.1:2762120-3069022 GCF_013282725.1 Yersinia mollaretii ATCC 43969 | reverse complement strand
TACTGACTAAAGCAGAGATTATTTTCTTTAATGAGTTATAGTGGTAATTCAGATGCAATACGCCAATGAATAGAGCTAACACTGCGCTCCAAACTGACACGGCAAACAATACCTTCAATTTCTTTTTGCGCTGCGGGTGTTGCCACTATTTCAGCGCAAACTTCCAACTGGCCGGGCCTAGCAATATCGGCGCTACAAAGTGATTGCAACCGTAATGCCACGCCATTTAACGCCTGTAAAATTAGCGTGCGGACCAATATTTCATCCTCTGTACCACAGGTCACCTGAATTCGGTAGCGAACCTCTAAATCTACCGCTTGTTGCTGGGGTTGTAAGTTAATACGTTGGGCGGCTTCACGTAATAATATATTGGCGCACAGAATAACTGCGGTCGCAGCCACGGCATTCCAATACAATCCCAGCCCACAAAGCACACCAATACCCGCTGAACACCAAAGCGTCGCTGCGGTATTCAATCCTCGGATATTCATGCCTTCCCGCATAATAACGCCTGCCCCAAGGAAACCAATACCTGAAACAACTTGAGCAGCAATACGCCCAGGACTGTCCGGAGAAGTAGCATAAGAACTGAGAATAAATACCGCCGCACCGGTAGCGACCAATGCATTAGTACGTAAGCCCGCCATACGTTGACGCCATTGCCTTTCAGCACCAATTAACGCGCCGAGGCACATCGCCAATAATAAATTTATGACAAAAGGAGTTACTGCCATGATTCTCTCCATGATGTAATCATTGGTAGAATAATCATGTGCTATTTAGCACACAGGTTATTGTGCTGAGAGATATACCAAAGGTATGACTCAGCAAAAAGCTGTGTTTATGCCGGGAGGAAATAGTGCGTGGCTGTTAAATACCATAATAAAAACCCAAATTAATACCCTCGATAATTTCTCATCGAGTTAAAACATTATTGGGGTTGCACTGCTCAGAGAATAGAGAGAGGTGCTGCCCGCCATTTTTCGGCAAGCAACAAATCGGTAGGGAGATGAGTTAGCTTGCCTTGCTTATTTGACTACTACTTTGCGTATCCATTAGTTTCTCCACCTGATTTTTCCAAGAGTATAGTTGCGAGTGATAATTATGTAAAGCTTATATTCCTAAACAAAACCTAAACCAGCACAAGTGAATTAAATAATAGAATTAATACTTATAATATTAGGAGCGAATTAATTGCTTTGAATTATTGGATATTATCTCGGTGGATCTCACCACTGGAAAAGGCCACTACACAGTCGCTTCAATCCCCCTCCCCCCCCTGACTGCTCGGTAGCTTGCGAAAACTCACTATCAAGTCATTGACTCAATTACAGAAATGTAAGGAATCTTTAATCTAAACTGCGATCGTGATCTCATTTATAGCCCTAACTATTTTAGGGCCGTTGCCGATAGGTTCTTAAAGGATTGTTGGAGTTATTTTAAATATAGGGGTGGATTAATTTTAAGCAGCGATGCCTGCACCCAGAGTGGACAAAGTGCCCATGGACAAGGCTACAGCGTCAAGTTAGTAGGGTATAGCAGGCAAGGACCTTTCCTCGAGCGACTATAGAAACGGAACTGACAATGAAACGTGGAAGTACGCATCAGCCATTGGATAGAAAAATAACGCCAGAACAGAGTACAAACACGAAAGTATTGTTTGTTAATAACATGCGTCTGGTCACTCTGTTTATCGCCATTTTGGCGGGGATACTGCTCTTATTTGCAGCGGCAATTGGTACATCAGGCTACTTTTTAAAGCAGAGTAACCAATCACTTGAAGAAGCAACCCAAGAGCTGGATATCCGACTGGGTCTGTCAAATAGCTCAAATTACCTGCGCACAGCACGCCTTATTCTTATTCAAGCCGCATCATCGGCACGTATTGGTGATACCGAGGGTTACCAGCAGGGCTTAAAAAGTGCCGAAGGCTGGATTGCTCAGTCACAGCAAATGTTTGACCTCTACTATAACCGCCCAATTAAATCTGAAACCGACACCGCTCTGGATGGCCCGCTGAAAAAAGCCTATGAGCAGTATCGTGACGACGGGATGAAACTCATGCTCGACGCGACCAAAGAGGGGCATTTTGAAGAGGTTATCTCGCTGGAAGCAGAAAAACTCAATCAATTGGATAGTGCTTACAATGAGCCACTGCTAAAAGCGGTTAAATATCGCACTGAACGCGCCAACCAAATAAACCAGACCGCCCAGCAAGAAGCACGCCTTGGCTACCTACTAATGGGGGGGGCCTTTATTCTGGCGATTCTATTAACGTTGATCGCTTTTTTAGTGATCAGCAAGGTCATCATCAAGCCGATTAACTGGCTGGTAGAACGTATTCAGCGTATTGCGCAAGGTGATTTGACACAAATGCCCGTTGCCTTCGGCCGTAATGAGATCGGTGTGTTAGGCAACAATATTCAGCAAATGCAGGACTCATTATCCACCACGGTCGAAGCGGTCCGCAGCAGCGCTGAATCTATTTACCAAGGCTCCAGCGAAATTGCACTGGGTAATACGGATCTCTCGGCACGTACTGAGCAGCAAGCCGCCTCACTTGAACAGACTGCCGCCAGCATGGAGCAACTCACTGCAACCGTGAAACAGAATGCAGAGAATGCCCACCATGCCAGCCAACTGGCGGCTAATGCCTCGGCAAAAGCGGCTCAAGGTGGTGATATCGTTGATGATGTTGTCAACACTATGGACAAAATATCTCTCAGCTCAATGAAAATTGCTGAGATCACAAATGTTATTAATAGCATTGCTTTCCAAACTAATATTCTGGCATTGAATGCTGCGGTTGAAGCCGCCCGCGCAGGTGAGCAAGGCCGTGGTTTTGCTGTGGTTGCCAGCGAAGTTCGCAATTTGGCACAGCGCAGTGCCGATGCAGCTAAAGAGATTGAGCTATTGATTGAGGCATCAGTTGATCTTATTGGTGATGGGTCAATTTTGGTATCAGATGCAGGTAAAACAATGAGTGAGATCGTGACAGCAGTTACTCATGTTACTGATATTATGGGTGAAATAGCATCAGCTTCTGATGAGCAAAGCCGGGGTATCAGTCAGGTTGCGCAAGCGGTTTCAGAAATGGATAACGTCACGCAACAGAACGCCTCCTTGGTACAAGAAGCGTCAGCCGCTGCTGCATCTCTGGAACAGCAAGCTGAAGTACTGACGCAAGCTGTTGCCGTGTTCCATCTAAACGGCCATAACCCAGCATCTAAAGTGAAAACATCCGTTCCCACTTCAGCGCCCCAAAACAGTAAGGGCGTGAATAAGAAGTCAGGTGATGATTCGCTGAATTGGGAAACTTTCTGAGTGATCAGTAACTAATATTCAGCCAAACTAGGATTGATAACATCAAATAGCAAAACCGGAGGTAAGGCATACGCCCTCCTCCGGTTTTTTATTGTGAAGCGCAACACCCAATACTACTTGTGCAGTGGCTCGACAAAAGTGCCATCGTGGCTATCAATCTCATTAAAGAACCATACGCCTGCTGGATAATCTTCCAGTGAAACCAGATACATGACACCCTCACTAAACTGCTCTACCTCTAAAATAACCCCTTCTCGCCGTGGGCCGCCATCAGTTTTTACTGTCACCCGATCATTCACTTTCATGATATTACCTTCAATTAAATCAATGCCACTAGTGTATACCCAAAGTCGCTAGCGCTGCAGCTGAGACCCTCGTGGTCTCGTCTATCTAGGGTATATAGTACAGAAATAAGTGAGAATGATAAGGCTTACGCGTAAGCAACGGTGTGCTTTTAGTGAATTTCTTTGAGGGAACAGAGGTGCTTGTTGGTACAACATGTGGATTGAAGTCAGTCAGTTGAGCCAAATGAACGGCTAACCAGATCGGAAGAGGTTTGTAGCGGTGATTGCCGATATACAAGTAGTTTTACTTTATACTAAACAATAAAAAACCCGCCTTAGCGGGTTTTTTGATAATTAGCCAAAGGCCAATTAGATTGCAGTTACGTTTGCTGCAGACGGACCTTTAGCACCGTTCTCGATAGAGAACTGTACATTCTGGCCTTCAGCCAGGGTCTTGAAGCCTTGATCTTGGATTGCAGAGAAGTGAACGAACACGTCTTTGCTGCCATCAGCTGGAGTGATGAAACCGAAGCCTTTAGACTCGTTGAACCACTTTACTTGACCTTTCATCATGTTAGACATGTTTATTTCCTTTATTAAAAAATTTTGCCACCATGGGCGTGTTATAGCCGGTTATCAGTCGTTACTTATGGAGGCACTATGAAGGAAATTCGTCAGTGAAGAGCTATCAACGATAACGCTTTAAATATGAACCACTTTACTCAAGATGTCGTGCATAAATAGGTCTGTACCACAGGCCGAGACGCATTAACTCATGACCGGCTTTTAATAGCAACTCTTTTTAGCAGGCAAACAGAAGATTCTTGATCGCTTGCCTAAAATAAAGCCAAAAAAGCCATTTATTATACTCTTGATACTCATTTTTACACGAAATAATCACCCAATTAATGGCTTCCTGAACCAAGACCTACGAGTACATTCAGAAAAATAATTTCAAAATACGCTAAATTCGCCTGCTTTCATCACGTTTATCGGTTAGCGCTAAAAGTTTATCTTATAAATTTGCTAGAATAAGCAGCCACCTACCCCAAGAGAGAGACATGAGACCGAAATCTGTCACTTTAGATGATGTTGCACGCCAAGCTGGTGTTTCGTATCAAACAGTATCGCGTGTTTTAAATCAGGCGACTCATGTCTCGCCCAACACCCGCAGTAAGGTTGAACAAGCCATGGCTGACCTGAACTACGTCCCTAACCGGGTAGCACAACAATTGGCGGGCAAACATAGTCTTACTCTCGGGCTTGCGACCACCGACCTCTCTTTACATGCCCCCTCGCAAATCGCGGCAGCAATAAAAAGCAAAGCCCGTGAGTTAGGATACTCAATCGTCATTGCCATGGTAGATGACCACAGTGACCTTGCCTGCCAACAAGCCATAAATGAGCTATTAGCTCAACGGGTTGATGGCATTCTAGTGAATGTCCCCCTGAAACCAACGCGCAGTCAGAAGGTCGTCCAGCAATGTGCGGGAACTCCGGTGCTGTTTCTGGATGTTGATCCGCAATCTGCGGCATTTAGTGTTCTGTTTGACCCCAAGGTCGGAGCCATTCAGGGGGCAGATCACCTGATTACATTAGGCCACCAGCAGATAGCGCTAATTTGTGGGCCGAAAGATGCCATTTCATCTCAGTTGCGCTATCAGGGCTGGCTACAGGCCCTGAGCAGTGCCAGATTAACACCACAGGCGGTTTATCACGGGGAGTGGGATGCCCGAAGTGGCTATCAAGCAACGCAGAAACTCATTACCAGCCATATCCCGTTCAGTGCCATTTTAGTGGCTAACGATCAAATGGCGCTTGGTGTGTTGCGTGCTCTTCATGAACATCATGTCAATGTGCCGAGGCAGGTCTCCGTCATCGGTTACGATGACACCGCAGACAGCGCCTATTTTCAGCCCCCACTGACCACTGTTAGGCAAAATTTCAAACTCTTGGGCGAAGAGAGCGTATCTCGCCTGATAGTCAGGTTGCACCATACCATTGAGCCCCCTTCTGAAACGTTGCTATTAGCCACCAAGCTGACAATACGTCAAACAACCGCCCCATTCTCGCCAGAAAACGAATAAATGCGATCACTCTCGACTATTTAACCAACAACTATTTACTTTATCTGCCACTGAATTCATCTTGGCGGCATCAAATTGTGAGCGCATAACATTTATTCCTATCGCTCGCCAAAACACGATAATATTCGCAGAGATGGGGTTGAGATCATGACGTCACGGCAAAGGACACAACAACAGGTTAAGCCAACCCTATCGCAGATTTTGTCTCGCAGGGACTGGGAGAACCCACAAGTGACGCAGTATCACCGCCTTGAAGCACATCCCCCCTTCCAGAGCTGGCGTGATGTTGATGCCGCGCAAAGTGATTCACCCTCTTCACAGCGGCAGTTACTCAATGGGTTATGGTCGTTTAGCTATTTTTCCCAGCCTGAGGGGGTTCCCGACGAGTGGATTGATCATGATTTAACGGAAGTAAAGAGGTTACCGGTCCCCGCCAATTGGCAGCTTCATGGTTATGACGCACCCATTTATACTAACGTGCAATACCCTATTCCTGTTGATCCCCCATTTGTGCCAAAAGAGAATCCCACGGGTTGCTATTCCCGTGAATTTACTTTGGCGGCAGATTGGCTCGCATCAGGCCAAACACGCATAATTTTTGATGGCGTTAATTCAGCATTTTATCTGTGGTGTAATGGGAAATGGGTCGGATACTCCCAAGACAGCCGCTTGCCCGCTGAATTCAATCTTACCCCCTATTTACGCGCGGGGAGTAACCGTATCGCCGTTCTGGTGTTGCGTTGGAGCGATGGCAGCTATCTAGAAGATCAGGATATGTGGCGCATGAGCGGTATTTTCCGTGATGTCAGTTTGCTGCATAAGCCAGAGATTCACTTGCGTGATATTCATATCGCTACCCACCTATCCCCGGAATTCAGTTCCGCCAATTTAGACGTGCTGGCAGCAGTTAACATCCCACTACTTGATATCAATGACCCCATAGTCACTGAAGCCTATCAAATCCGCGTACAACTTTGGTTGGCAGATAAGTTGATTGCCAGCTTGCAACAACCGCTAGGTACTCAGATCGTTGACGAACGTGGCAATTATTCTGACCGTACTCGTTTGAGCTTACCGATCGAACGCCCCTTATTATGGAGTGCAGAGCAGCCGACACTCTATCGTGCGGTGGTTTCCCTACTTAATAACCAAAATGAACTGATTGAGGCGGAAGCCTATGATGTCGGATTCCGGCAAGTTGCTATTCATCAGGGCCAGCTTAAAGTTAATGGCAAAGCGATACTGATTCGAGGGGTCAATCGTCACGAACACCATCCGCAAACCGGCCAGACAATAGATGAAGAAAGTATGCGGCAAGACATCATTCTGATGAAGCAGCATAATTTTAATGCGGTGCGCTGCTCGCACTATCCAAATCATCCATTATGGTATCGGTTATGTGACCGCTATGGGCTGTATGTCGTTGACGAAGCCAATATCGAAACACATGGAATGCAGCCTATGGGCCGTTTAGCTGACGACCCTCAGTGGTTCTCTGCTTTCAGTGAGCGAGTCACACGGATGATTCAACGTGATCGCAACCACCCTTGCATCATTATCTGGTCATTGGGTAACGAATCGGGCCATGGAGCAACCCATGATGCTCTCTACCGTTGGGTTAAAAGCAGTGATCCTACTCGCCCGGTGCAATATGAAGGGGGTGGCGCAAACACCCCCGCGACCGACATTGTGTGCCCAATGTATGCTCGTGTAGATGAAGACCAGCCTTTTCCTGCTGTCCCAAAATGGTCAATTAAGAAATGGGTTGGCTTACCGGATGAGTCTCGCCCATTGATTTTATGTGAATATGCCCACGCCATGGGTAACAGCTTCGGCGGTTTTGCCCGCTATTGGCAAGCGTTTCGCCAATATCCACGACTACAAGGGGGATTTGTTTGGGATTGGGTAGATCAAAGTCTCACCCGTCTTGATGAGAATGGAGAACCTTATTGGGCATACGGTGGCGACTTTGGCGATAAACCCAACGACCGCCAATTCTGCATGAATGGGTTAGTTTTTCCTGACCGCAGCCCACATCCAAGCTTATATGAAGCGCGGTGCGCACAACAATTCTACCAATTTTCATTATTAAGTACGGCTCCATTGGTGATAAGTGTCACCAGCGAATATCTATTCAGAAACAGCGATAACGAACAGCTCTATTGGCGCATTGAATGCGAAGGTAAAACAGTGCTGGAAGGTGATCTAGTGTTGGATTTGCTCCCCGAAAATACGCGCAGTTACACACTGGCCGGGGAGTTACCTATCATCGATAACCCCGGCAATTTATGGTTAAACCTTGAGGTCAGGCAGATAACAAAAACACCTTGGTCGCCAAGTGATCATCGCAGCGCATGGCATCAATGGCAGTTACCGCAGACCCTTTCTGTACGATCGACTCCTTTACTTAAAGACAATGTGCCAAGCACTCCTCAACTGTATCAAGACATACACCACATTATCGTGGCATACCAGCAGCAGCGCTGGCAGTTCAATCGCCAATCTGGGTTATTAGAACAGTGGTGGGTGGGTGAAAATCCAATGTTACTCAGTCCGCTACGCGATCAGTTTGTCCGTGCCCCACTGGATAACGATATTGGTATCAGTGAAGCCACTCGGATTGATCCCAACGCCTGGGTTGAGCGCTGGAAAAAGGCGGGAATGTATCAGTTAGAATCGCATTGTTTATCATTAGAGGCCGATAGTTTATCTAGTTCAATACAGATCCGTGCCGAGTACAGCTACGAGTTTGCTGGTCAGCGATTACTGCAGACAGATTGGCTATACCGTTTTGATCAGCAAGGCTGTATGACCATTGATGTCCGCACGCATGTGGCGACAGCACTCCCCCCTCCAGCAAGAATCGGTATGTGCTGCCAATTATCAGAAATCGCAGAAAATGTGAACTGGTTAGGGTTAGGGCCCCATGAAAACTACCCTGATCGACAACTATCAGCACAATTTGGCCACTGGTCACAACCCCTTGAACATATGCACACCCCCTACATATTTCCAACCGAGAATGGGTTGCGCTGTAATACCCGTACCTTGAATTACGGTCATTGGCGAATCAAGGGTAACTTCCATTTTGGTATCAGCCGTTACAGTACTGAGCAACTCATGACCACCAGCCACCAGCATCGACTCAAACCAGAGCAAGGAACTTGGCTAAATATTGATGGCTTCCATATGGGGGTTGGTGGTGACGACTCATGGAGTCCCAGTGTCCATGCAGATGATTTACTGACAGACAGAATCTATCAGTACCAAGTTTGCTGGCAGTACAACGTTTAGATTTATAACGCTTAGACTTGCAGAGGAAAGCTTAGATTTATGGCGGCAAAGAGCCGTTGAGTCTGTAACGATATTGGCGCGCAGTTTCAGATTTATACCTATATCGATACAGAAGTAACACTCATACAATCAAAGCGTTCAAACATCTCTTAGTCTTGATTTAGTCATGCCTTGTTTGTCGCCATGCAAATCTGTCCAAACATGAACGACTCCTTTGTAAATTTATGCGCCCTCCCTATTGGGCGCTTTTTTTGTTTTTTTACACCTGCAATGCCGCACTCCTCCTGAATCTAGCCATCACTTAAGCACATTCTCGTCATGAATTATTTCCATTACAGCGCTAAGATACTCACTCAGTCATTGGTATAGCGTCTGATCTGGCACCTTCACGCGACAGAGGAATCTTATGAAATTATTAGCTCATCTTCCGGCAAACATGGTCGCGATTGAAATCACACAGTCCGGCGGTCCAGAAGTGTTACTACCGATAACGCGGCCGACCCCGATGCCTGCCTCGGGTGAAATACTGATTAAAGTTTCAGCCGCCGGTGTTAACCGGCCAGATGTGATGCAACGTCGTGGCCAATATGCGCCACCGTCCGGAGCCTCAGACATCCCAGGACTAGAAGTGGCGGGCGAAGTGGTTGCTACCGCTGCCGATGTCAGCCGCTTTAAGATTGGAGACAGAGTATGTGGGTTGATAGCGGGTGGAGGTTATGCCCAGTACTGCGTTATACACGAAACCAATGCTTTGCCGATCCCCGATAGCCTTACTGATATCGAAGCGGCGGCACTACCAGAAACTTTCTTCACTGTATGGACCAATCTATTCCAACGAGGGCATTTTACCGCAGGTGAAACCGTCTTAATTCACGGGGGATCTTCCGGTATAGGAACAACAGCGATACTGCTAAGCAAAGCATTTGGCGCAAAAACCGTGATAGTCACTGTAGGTTCTGAGGAAAAACGGCAGGCGTGCCTAGCATTAGGTGCAGATGTCGCCATTAATTACCACACTCAGGACTTTGTCGCGGAAACCAAACGAGCGACCTCAGGCAAAGGAGCCGATGTTATTGTCGATTTAATCGCCGGAGACTATGTCGCGCGCAATTATGAAGCGGCTGCCATGAATGGCCGTATTGTCCAGATTGGTACGCAAAATGGTCACGCCAAAGACCTTAACTTAATGTTAATGCTGCTAAAGCGCTTAACACACACCGGTTCCACATTACGTTCACGCAGCGTGGCAGAAAAAGCCCTGATCGCCAAAGAGTTAGAGCAACAAGTTTGGCCATTACTGAGTGAGAGTAAAATGAAACCACAAATTTTCCGGACATTCCCACTGGAAGAGGCAGCAAAAGCCCATGAGTTAATGGAAGGCAGCACGCATATTGGAAAGATTGTCCTGACAGTTTAATGCTGTTTTGAGACTATTATTGTCTACATGACGATAATTCATCAGGTGTAAACGAGTATTAAGTGATGGCTTCCACCTGATGAATTAATAACATACAGGCCTATTCTGCTTCGTACTCTCCTATAACAGTTTAGCTGGCGAATTCATTTAACTGCTATACTTCAGACCTAACCTTCCATGCTAATCTATAACACGCGTTATGGTTTAATTTTATGAGTGATAAACAGAAGGTCATAATTATGGACATAATTAAAAAGATATTAATCGACGATATCGCAAGAATAAACCAAAAAGAAAAAAGGGATGGTCGGTTAAAATTCAACAGCGATTTTGTCTACAAGCACCCGTACCTTTGTATAGCGATGTTAGTGTCATACATTTTTGTTCTCGCTTTGATGTACTTAACGCCCTACTTTGGCACTGGGTATATGGTTGCGTTTACTGTTTTCTTTGTCCTGATGTCAGCAATTCTGATGATGGAGATCAAACCCGTATTTCGGTTTGAAGATATCGGCATTCTTGATTTACGTGTTTGTTACAACGGTGAGTGGTTCTTTAGTCGCGCGTTATCAGCACAAGCTATCGACGAGATTTTGAGTAATAAAAATATCAGTGATAAATTTAAAATTCGCTTTAGGCATATTATTAGTCACAAAGGCGAGATAGATTTTTACGATGTCTATGACTTGGCCTATCTGCAAAAAAAATCGCCACAATCCAATGTGCCGAGTGCCATCGCTTCATTAACCCGCACATCAGCTTAGAAACAGTCAGTCCCTGCCCCAATACTCAAAAACACTTTCGCCCCAAAGGGGTAAAGTGCTAGCAAAAGATTGGCCTCTATGTTTATCAGATACATTCGATTTATTAGGCAAATATCGGTAACCCATTAAAAAATCGCCTATAATAAGTTAATGCACCTAATAATAAGAGGCCAGTATAGGTATGGATAAGATTGATGAACAATTGATTGCCATTTTAGCGGAAAACGCCCGTATTTCGCTGAAAGACTTGTCCCAGCAAGTGAATCTCTCCTCCCCCAGCACATCCGAACGTCTGCGGCGCTTTGAAGAACGTAACATCATCCGTAGCTATACATTAGACTTAGACCAACGGGCATTTGGTTATAGCTTGCAAGCAATTGTGCGCGTTAAGCCCTTGGTCGGAATGCTACATATTGTCCAACAAATGATTCAAGAAACACCAGAGTGTGTTGAATGTGACAAAGTAACAGGAGACGATTGTTTTATCAGCCGCCTACACATTCAATCTATGGAACAATTGGATACCATCACCGATCATTGGTCAGAACACGCCGAAATCCAGACTTCAATTGTAAAATCATCACCCATTATGCGGCGGTTACCACCATTAACGCCGTTAGTTAGAAGCTGTAAATTCTGAAAATTGTGTTACAAACCTCACTTTAACTATAATAAAGAGTTATGATTCCAATCATTGAATGAATATCTAACAGCGGAAAATCGATGAGTAGTGATAATCTAAATCAAGCGTCAGATTCATTGATTCTTACGCTACCCCAAGACCATTGGGAGCAAAACCATGCGGAAGATTGCAGTGCCGTTGAGGCTCTCGAACAAGGCAAAGTTCTCTATTTACCCCAGCTCGCTTTTGAACTTAGCGAACAGGAAAAACAGTTGCTGAATCCTGCATTGGTTGATGTGAAACGTAAGAATATCAGCTTCAAGCCACAGGAAGGCGTGCTGACGGGTGTCACCGATGAAAGCAAGGTTGCATTAATCCGTCAGTTGCTTGAGCGCTATTACCAAAGTTGCCTCGGGCTGGTCAATCAATTATTGCCGGAGTACTCCTCCGCCCTACATAGTCCGACCAACAGCCTACGCTTGCACCCAGTGGCCGCTTGGCGCGATAAGACATCTTGGCGTAAAGATGATAGCCGGTTACATGTTGATGCTTTCCCTTCGCGCCCTAATTATGGCGAGCGCATCATCCGTATCTTCTCCAATATCAATCCTCATGGTGAGCCTCGTTCATGGCGAGTGGGCGAAGACTTTACACAACTTGCCAGCCGCTATTTGCCCCAACTTGAACGCTATTCACCTATCAGCAGTTGGCTGCAACATAAAGTGGGGATCACTAAGCGCCGCCGTAGCCATTACGACCATCTGATGCTTCAGTTACACGATAAAATGAAGTCAGATCTGGATTATCAACAAAATGGTCTGCAACAAGCGATTGATTTCCCTGCGGGCAGTAGCTGGATCTGTTTTTCAGATCAAACTCCCCACGCGGCAATGGGCGGGCAATATATGTTGGAGCAAACCTTCCTACTGCCTGTAGCCGGAATGAAAAACCCTCAACAATCCCCGCTAAAAATATTGGAATCATTGACACAAAAGAAACTGATATAGCTCACCACTTGTTACTGAATACACACCACAGGGAGTCTGCAAACAGGCGGATTCCTTATTAGGGTAATGTTACCGCATGACATTATATTCCCCACCATCTCACTGCAAAAAAAACGCTTATTCATCTTGATCCTCGATAAAAAAATAAATATCATTTTCCGCGTCAAGTCAACGAAGGCTGTAATAGTTAAAGTATTGGAGGTTAATATGGTTAAAGTCTATGACAGAAATAGAAACCAAATTATCCCAGGCAAACGTGTTATGGTCGCGCAAACAGGGGAAATAGACGTAGCAAAAGCTATCCATGCAGAGGGTCTGGCTCCTGTACAGGCCGAGCGTGAGCCAGTTGTAGAGTTACAACAAACGGGTGCGCGTTACGTACCTTTCGATTTAGTCAGACTGGGCTAATTATTTTTTGCATCGCGTGACGTTGTAAATTGATATCTATCCTTATTAATACGAGTGCTTATGCGCCGGAGTGAACCTATATCGTCTAGGTAGCTCCGGCGTTATTACTTATATAGCACTGACTCATTCTATTATAACAACCACAAGATTTAACCGAGTCGCCATATATCCGGCCAATGTTAAAATCAGCCAGATAGCCCAATTTAAATATGGCATGCAGGTTCAATCACCTGAGCCACTCTCTTTTGGAAGGTATCAAGCTGGCAAAGTTTGTCTGTACCGATGTTCTCACAACCTTCGATCTCAATGGGAACAATACCGGCTGGATGACTTTTCAGGTCTAACTTTTCACTATTTCGTAACTGATCCATTGTTTGATAGAACATCTTAACTGCGACATATTGCTGATGGTTATCTGGATTCTGCCATAGTTCAAACACCAGCCCCCCACCCGGCGGGGTGTTATCGGGCTGTTGCGGTAGCTGCCAGTTGGCTCCTAGCATACCGCCAATATTGGCGATATTGGTATCATGACCGCCAAGGAAAAGGAGTTTGGTCTGCTCAGATAATGGCAAAGTTTGGCCTTGCCCCTTACGCTGAAGCACTAGCGCCGTCACAATCTGTTGCAACAACGGAGTTCCCTTATGACGGGCGATATAAGGTGTTTTAGCCATCAAATCAAATTGCGCATTATGCAGCGATAATAATGAGACCCAATTTTCCGCTCCACTTAATCGATGCCAAGCGACATCCGGCATCCCTTGCGAATTTTGTAGCAAGAAGATTTCACCCAATGTGGATGAGAGTGCCAGCGGCCCACTGAGCGATACCTTTGTCCCCTGCTGATTCACCTTAACTTCATTGGCAGCAAAGGTGGCAAAATCACAGGATTTTCCTTGTTGCTGTAGTGACTTGCAATAGGGGGAAGCAGTGAAATTGAGAATCTCGCCCATCTGGGCAAATGGCTTAGCATAACGCTGGCTAAGTTCACTTAATGGCGCCCCCAGTTGCGCCTCAATGGCCCTATGGGTTTGTGTCGAATCTAGCTGACACACACCGGCTTCGACGGGGTGAAACAGTGGATCAACCTTTTTCAAATCAGCCTGATAATGCACCTTTAGACCGCACCCCGGAGCTATGCCATCAAGGAATGCTTGCCCAGTTAAACGGGTTCGTTGATCGATATCGGCTTGCGCATAGAGGGTTCCATCTGCCGGGCATCCTGCCGGGAGCAATCCTTGATTGCGGAAATAATCACCATAGAAGCCGCCCATCAGTGTCACTAATTGCGCACCTCTGGGGGTTAAATACCCCGCTGGTACCGGCCATTGAGGCCACTTATCCGGTGTGACATCATTCATTAACTCTGTTTGTTTCGTCGGCGAACGAACACCATGGCGGCTCAAGATAACCACTCGCTCCAAAGTGTAACCCGTCACTGGTGCAGCAACTGGTGCAGCACTGATCGCAAAACTACCTAGCATTAAGCCCAGTGCAGTTAATCGCATGCTATTCATTGCTATTTTCACAATTTTATATCCTTATTAAAACTACGAATATTTTTGCCACAACGAGTATGGTTGACGATCACGGGCCTCACAATGTGCAAAAGCAATAAACAGCAAAACACAAAAAGAAGTACACGGTGAACGATGATACGGGCAATGGGTTTTGTAGCCGTTATCAGAGAGATATGTTTTAGTTGCGAGTACAGTTTGGGGCTAACGTGGACAAACAGGGAATAATTTATATAATCAGGCCAAACAAATGAGAAGGTCTGATTATGTCATTTACTGAGTGGGTCATTCTGGGTGTGGTTATTGGTTGTGCCGTGGGTGCTTTACTGAAGATTTTTGGGAAGAAAAAAGATAACTAACTTTTTTAGTTCCCAAACTATCCCTTGGATAAATAGCACAGAAAACAACTAAGCGGCCATCGCGGCCGCCATTAATTAATCGTATTTAGCCGCAACAATAAGATATTAGCGTGTTACAGAAACGGTGACTTCAGCCTGCACAAATCCATATCGGCTCAGTGGTGTGACTTTAACTGAGGTGGGCGCTGATTTAATCGTAAATTGCTGAGTGGTAACCAGCTACTGAGCGACCCTTTACCGAGTCTTAGTGTGATAAGGATCGCTGAATTTTTTTTCTATAAGTGCTTGAATAATTGCAGAGTGCGAGGAATTTCCCCCTCTGAAAGAATATCTCCTCGGGTGTTTTCGAGGCGGCCTTTTCAACCGCTCATGTATCACTCCATGAAATGGTTGCGAACATGGCCCCTTTTGCGGCATGTTTACAACAACACCTCCCTGCTTTAGACGTTCGAATTATCACTTTGTGAGCAACCTGATGATTAAGTGGCTGTGGAAAGCAAATCAACCGCAAGCGGAGATTCTTGCGCAGTGGCGCGAGGCGCTAAATATTCCCTTGTTAGCGCCTTTAAATGAGCAGGAGCAGGAGCGACTGGTCTCAGTGGCGAGTCATCTGCTGCAACAAAAGCGGCTAGTGCCATTGCAGGGGTTGATTTTAACCCCACTGATGCAAGCCCGTCTTACACTACTGTTCGCGCTACCGGTGATGGAGCTGGGGGCCAAATGGTTAGATGGCTTTCATGAGGTACTTATTTATCCTTCACCGTTTGTGGTTGAGGATGAGTGGCAAGATGATCTCGGCTTGGTACATTCAGGTCAAACGGTACAATCCGGCCAGAGTTGGGAACAGGGGCCGATTGTCCTGAATTGGCAAGATATCCAAGACTCATTTGATCTGTCAGGCTTTAATTTGGTCATTCACGAAGCCGCACATAAGTTGGATATGCGTAACGGCGGCAACTCAAACGGTGTGCCGCCGATTGCTATGCGTGATGTCGCCTCATGGGAGTATGACCTGCATCAGGCGATGGATAATATTCAAGATGAGATAGATATGGTGGGGGTCGAGGCTGCCAGTATGGATGCTTATGCCGCCAGTGACCCGGCAGAGTGTTTTGCCGTGCTATCAGAGTATTTTTTCAGTGCGCCCGAGCTGCTTGAAGGCCGTTTCCCCGCTGTTTACCAACATTTTTGTGCTTTCTATCGCCAAGACCCACTGGCCAGACTGAAACGTTGGGAAAAACAGTAGTGCCGTTTCAATCTCGATTGCTCAGATGCTGAGCAATCGATCCAAATGTACTCATTTAACGTTGACAGTATCGGACATGCTAGATATCATGCGCCCCGTTCACACGATTCCTCTGTAGTTCAGTCGGTAGAACGGCGGACTGTTAATCCGTATGTCACTGGTTCGAGTCCAGTCAGAGGAGCCAAATTAGAGAAGCCCGCTTAAGGAAACTTAAGCGGGCTTTTTGTTTTCTTCTTTTATCAACGCCGATTTTACAGCGCATAAAAAATCAGCGCGGCAATACCGCCGAATAATATCCATTTGATCAGATAGTAAATCCGGCGATTCCAGGCTTTTAGCCGCTTACCAACCTTGCGCACCGCGTAGATATATTTAAACATCCGGTTCACGCCGCCAGTACGATCCCCCTCTTCATTGGGTGCCGTGGCGGCACTCATCAAATGACGCCCTAACCAGTGGTTAACCCACTGTGCCCAGCGGTAGCGCATGGGGCGCTCAATATCACAAAACAGAATCAGCCTGTCCTGCCCGCTTTGATTTTCGGCATAGTGAATATAGGTTTCATCAAACAAGACTCCCTCACCGTCGCGCCAACTGTAGGTTGTGCCGTCAACATCAATAAAACAGCGATCGTCGTTCGGGGTCATTAAGCCCAAATGGTAACGCAAAGAGCCAGCATAGGGGTCACGATGCTTGGGTAGGCGGCTGCCATCAGGTAACTCAGCAAACATCGCGGCCTTGACTGAGGGTAACTCGCGTAATAACGAGGTGGTGTGCGGGCAGAGCGTCATCGCCGAGGGATGGCTATCTTCGTACCACTTTAGGTAAAAACGTTTCCAGCCCGTTTTGAAGAAAGAGTTAAAACCCGCATCATTATATTTATCCGATGCTTTGATTTGCTGGATCTCCATCAGTGCTTTGCCTTCCTCCCTGATTGTTGGCCAGTTTTCGCGCAAAATGGCCAGCTCAGGGAAAAGATCCTGCTTTAAAAAGGGTGTCGTGGGAACGCGTGAAAACAGATACATAAACACATTGATGGGGGAAACAAATGTCGAATGGTCTGAAAGTTGCCGCCAAAACTTATAACGTATTTTCCCTCGAATGTGTACATAGATGACACAGAGGATAAAAACAATGAGCACGATATATTTCATGATTTCCTATCAGATAAATATGGCTGGTAGAAAAAATATTTAGTCCATTTATATTAAAATTTCCAATTTTAAATTCTGAAAATTTATTTCGAAAATCGTTAGCATCAAGATTAATAAGCAATAAATGTTTGAATGTCACTATCGTTGACGGTGAAACAGCCGGTAAAACAGCGGCCTGCGGGGAAGTCATCACTTAAGTCGCGTAGTAGCTGCAATTCAAAACGCCCTGATGCCAGCGAATAACTAATGAGACGTGCCTCAAGAAAATCAAAATAGCGGCCCAGTTGCGGATAGACCGCTTTGAATAAGCTCTCTTTCGCTGAAAAAGCTAACGTCAGCAAATGGTTGAAAGGCAGTGGGCCTTCTTGAGAGTCGCGGTACTCCTCCTCACTAAGAATACCCGGCCACAGGTTCTTGGCTCTTTCAACAGGAATCAGACTTTCGATATCCAGCCCAATACCGTGGACATCGCGGCTTTCAGTGAGTGGTCCTACGGCGGGAGTGATAATTTGAGCCGTGCATAATGCACGTTGGTTATTATGGCTAATGCTGCCAATCAGGCCCGTTGGCCACAGGGGTGCACGATCCAACCCATTAGCCAGCGGATAGTCACGGATTTCCAGCATATTCAGAACTTGGCGGGCCACAAAGCGCCCGGCCAGATATTCAGCACGCCGTTGACTCACGGCCTTGTGCAAGCTACCGGGAAACGCAATGCCATAGACAGCAAAGAGTTCATCCCGGTATTCATTGACATCAAAATCACATTTCGCCAGCAGTCCATGGAACAGCGGCTGACCATTTAAACCGCTGGCGGGCAGTGCGGCAAAGGTAAAGTTACGGATAAATACCGACGTCACACAGTATCCTAATCATATTGATTCATCGGCTTTATAGTAGTAGTTAACCTTCGCCACCACAATATGAGAACCCTATTCAATAGCGTAACCTGTTGTCGGAGCAGGTTTTTAAGTCAGTACCACAGGCTCATGATTGGCCAGCCGACCAGCAGCAGCATGGAGATATAGAACAGCCCCATGATCCCACCCAGCCGCCAGTAATCTTTCGATTTGACGTAACCGCAGCCATAGATAATCACCCCCGGCCCCGTGGCATACGGCGTCAGAACCCCCATGATCCCGATGGACAACACCAGCAGCATGGATAAATGCTCCATCGGCACCCCAGTCAACCCTTTCCCTACCGCCAAAATAACCGGCAGCATGGTGGCCGTGTGCGCAGATAAACTGGCGAACAAATAGTGAGAGAAGTAGAACACCAAGACCAGCGCCACCACTGTCATTGTCGGTGAGAAGCCATCCAGATGGGTGCTCATGGTGTTGGCAAACCAATCAATAAAACCGGAACGGGTCAGGCCGTTTGCCATCACCACCAGTGTTGCCAAATTAACCAAGGTATTCCAAGCGCTGGAGTATTTAGTGATATCTTTCCATGACACCACATGCAGCGCCAACATCAGGGATACCGCCAGTAAGCCAACCGCCGTCGCATCAATAAATGCGCCACCAAATACCCACAAACAGAGGCTCAGTAGCACTAATCCGATCAAAATCATCTCTTTGCGAGTCAGCGCGCCCATCTCATTCAGTGCAGTTTGCGCCCAAGCCGCCACTTCATTACTTTTGGTCACGCCGGGTTTATACAGCACATAAGAGAGCCACGGTGCCACGATCAGCAAAATTAACCCAACAGGCAAGAAGGCCAAGAACCACTGCATCCAACCGATATGGACGCCAGCGATTTTATTCACAAACTCAATACCCAGCACATTAGGGGCTGCGCCAGTCACAAACATGGAGGAGCTGATACTGGTCCCGATCACCATCATCCACATCAGATAACCGCCAATGCGCCGTGACGAGGGGTCATTAGGGAAGGAGTCAAACAGCGGCGGCAGGTTTTTCACCACCGGGAACACCGTGCCACCGGTACGGGCGGTATTCGATGGCGTAAACGGAGCCAGTAGAATATCAATAATAACAATGGCATAACCTAGCGTCAGGGTACGCTTGCCCATAAACTTCACCATAAACAAGGCGATCCTGCGGCCCAGTCCGGTGGCTTCATAGCCGAGAGCAAAGATAAATGCGCCAAATACCAGCCAGACGGTGGTACTGGAGAATCCTGCCAGCCCCCATTTCAGTGACTCTTTGCCGCCATTAAAGCCTGCATCAGCCACTTCTGCGGCACTGAATAGCACCCAGTCGGAGCTAAGCACACAGATCGTCACCGCGATAAAACTGATCGCCGTGGCGGGAATCGGCTCTAAAATCATCCCCACAATCATGGCGACAAAAATCGCGAAATAGCGCCATGCTTGAGGTGGCATACCTTCTGGGGTCGGGATCAGCAGCAGAATGGCCAGCACCACAAAAGGCGCGAGCGCTTTCCATAATTTCTCTTGCGACTTCAACATAAAGAGACTCCTATAACACCGTTATTATTTTTGTGAGAGGGATGATGGGGGGAACTGCGCCAGCAACCAGGTCAAGATCAGCAGATCAGCACTGCCGCCGGGACTCAGGTTGCGAGCGATACATTGGGCGTCAAACTCTCGCACCCGCTTCTGACTGAGTGGGTTGCCCATCCCTGCCGATGAGAGTGACGTCAGAATTTCCGTCGCCTGTTGTTGTAGCCATTGCAGCCCCGCCATACCGCCACGAGAGACCACATTGGTATCGCGGTTGACGGACATCAAAATCAGCAAGGTGTGCAATAGGGCGTGATCAGGTTGCGTACCCTCAGCTAATAAGCGCTGATACGCAGGTAAGGCATGAGTCAATACGGTCGCGAAGCCCGATTCCGCCTCGCCTCGCGCGCCCGTCAGACCGTGCTGATAGAACAGGCGCTGCCCCGCCGTTTGCTGGGGGTTGGCTTGACACAGCTCACGTTGCGTCAGCCCGCAACACAGGCTCGCCACCTCTTGGCAAACGCTATCAGCGTTGATCACCTCAGCGCTGATAAGTTCTGCCCGAGCTTTCAGCCGCCCAAGCGCGCAGCAGATCAATCCCAATGAGAAAACACTGCCTTTGTGGGTATTGACGCCGCCAGTGGCACGAAACATGCTGTTTTCACACGCCAGCCCCAACGGGCGCAAACGGCTCAGTGCCGCCTGCCCGTGTAGATGGGGGTGGCTGATGCCATGCTCAATAAAACGCGGCAACCATGGCGCAATCGCATCGGCGCTGTAATAGAAGTCAATGAGCGCCATATCCTGATGTGCGCCGCAGTTGAAGCGATCGACTAAACCGGGCTTGGGTGTCAGGTTGACCTCGGTCAACATCGCCCGATAAGCCAGCGCGCCCCAGTAGGCTGAGAAGCCCGAAGCCGTCCCGGCCAGCCCCGTGAGTGAGGGATCTGCCCTATTGTCAGTGCGTTGCAGTTGTGGCATTGAGCATCAACTCCATCTGAGCCAACAATTCGTCAATGCTGTGGGTTTGCGCCCGACCACACACATTGGCCGGGCGATGACACAACAGGCAGCGGCGCGGCGGCAAGCCAAGGTCGCGGCGCGACAAGATCTGGCCGGAGGCATCAAGCACATCGATATCCCATAACCGGCCCTGTGGATGCTTAAGCTCAAGCAGCAGTGCCGCGTCTTTCACCTGCTCAGCCGGGAGATCAACGGCAATCAGACCTTCACAGCCAGTCGGCAAGGGGAAAACCTCTTGCTGCAACACGGGCCAGCGCTGTTGTTGGATCAGGGTGGTGATAGCCTGCCATGCCAACGCAAATAGCTTGCGAGTCAATGGGTTATCTTTCACCGCGCCGGGAGCCACCAGTGTGAGTGAAATCAAGCTCACCTGATGACGCGCCAACCAGAGTTGTTGCCGCTGCTGACGGGATTCACGGCTGGTGAGCAATTCCGGCAAACTGATGGGCCGATTGGCCGCTAATGCGGGAGAGAGCGTATTCATCGCCTACTCCTCAATCTGGTGCACAACATCAATCACCGACCCGTCGCGGTAACGCACCACGGCCACGACGCGATCACTGAATTTGATGGGCTGCGGTAGCCCAGTCAGAATCAAGGCGCGTTGATAGAGCCAATCGATGGTCACTACAGGCAATCCGGCTTGCTGCAAGCGTTCTGCCAATTCTGGCCGCGCCGGATTGACCGCAATACCATGATCGGTCACTAAAATGTCGATACTGGAACCGGGGGTCACACAGGTGGTGACCTGATTAACCAGCGTCGGGATGCGCCCACGCACCAGCGGGGCGACGATAATCGACAGGCGCGCCGCGACCGCCGTATCACAGTGACCACCGGAAGCCCCGCGCAATACGCCATCCGAGCCAGTCAGCACATTGACGTTAAAACGGGTGTCGATCTCCAGCGCGCTGAGCACCACCACATCCAGCCGATCAACTGATGCCCCTTTCGAGCTGAAATTGGCATACTGATTTGCGCTGATCTCGATATGACGGGGGTTGCGGGCCAGCGAGGCGGCCGCCTGCCGATCGAAGCTCTGGACATCCAGCAGTTTGGTGATCAGCCCTTTCTCATGCAGTTCCACCATGGTTGAGGTGATCCCACCGAGGGCAAAAGCGGCAGTAATGTTGCGCCGCACCATTTTGTCTTCCAGAAAACGGGTGACGGCCAGTGAGGCCCCGCCGGTGCCGGTTTGTAGCGAAAATCCATCGACAAAATAGCCTGAGCCAGCGATAACATCAGCAGCACGGCGGGCAATCAGTAACTCGCGAGGATTGGAGGTCATCCGGGTGGTATCCGCGCCAATCTTGTCGGCATCACCCACCTTTTTAACCTGCACAATCAAGTCAACCTGATCCTGCGTAATACTGGCGGGGTGATGGGGATAAGCCACCAGCGCTTCGGTCAGCAGCACCACACAACCCGCATATTCGGCATCCACTCTGGCGTAGCCCAAAGAGCCGCAGCAGGCATTGCCACTAAAACCATTGGTATTGCCGAATTCGTCACAGGCGGGCACGCCGATAAAGGCCACATCAATGGTCAGTTCACCGGACTCGATGAGGTTAACCCGTCCACCGTGGGAGTGAACTTGAACCGGTTTGCTCAGTAATCCGCGTGAGACTTCTTCAGCCAGTGGCCCGCGCAGGCCAGAGGTGTAGATCTCACTGACCACGCCATTGCGAATGTGATCCACCAGTGGCGAATGGCAGTCGCTGAGAGAGCTGGAGGCCAATCGCAGATTTTTGAACCCCATGGCGGCGATGGCATCCATCACCAGATTCAAGGTTAAATCGCCAGCACGGAAAGCATGGTGGAAGGAGATGGTCATACCATCGTGCAGCCCTGAGCGGCGAATCGCCTTTTCTAATGAGTCGCAAATCTTGATGTCACGGGGCTTCTGCGCCTGCAAATTCGCTTTCGAGGCGTTTTGATACGGTGGATGCACCGGGCCGTTATCCTGACGGAGAGTGAAATTTTCTACGCGTTGTTGCCTATTCATCATTTATTCCTCACGCAAACCGCTGACTGCACGTTGCAAAACCAACCGCGCCCGTTCAATGACCGGGCTGTCTACCATCTTGCCGTTCAGGGAGACCACCCCGCGCCCTTCGGCTTCTGCTGCCGTGGCGGCATCGACCACCGCCTGAGCATGGCGAACCTCTTTTTCAGTCGGGGCATAAAGGTTGTGTAACAGTTCGATTTGACGTGGATTAATCAGCGATTTGCCATCAAAACCCAGTTGTTTGATCAGGGCCGCTTCCTGCAAGAAACCCGCTTCGTTATTGGCATCGGAGTAGACGGTGTCGAAAGCCTGAATCCCCACCGCGCGGGCGGCCTGCAAAATAGAACAGCGCGCAAACAGCAGTTCAATGCCTTCCGGTGAGCGCTCAGTACGCAAGTTGCGGACATAATCCTCCGCCCCCAAGGCGATCCCCATCAGGCGCTCAGAGGCTTGTGCAATCGCCAGCGCCTGCGTAATCCCTTGTGCGGACTCAATGGCCGCCAGCAGCCCCGTGCTACCCACTTCGCGACCACACTCCGACTCAATACGGCTGATCTCCCGCGCCATATCCTCCACATCTTTCGCGCTGTCAGTTTTCGGCAATCGCACGATATCCGCCCCGCCGCGCACCACGGCTTCCAAATCCGCCAAGCCGTAAGCGGAGTCCAATGCATTGACTCGCACAATGGTTTCCACATCTTGATAAAGCGGGTGTTGTAAGGCGTGATAGACCAAACGGCGGGCAGCATCTTTTTCGCGCAGGATAACCGAGTCTTCCAGATCAAACATCAGCGCATCAGCTTGATAAATAAACGCATTGCTCACCATGGCGGCATTGGCACCCGGAACAAACAACATGCTGCGGCGCATTCTGTTTTTCATTTCAGTTTTCATCACTGCGCTCTCCATGGCAGAATTTTTTCATCGCAGGCTCTGAGCAGCGCCGTTTCAAGTCGGGCCTGCAAAACGCAATCCAGTGCGCCTTTATCATCAATAATCAGTTGCACCCCGGTCACCCGATGCTGTTCCAGTAACGCCAATACGCTGTAGCGAATGGCCTCACCAAACTGCTTATCCACGCTGCTGTGAATTTGCAGATCGATTTCCGGTGGATTTAATGGCGCAATACGCACCATGACGTCGCTCGACTCCAGTGTTCCGGCGACGGCCTCTCTGATAATTTTCATTTTTCACCTGATTAACTTATCTTCAAATTCAGTGGCTTCTGACTGACGTATCAGTACCTATCTTTGCGCCCTGCTTTACCGACTCCCATCAATCGGCTAAAACAGGGCTGGATTCTTTGCGGGCAAGGCGCTTTTCTCTGTGCTGGCGGTCTTTTGCGCGCGCTGCGCCAGCAGTCGTTGTAAGTAGTGGCAGGTGGCTGGCGGAACCAGTTTGCGAATGGTCTCCGCATCTCCCTGCGCTAATAATTTGCGGACCCAAGAGGCGGAAATGGCAGTGTTGTGATATTTAAGGCGCTCAATTTCCACCAGTGAGATCGGTGGGTAAGGTAATGACGCGGTTTCCAGCCAGTAGCCCATGTCGCGGTTATATTTGGCGGTCACGGTACAAAATGGCTCCGTACCCACAAAGCGGTGAGTGACACCCAGCGCGGGCGCTAAATATTGGCGGAATATTTTTAGGTCAATTTCGGTGTAGCAGTCATCGGCGACACCTTGGTCTTTAATGAAATAGCAGGGGAAAGTGGCGCGGGAGATCATATATTCCGAACCGGGATGCACGGTGAGATTGGCAATATCTTGTGTGCCATCCAGCACTAATTGCAGCCGATCGTCATAAGGGAAACGTGAATTATCCTCTTTTACTAAAAACAGATGTAACCAATCACACTGCGCCGCCGCCTGACGTACTAAATATTGATGCCCACGCGTAAAAGGATTGGCATTCATCACGATGCTGCCAATTTTTTTCCCCGGCTGACGTAATTGGCTCAACTGTTTGGCATAGCGCTGCAAACGGCAGGCGCTATTTTCCATTAGCACCACAATACCCGGCACACTGGCGATAGGATAAAAGCCGCAATCTTTAAATAAGCTCTCGTTTTTCGTTTTGGTATAGATAAACAGATGGCTGTGATGACGTTCATAGGCCAAATTAACCAGCTCAGTTGCCAGTGTCAGCGCCAAGCCTTCGCCCCTGACCTCCTCGCTAATCGCCACGCACTTGATAATGTTGCCGGCAATGCCACCACAGGCCACCAATTTTTCATTACGGCTTACGGTAATAAATACGTCAACCGTGGTATCTATATTCAGATCGTTAGCCCGTAAGAAATGGGTTATTTCCGCAATCTGTTGATGGTCTGAACGATTAATTCGGCTAAATACCGCATCCATAATTAACTCTCTATCATAACGTTTACATAACAAGTAAGTGACAAGTTAAATACGGCTAGTAAAATAATTTAACCTTCACTCTTAAAATAAGAAATTCACATAAAAACAACAATGTAAAATAATATTTCGACACTCTATTTTTTAATTATGATTAATTGACGAGCACATGCTAAACATAAAAATAGCGTGATTAATTGACCTATTTCACATATAAGATAGTAAATATAAGTTATTTAATGGTTTTAATTTTCTTAATTATTAATATATATTTTTATTTTTCTTAGCTATTTAATTATTGCCTAAATTGAATTATGTTAGCGCCATGACTAATGTCCCATTTGTTAATAAAGATGAAGGTGAAGGTGAGTAGAGCAGCTAAATTAAAATGGCGCGGCCGAATATGGGGTCGGTTAAAAAATATGGCCTTCCCGCTGCGGATATTTCTGCTGCTATTAACTGTCTCTATTCTGCTTGTCGGTGCCTTGGATCGTTTTCTTAGCCATAATTTTGAGCAATACCTGCTGGATCAGGTCAGCAAAACCGCGATGAATCAGGCCAAAATTATTGCTTCGATGGATTCGGTGGTGAGTGCCGTTAAACATCGTGATAAGGCCCAGTTAGCGGAGATTGTGAGTCGGCTCGGGAGTACCTCAGATCTGGACTATCTGGTGATCGGCGACACTCAATCCATTCGCCTGTATCATCCCAATCCGAAAATGATTGGCTACCCGATGCAATGGACCAAACCCGGCGCACTCGAGAAAGGTGAGAGCTACATTATTTTCGGCAAAGGGTCGATGGGTGAAGCCATGCGCGCCAAAACCCCGATTCGCGATGAGCAGGGGAAGATCATCGGGGTGGTCTCCCTCGGTTACCTGATCAGCAAAATAGATCACTGGCGGCTTATCTATCTGTTGCCCCTCACCCACTCATTTATTCTCGTGCTGGCGCTGCTGCTCTTGCTGTCATGGCTGTTTGCGCACCATATCCGCCGCCAAATGATGGGGATGGAGCCGAAGGAGATCGCACGGGTTCTGCGCCAGCAAGAAGCGCTATTCGGGGCAGTATTTGAGGGACTACTGGCGGTAGATCCTGAGGGGAAGATCACTGCAATCAATCAAAATGCGCGTAAAATGCTGCGAATCTCAGCCACGCCACAGCAGTTGATTGGTAGCAAAGTCAGTGAGGTCGTCTCACCTGACCACTTCTTCCTCGATCAAACCGGTGATAACCGTCAGGATGAGCTTTGCACCTTTAATGGCTTGAATACTATTGCGAATCGGGCTGGCATCTGGTCAGAAGAGGGGGTATTTCAGGGCTGGGTGGTGAGCTTTCGTAGTCAGGATGATATTCATACCCTCAGCGCTCAGCTCAGCCAGATTCAGCAATATGTCGAGAATCTGCGCACCGTCCGGCACGAACACCTGAACTGGATGTCCACCCTAAGCGGGCTGTTGCAGATGAAAGAGTTTGATCGGGCGCTGGAGATGGTGAAAACCGAATCCTCCTCCCATCAAGCCCTGATTGATATGCTGCGCACGGCCTTCAATAACCGGCAGATTGCCGCGTTACTGTTTGGTAAATACCATCGCGCCAAGGAGTTAGGGCTGAACCTGAACTTTGTTCCTGGCTGTCAGTTAAGCCATCTTCCCGCCACGATTGGCGAGAATGAACTGGCCGCCATCATGGGGAATTTGCTGGATAACGCCTTTGAGGCCAGCTTGAAAAATCCAGACAGTGATAAACAGGTGGAGATTTATCTGTCTGATGAGGGTGATGATGTGATTCTGGAGGTCGCTGACCACGGTTGCGGTATCGACCCACAATTACAAGATAGCCTGTTCGAACGGGGTATCAGCTCTAAAAACTCAGATGAACACGGGATCGGCCTCTATCTGGTGGCGACCTATGTTCAGCAAAGTGGCGGCACCATCACGATAGAAGAAAATCCGCCACGTGGCACCCTATTTACAGTCTTTATTCCGAAGACGCATTGATCTCAAAGACGGGGAGATCCCATGGAATGGCTCAATATTTTAGTGGTAGAAGATGAAACACCACTGGCAGAGATGCATGCAGAATTTATCAAACAGAGCAGCTACTGCCATGAAGTCTGGCTGGCGGGCAATTTGCAGCAAGCCCGCAGCATGGTGGCTCGCTTTAAACCCGATTTGATTCTGTTAGATAACTATCTGCCCGATGGCAGTGGCTTGGAATTATTACGTGAAATGACCTTACAGGGCTTTGCGGGTGGTATTATCTTCGTCACCGCTGCCAGCGACAGTGAAACCGTATCGGAAGCTATCCGCTATGGGGTGTTTGATTACCTGATTAAGCCCGTGGCCTACGAGCGGTTGGAGCAATCATTGGCCCGCTACAGCCACCGTCATCAAGTGTTGCAGGATGGCACCCAGGTCAATCAGCGCCAGATCGATGAGATGTACAATACCTATGCCCGCGGTGAGCAAAAAGTGACCCTGCCATTGGGTATTGACCAGATGACGCTGGATAAAATCCAAACGCTATTCAGTGATAATGCCGTCGAGTACACCGCCGAAAATGTCGCGCAAATGCTGGGATTAAGCCGCACTACAGCACGGCGTTATCTGGAGTTCAGTGCCAGCAATCAAGCGCTACAGGCAGAGATCATCTATGGCAAGGTCGGCCGTCCGCAGCGCATTTACCGCAGCCGGAAGCAGGGGTAAACTTGTGTTTCTCGCTCCACGGCAATCTGTGGAGCGCCCCATTTTTTAATCACAATTGCCTACTTCCTCATCAGATTTATCTTGCAGATGTTAAGCCTCTAACATTTCTGATAACAACTATTGCTCAGCTAACGATTGATCAGCATCATGCAGCTATCTGCCCCACAATAATGAAAAATTATGATTAATGTCGCATTGATAGATGACCATATTGTGGTCCGCTCCGGTTTTGCCCAGTTGTTATCACTGGAAAAAGATATTCGTATTATTGGTGAGTATGGGTCGGCGGCAGAGGCATGGGCTAATCTCCCCAGCATTGATGTCCATGTTGCCGTGATGGATATTTCAATGCCGGACGAAAGCGGGCTAAGTCTGCTCAAGCGCTTGCGCCAAAAAATGCCCCATTTTCGCGCCATTATTCTGAGTATCTATGACACCACCGCTTTTGTGCAAAGCGCGATGGATGCCGGAGCCAGTGGCTATCTGACCAAGCGCTGCGGCCCAGATGAGCTGGTACAAGCACTGCGCACCGTCAGTGGCGGGGGTCTCTATCTCTGCTCCGACGCTCTGCGCGCGCTGCGCCATATGCCACTCCAACCGCCACAACTGGCAGTACTGACGCCACGCGAGAAAGAGATATTTCAGTTATTAATCAAAGGGATAAGTGTTAAATCCATTGCTGAGCAACTGCTACTCAGTCACAAAACCGTGCATGTGCATCGGGCCAACATTCTGGGCAAACTCCAGTGTGAAACCACCGTCGAGTTAGTGCATTTTGCGCTGCAACACCAGTTGCTGGCAGGTAACTGAGATGTGGCAGCTGCGGTCAATGGGGCTATCGCTGTTTCTGGTGATCTTCTTTTCCCTGAGTTGGCTGGCCCTGTGGACCATCAGTTTTTATCTTAGCGATGACGGTTTACACGCCATTTTATTGCTACCACAGGGGCTGCGATTGGCGTTGATGATTCTCCTGCCACGGCGCTATTGGCCAGTGCTATTGCTGGCAGAGTGTGCAGGACTGTGGTGGCTCCACAGTGAGCAATTGCAAACCTCCACACTGATTCTGCTGTCGCCCCTACTAAGTTTACTGCCCGCGTGGCTGACCCAGCGTTTCTGGCATCACTACACCCTGTATTGGCAACGGCTGTTGCTGCTGCTGACCGCGGTGACGGGGAATAGCCTGCTGCATGGCGCGGTATTGGGCTTGTGGTTGCCCCTACCGGTCACTCAGGTGCTGCTCGCCACCTTTACCGGCGGTATTCTGCTGGTGCCATTCACCTATCTCATCTATGAATACTTAAAGCAGCAGCATGTTCGTAATCTATTCTCCCAGCAGATTCCCGATCCGCCGCTGCGCACCTCATTGTTGATTTGGTGTTCGCTAATTTTCGCCATTTTGGTGTGTGTGCAGGTGGCGATTGCGCCCAATATGGAGCGCCTGCTGCTGATTTTTGTCTTTCTGCCCAATGTGTTTATGGCCTACAAGTTCGGCTGGCAAGGGGGGGTATTAGCGGCGGTGTTAGGGAGCCTGATGATTACCGTCACTCGGCAAGCCAGCGGCGCATTTCATGACTTGGCCGAGCTGGAGCTTTTTCTCTCGACCCAAGCGCTATTGGGGCTGACACTGGGGATCGCCATCAGTCGCCAACAGCAGTTGGCACAGCGCCTACACCGCTATCGCAATCAGTTGGAACAAGAGCTGCAAACCCGCCGCAAGCTGATGGCGCGGTTGGTGCATACCGAGGAAGATGTGCGCAAAGAGATTGCCCGTGAGCTGCATGATGAGATTGGTCAGAACATCACCGCCATTCAAATTCAGGCGATGTTGGTCAACCGCAGTGCCCCCACGCCAGCGGCACAATCGGCGGCCAATCAGATCAGTAATTTGTCACAGCGCATCCATCAAACCACCCGCCAGCTCTTGCGCCAATTGCGCCCGCCAGTGCTGGATGAGATGCCCTTGGATCAAGCGCTACACCATTTGGCGGAAGAGTTTGCCTTTGCCGAGCAAGGGATCAACTTCCAACTCGATTACTCACTGCCCCCCACTCCCGGTGAGGATGCGGTGGTGTTTACCCTCTATCGGCTGGTGCAGGAGTTGCTCAATAACATTAATAAACATGCGAAGGCGCACAATATTCAGGTCAGCCTGCGCCTCACTGACAATATCATCACGCTGGAGGTGCGCGATGATGGCATGGGTATTCCGGTGCAACCACAAGGCGGGGGCTTGGGTCTGCGCGGTATTGAAGAGCGGGTGCGCGCGCTGGGCGGCGACTGGGTACTGCAACGCCGTTTAGGCACTCGCGTGGTGGTCAACCTGCCCACGCAGGTCCGCACCAGCGACTCTGTGAGCCTGCCCACAAAACAGGATCAAACACCTTCATAAATAAGCATTATTCCTAGCCGTCTACAACCTTGTCTCATCTCTTTCACTTTGACCTTCCCTACACTCAACACAATGACCGGAGGAATCCATGGCTGCATCATTTTTGTCGTCGAAGACGTTACCCCCTGAGCCTTTGACGCCGGAACAGGTGAATGCGCGTTACCGCTACTGGCGGCCGCGCCTGATGGCCGCCATGGTGATGGGTTACGCCGCCTTTTATCTGACACGCAAAAGTGTCAACTACGCCATGCCGGTGATGCAACTGGAGCTGGGCTTGGATAAAGGGGATATCGGCTTGCTGGGCACACTGTTCTATCTGGCGTACGGCGGCTCCAAATTTGTCTCCGGCATTGTCAGTGACCGCACCCAAGCCCGCTGGATTATGGGCATCGGCTTGATGATGACCGGGGTGCTGAATGTGGTGTTTACCCTGTGCCACACCCTGCCCGCCCTATTGGTGGTCTGGACACTGAATGGTTTCTTTCAGGGATGGGGCTGGCCGCCTTGCGCTAAATTACTGAGCACTTGGTATTCACGCAATGAACGAGGCACATGGTGGGGCTGCTGGAATACCTCCATCAGTATCGGCGGCGCGGCGGTGCCACTGCTCTCGGCGTTTCTGGCCTCGCACTATGGCTGGCAGGCCGCACTGCTGGTCCCCGGCGCAATCGGTATCGTGCTCGGTATTTGGCTGTGTTGGCAGTTGTGCGATAAGCCGCAGCAGCAAGGTTTGCCGACCATCGGCCAATGGCGGCGCGACCCGCAAGATCAGTGGCAGGAACAGCAAAGTCCGCCGATGCCAATGGGACGTATTTTCCGCGATGCGATTTTGCGCAACCGCACCATCTGGTTGCTGGGTGTCTCTTACGTGCTGGTCTATCTGATCCGCATCGCCCTCAATGACTGGGGCAATATCTGGCTGGCCGAGAGTCATGGGGTGAATTTGCTTAGTGCTAATGCCACCTTGTCGCTGTTTGAACTGGGGGGATTGTGTGGCGCGCTGTTTGCCGGATGGGGATCGGACTTGCTGTTTCGCGGTCAGCGAGCGCCAATAATTCTGTTATTCGCACTGGGGCTGTTTCTGACCATGACCGCCCTGTGGCTGGCTCCGGTGCATAACTATCCACTGCTGTCAGTGACTTTTTTCAGTATCGGATTTTTTGTCTTTGGACCACAAATGTTGATTGGTCTGGCGGCCACGGAATATACCCATAAAGATGCGGCGGGGACCGTCACCGGATTTCTCGGTTTGTTTGCCTATCTCGGTGCTGCACTGGCCGGATGGCCACTGGCGCAGGTACTGCAACAGTATGGCTGGCAAGGATTTTTTGCCTTGCTCACATTGGCCTCAGCGGCGGTGGGTTTGTTACTGATGCCGCTGCTGATGACCGACATCAGCCGATTAGGGTTTGAACCGGCGGGAAAGCGCTTCATCCCGACGGGTAAAGAGTAAAAGTACGTCAAATAATACCTCTCCTACAACGATAACTCTGTTTGTCACCCGCTTGCGGGCCATCAGAGAATAAAAAGGATAATGTTATGAAACTTGCACCTCTCTCTGTACTCATTGCTGCGGGCCTCGCCCTGAGCGCCTTTACCACCGTCGCCAAGGCCGAAGGGCGTCTGGTAATCTATTGCAGCGCCACCAATGCCATGTGTGAAGAAGAAGCCAAAGCATTCGGCGCAAAATATGATGTCAAAACCAGCTTTATCCGTAATGGCTCCGGCAGCACGCTAGCCAAAGTGGATGCAGAGAAGAAAAACCCGCAAGCGGATGTCTGGTATGGCGGCACGCTAGATCCCCAATCGCAAGCCGGTGAGATGGATCTGCTCTACGCCTATCAATCCCCGAATCTGTCTCAGATCATGCCGCAATTCCGTGACCCAGCAAAACGCAAAGGTAACTACTCCTCGGCGGTCTACATTGGCATTCTGGGCATAGGCGTGAATACTGACCGCCTGAAAGAGAAAGGGCTGCCGGAGCCAAAATGTTGGAAAGATCTGACCAATCCGGTCTACAAAGGTGAAATCCAGATTGCCGATCCACAAAGCTCCGGCACCGCTTACACCGCGTTAGCCACCTTCTCCCAGCTTTGGGGTGAAGAGGCCGCCTTCGATTACCTGAAAAAACTGAACGCCAACGTGTCGCAATACACCAAGTCGGGCATTGCCCCGGCCCGCAACGCCGCCCGGGGTGAAACGACCATTGGCATTGGCTTCTTGCACGACTACTCGCTGGAAAAAGAGAAAGGCGCACCGCTGAAATTGATCTCGCCATGTGAAGGTTCCGGCTATGAAATCGGCGGCGTCAGCATCCTGAAAGGCGCGCGTAATCTGGATAACGCCAAGTTATTCGTCGATTGGGTGCTGTCAAAAGACGCGCAAGAGTTGGCATGGCAGAAGGGTCAGTCCTACCAAATTCTGACCAATACCACCGCTGCGACCTCACCGAACTCACTCAAGCTTGATGAGCTGAAGCTGATTGATTACGACATGGATACCTACGGTGCCACCGAAATGCGTAAGAAGCTGATCACCAAGTGGGTCAACGACGTCAAGATGGGGCAATAACAGCCCACAATCAATCCCGCTTTGTATCAATAACTTATTTCAATAACCGAGTCATTGGCGTTGCAGCAAGGCAGTATGGGAACCGCGCTGCAACGTCAAGGACGAAGGTTATCTCTGGGGAACACCATGACAAACACTCTGCGGCTACCGCAGACACGGGATGCCATCTTCTATTGGCTGGCTTTCGCCGTGGCTGCTTTTGCCTTATTACCTGCATTCAGTCTGGATTACGGCCTGCTTGAATCTAGCCGCACTGAGCTACTGGCCGCCTATGGTTGGTCTGGCCTGAACATCAGCACGTTGTGGTTTGCCCTGCCGCTGCTGTTGCTTTTCCGCCCTCTTTCACCCGCGGGCCGCGAGCATCGTAGTCGCCATCTGTTTGATGCCGGTTATGCCCTGTTCTGCGCCCTGTTCGTGGTAGTGACCTCCGCCTGGCTAGAGCGCGGGCTAGGTTTTGCCACCATCGGGCTGTTTATTGCCTTGGGTGCCATTATTACGCTGGCACTGGCTCGCCTTGAGTGGCTGGGGGGCGACCGTTTTGTGCTCGGGTCACTGGTGACCATTATTGCCCTGATTACCGTCTTTATTCTGTTCCCCAGCATCGCGATTTTCATCCCCATTTTTACCGATGAAAGCGGGGCTTTTGCGCCATGGCAATTTATGGCGATCCTCGGGCAGGCCCATATCCTACAAGTGATCTGGAACTCGTTCCTGCTGTCGGTCGCAGTCGGTATCGGTTGTACCTTCTTCGGCATGGTACTGGCGATTTACACCACGCGCATTGCCAAACGCTCGGCGCTGCTTGGGCGCATTTTCTCGATTTTACCGATTGTCACCCCACCCTTTGTCGTCGGATTGGGCGTCACCCTGATGATGGGCCGCTCCGGCTACGTGACCGAATTAATGGTCACTTGGTTCGGGCTGACCAATACCAACTGGCTGTACGGCTTCACTGGCATCTGGCTGGCACAAGTTTTAGCCTTTACGCCGATGTCATTTATGATCCTCGACGGCGCGATTAAGACCATCCACCCCTCACTGGAAGAAGCCTCCTACACCTTGCGTGCCAGCCGCTGGCAGACCTTTATGCAGGTGTTCCTGCCACTGCTAAAACCCGCGTTGGCGAACTCATTTTTGATTGTGATTGTGCAATCACTGGCTGACTTCAGTAACCCGCTGGTGCTGGGGGGGAACTTTGACGTGCTCGCCACGCAAATCTACTTCTATATTACCGGCGCACAACTCGATTATCCGGCAGCCTCCACACTGGGTGTCATTCTGCTGATGTTCTCGCTGTTTATCTTCTGTATCCAGTATATGTGGATAGGCAAGCGCTCCTACGTCACTATCTCCGGCAAATCCTCCCGTGGCGATGTTCAACCCCTACCTGTGTCACTGGTATGGGGCACCACCGCCATGTTGTATGTGTGGATTGCCTTTAACGTGTTGCTGTACGGCAGCATTTTCTACGGCAGTTTCACCGTCAACTGGGGGGTCGATTACACCCTGACGATGAACAACTTTAATCAGCTCTTCGGGCAAGGTTTCAGTGACGGTGCATGGCCTTCGCTGCTCGATACCCTACTGTATGCCGGCATTGCCGCCCCAATCACTGCCGCCTTTGGCCTATTGATCGCCTATATCGTGGTGCGCCAACAGTTCCGTGGTAAAAAAACCATCGAATTCAGCACCATGCTCTGCTTCGCTGTACCGGGAACGGTTGCAGGCGTCTCCTATATTTTGGCCTTTAACAGTGCGCCGGTCTATCTCACCGGAACAGCCGCTATCGTCATTATCTCTATGGTGATGCGCAATGTGCCAGTGGGCATCCGCGCCGGGATTGCCGGGCTGGGGCAGTTGGATAAATCGCTGGATGAAGCATCCCTCAGCTTACGGGCCGGTTCGCTGCGCACCGTCATCTATATCTTGCTGCCCTTGCTGCGACCCGCGATTTTATCCGCGCTGATTTACAGTTTTGTACGCGCCATGACCACCGTCAGTGCCATCGTCTTCTTGGTCACACCGGACACCCGCGTCGCCACCTCTTACATCCTTAACCGCGTGGAAGATGGGGAATATGGCATCGCGATTGCCTATGGCTCTATTTTGATTGTGGTGATGCTCGCCATCATCTTCCTGTTTGATTATCTGGTTGGCGAAGCGCGTATTGCCCGCTCGAAAGCCAGCAATGCTGAATAATGACGTCCTGATAAGGCCAAATATTATGTCAAATAAAGATACCGTTTCTGATAAAAAGCATTTTGTCGAACTCAAGCACGTCACCAAACGCTTTGGCACCAATACCGTGATTGACGACTTAAATCTGGCGATCCCAAAAGGCGAAATGGTCACTTTGCTCGGGCCATCCGGTTGCGGCAAAACCACCGTGCTGCGGCTGGTTGCTGGGTTGGAGAAGCCCTCCGGCGGCCAGATTTTTATCGATGGGGAAGATGTAACCGACAGATCTATCCAGCAACGGGATATCTGTATGGTGTTTCAGTCCTACGCCCTGTTCCCCCATATGTCGTTGGGGGAGAATATTGGCTATGGGCTAAAAATGCTCGGGCGACCCAAAGATGAGATTCGCGAGCGTGTGCAGGAAGCCTTGGCGTTGGTGGATTTAGCGGGTTTTGCTGACCGTTTTGTTGACCAAATCTCCGGCGGACAACAGCAGCGGGTAGCGCTGGCGAGGGCGTTGATCCTCAAACCCAAAGTGTTGTTGTTTGATGAGCCACTGAGTAATTTGGATGCCAACCTGCGCCGCAGCATGCGCGATAAAATCCGTGAATTGCAGCAGCAGTTTAATATCACCTCGCTGTATGTCACCCATGACCAAAGTGAAGCTTTTGCCGTCTCTGATACTGTTTTGGTGATGAATAAAGGCAAAATCATGCAAATTGGCGCGCCACAGACACTCTATCGTCAGCCCGCTTCTCACTTTATGGCCAGTTTTATGGGGGATGCCAACGTCTTCCCTGCACGCATCAACAGTGACAGCGTGGAGATATTTGGCTATCACATCCCGCGCCCGCAAGGATTTGCCGCCGGATATCAACAAGCTACCGTAGGTGTGCGGCCAGAGGCCATCACCCTGAGCCAGCAGGGCGAACCCAGCCAGCGATGCACCATCAATAAAGTGGCCTATATGGGGCCGCAATATGAAGTGTTGGTGGATTGGCATGGGCAATCATTGCTGCTGCAAGTGAACGCCACGCAACTGCAACCCGCACCGGGCGACAGCTATTATCTGCAAATCCACCCGTATGGCATGTTTGTCCTCGCGGATACCCCCGAGTAAGTCCATGAGCGGGCAGCGCGAAAAGAGCGCTGCCCGCTTCGTCATCAAAGGCCTGCCCACTACTTTCCGCATAAAGATTGAGCTAAAAGCCAAAAATCTCAATAAGTTGCACAAACTCTAAGCAAACGATTCAAATTTACGGTTTCCCCTTTGACATGCCCCTGATACCCCGCTATTATTCGCCTCGTTCACACGATTCCTCTGTAGTTCAGTCGGTAGAACGGCGGACTGTTAATCCGTATGTCACTGGTTCGAGTCCAGTCAGAGGAGCCATATTAGAGAAGCCCGCTTAAGGAAACTTAAGCGGGCTTTTTGCTTCCCTCCTGCAAATTTACAATCCATCGCAGCCTAAGAATCGTTAATGTATTATCATTAATAGCACTATGCTGAGAGTGCGGTGGCATTATCAAAACAGTGCCTATCTCCCTGATATTTATACTGGAATAATAACCCGAATGGATTATGGAATCTTCCTACACATCATGGTGAAAAATCGTATATATTTACATTTGAAATTATAAATTAACTATCTCTCATCTGTTTTCTTGAATGATTTATTCTTATTTCGGTAAAAAAATTCCTAACTCGTTTATAATCAACTCACTAGGCAAAATAAGCGCATGGGCCTAGATTGGGTCATGCAGCCTATACATAAGCAAGAATCTTTTCTTGATAATCTATAATTAGAGATTAGAATCACCGAAATAGTACTCTGGGCATCGGCAGTTGCGGTTCTTGCTTATCTCATCTTGGGTAATCATTTGGAGTCTATCGGTGCGAGTGAGGGGCAGTGAATTAACCCTGCGAATCCCAAGATATAACATTTATGGAGATAACATGACAAAATCAGTGATGATAGTTGATGACCATCCGGCTATACGCGTCGCCATTCGAGCACTACTATCACAAAGTAATGAATTTACAACAATTTATGAATCAGTCGATGGTAGCGAAGCACTAGAAATATTAAAGAATAATCCTGTTGATTTAGTCATCATCGATATTGAGTTACCTAATTTCGATGGTTTTTCATTACTGAAAAAACTGCAACAGCGCGGGTTTACAGGCAAATCATTATTTTTGTCCGCCAAGAATGAGCAAGTTTTTGCGGTACGCGCATTACAGGCTGGAGCCAATGGCTTCATCAGTAAGAATAAAGATATTAGCGAAATTCTGTTTGCTGCGCAGAACGTATTACGTGGATATTCATTTTTCCCCTCTGAAGCCTTGACCCAATTAGCCGGGCAACCTTCGAGCCATGATCCTGTCAATCGGGCGCGCTTGTTGTCGGAGCGAGAAATTAATGTTTTACGTTATCTGGTGAATGGCTTGTCTAATAAACAAATTGCCGACGAAATGTTTATCAGCAACAAAACTGTCAGTACCTATAAAACCCGCATCCTGACCAAATTAGGGTTAAGTTCTGTAATTGAACTGGCAGATTATGCACATACCCATAATTTGGTGTAGCTCAGTCTGGTCTGGTTTCCGACGACCTGAGTCCTCTCTACGTAGTTGGCTCTCCTTACTCATTTTACTGTGCAGCTTGCTGTTATTGAGCGGGCAACTTCATGCCGCCGTGATGACAGGCCGCCAAGGGTGTGACACCGGTCAGCCCTTGTCAATACATAGCATCGCCAATAGTTACAGCGAAGACCTTTTACTCACTCCTTCCACCGACACGCGCCAATCAAGCCGGCGCACGGTGAAAGTGGGCGTGGTCATTGATGCCAATACGCCTTTTGTGGTTAATCGCGATGATAATGCCATTGAGGGCATTGTCGCGGATTACCTGAAAATCATCAGTGATGCCAGCCAGTTATCTTTCCAGATGATTGGTTATTGCGACTACGGATTAGTGCTGAATGCATTGGAAAATGGTCAGATTGACTTGATGGCCGGAACGCCCATGCCTGCTCAGCCGGGGTTGATTGCTTCCCATGCATTCTTTACCAATCGGCATGTTGAAGTCCGCAGCAAAAATTGGGATCCCACCAAGCGTACCCATCCGGAAACCGTGGCTATCGTCAATAACGAGCCGCTTTCGCCAGAGTTTTTATTTAATTATCATGCCGACAAAATTGTCGCCTACCCTAACCAGTTGCAAGGGTTGCTGGCGGTTGCCTATGGTAATGCGGATGTTTTTGTCTCTAATGCCACCTCCGCCAACTATTTGATTGACCAATTGCAGTTGCTGACCTTGCAAATTCGCAACTTTGCCCCTTACCACCCTGCCCCATACACATTTCTGGCGCGGGAAAGTAATCAAAAACTCATTGATTACATTAATCAGATTCTGGAGCTACTGCCCACCCGTGCGACCGGCGATATTCAGCAGCGCTGGTTTGGTAGCAAACATCATTACAATATTGATGCCAAGTTACTCTTGACCGAACAAGAGGTTAGCTGGATTCAGAAACATCCGGTGGTGACTTATGTCGCCCCACTGGATCTGGCCCCGCTGATTTTCCGTGAACGCCAAACGGGCGTGATGGCGGGTTTCTCCGTCGATCTTATTGATATTATTTCACGCCGCACTGGCATTAAGTTTGAGCCGATTTACACCAAAGATACGGGTGAAAGTGTCCGTGAGTTTATCGCCGGAAAAATAGATATGCTGCCAATTGTGGCCGTCCGCAATGGTACTTATGGTCACAATCTATACTCCTCGCCTGTCGCCCAATCTTTATGGGGGATACTGACTCGCGAAGACCGTATTGATATCAACAATGTAGCCGATCTGGCGGGGAAACGTGTTGGTATACAAGCGGGCAGCACCTCCAGTGGTATGATTGGTAATCCCCTGTTAGCCCAGAAGATTACCTTTGTTCAAGCCCCCGATACCATGACACTGGTGCGTTGGTTGCAGCAGGGCAAAGTCGATGCCGTGCTCAAAAATATGATGACAGCCAACTATCTGTCTGCGCAGAATTTCAGTCCCAATATTAAAACCGTTGCTGTCGCGGGTGAAGAGCCATTGATGATGGCATTCGGCATCAGCCCTAAGCTGCCTGAATTAAAAGCCATCATTGATAAAGTGATTGAATCTATTCCGCCGGAAGAGCTCGATAATCTGATCAGCGAGTGGAGTACATTCAAACCGAATCCAGTGAGTTTCGATAGCAGCACACTGGATAATGAATTACTGATGGTGGCGCTGAAAATAAGCTCGGGGCTATTATTGATCTTCGGCTTATACCTCGGTTATCTGGTGTTCAATAAGCGCCGTCAGGCCATGTTGCTGCATACCCGTTTACTGCAACAAGAATCTATCATTAATGCCTTGCCCTTCGCGGTATTTATTCGCGCTAGGAATGGTGATCTGGCGGTTTATAACAGCCACTTTGCTGCCGCGCACCAAGATAAACTGAACGATATGCTCAATCAGAAGAGCGAGTCTGCCCACTGGCCGATGACCAGTCAGCTCGATCGCGAGATAGATAAATATTGTCGGTATGTCTTGCTGGATAGAAAACCACAAATGGTGGATCTCTCCCTTGAGATCAACGGGGAACTGCGCGATATCTTCCTGTGGATTATTCCGCTGGATAATGCGGAGCGCAGTTTACTGGGCGGCTGGCTGGATATCAGTCAACGTAAAACGGTCGAGCGTGAGCTGGAAGCGGCGCGTGTCGAAGCCGAAAGTGCCAACCGGACCAAAAGCACTTTCCTTGCCACCATCAGTCATGAACTGCGCACACCTATGTACGCCATTATGGGCTTACTGGAGCTGGAAATTCGCAGTGAGCAGCCGGTCGAGAAAAATACCTTAGTCACCGTATCCAAAACAGCCCAGTCACTGATGCTACTGCTGGATGACATTATCGACTCCGCCAAGATTGAAGCCGGTCAACTGAGCGTTCACCCAGCAGTGGTGGATTTCCGGCAGGAGATGGAGCGGATGTTCACTATCTATCAGCCAATTGCCGATGAGCGCGGGCTGCGATTCGCTGGCTGGCTGGATGATCAAATCCCTCCGTTGCTGATGGTCGATATGCTTAGAGTGCGGCAGGTGATGGGAAATCTGTTGGGTAACGCCTTGAAATTTACTGAGAAAGGCAGTGTCTCGGTGGATGTCACTTGGGAGCCGACAGATAGTAAGCGAGGTGTCATGAATATCGATATTACTGATACCGGTATCGGCATCTCTTTGGCTGCGCAGGCAACACTGTTCCAGCCATTTAGTCAGGCGAATGAAGGTAAATCACCGCGCTTCGGTGGCTCGGGATTGGGCCTTTGGATCTGTCATCAGTTGATTCATAAGATGGGTGGACAAATCATCTTAGAGAGCCAATTGGATAAAGGCACCAGCCTATTTATTACCTTGCCACTGGCGATCGCCTCAGAGGATGACATACCACAAGATACGACCATTCATCATGCTGATGAAAAACAGTTGGATCACTTAAAAAATCTCCGTGTTTTGGTGGTAGATGATCTCTCTGCTAACCGCCAATTGCTTCAACAGCAGCTTGCCTTTATCGGTATCGAGCAGGTAATGAGTGCAGATAATGGCGCGGAAGCTTGGCAAATATTGCAGCATTATAGTTTTGACGTCGTCATTACCGATTACAATATGCCATTGATGAATGGTTACGAACTGGCTGCCCACATCCGTAGTAGCCCTACGATCAACGAGATGATCATCATTGGCTGTACGGCGGATGCACGGGAAGAGAGTACTCGCCGTTGTACTGACGCCGGAATGAATGATTGCATGATCAAACCTGTCACCATCGATACCTTGCGCACGGTTCTACTACGCCAAGATATTATGGGCAATATGAGCACGGGTCACCCTCGCACTCCAGCGGACCCTGCTGTCAGCACAGAAAACAGTGAAGCCTCTCAACTGCCGCCATCCCCACAGGCGGCGGCACAAGAGAAGTTAAGGTCACTATCGGGGGGAAGTGCTGAGGTGGAGTTGCAGTTATTGCACTCATTGCTGGAGAGCAGTTCGCAGGATTTTGAGGCGCTGACACAGCAATACCAGCAGTTGGTCACGGCAAATAAGAACTCGATTCCAGAGGGTATCTATGACGAGATGGCCAGTCTGGTGCACCGAATTAAAGGGGGTGTGCAACTGATTGATGCACACGAACTGGTGGATAGCTGCATTAAGTTCGAGTCACTGCTGCATACCCATAATAAATCCGCAATTATTGCGCATGGAGTCGAATATCTGGCACTGTTAGCCGAGACTCACCAATTATTAATTGAGCTAGTAGCCACATACACCAAAATAGGTAGTAGTGACTCGGTAAAATAGAGACTTAGCGAGTGTCGTCATTAAAAACCGTCAGAAACTTTGGCGGTTTTTCTTATTAAGCCCACCACTATTTCTGTTTCGGATAAAAGTCTAATTTTGTCATTAAGCAATGAACACCAACTAACATAATGAAATAAAACAATTTTATTATTTCTCTAGTTTTAATTGGATCTGTTCCTACATATTTTGTGGGAAATTTCGGATATAAAACAAGGACGCATCTCATTCACCTCCCCTCCATTTCCCCCTACACTACCTGCGGCCCAAAAACTGAACAGAAAAAACGAAATAACGGCTAATGCTATTCAATCTAATGATCGCTCATTTCGCTGAATACAAAAAGTCGGTGTTTGCCAAAATATAAATCTTAAATTTAAGTAGGAATTTCATGGGAAAGACTCTATTAACGTTGGTGTTACTTACCCTACCGGGTATGGCGTTAGCAGCGACCTCAAATAACACGATTAAGTTTCAGGGCGAAGTGGCCGAACAAACTTGCATGGTTGATATTAATGGTACCGCTAACACTCCAGTGGTTTTGTTACCCACCGTTTCAACCAGCAACCTGAATCAAGTGAATTCTGTTGCGGGTAAAACCAATTTCACCATTAATCTCACTGGCTGCAACATTGCCCTTCAAGACACCAAAATCAGCTCAGTTTTTCAGGGAATGAATGTCACGAGCGCCGGTAACTTGGGCAATGTCGGCACAGCACAAAACGTCGCGATTCAGCTACTTGATACCAACGGTGCACCCATTCGTATGTCTGGCGGCAGTGTTCAAGTGCCCGGTATTACTCTGGTTGCTGGCTCCACATCCGCGTCACAGGATCTAGCAGCACAATACATTACGGAAGAAGGTCGTGCGACGGCAGGCAGTGTGATTGCCTCTGCGCAATATGCGATCACTTACCCCTGACTATTCGTGAAACCGAACTGTTTCATGAAGATGTTGGCCAACCGGTAACGGAGCCTAAATAAACCAGAAAAAACCAAGGATAAGTAAGCGCTATGACACTGACTGCCCACAAATTTATCGCCTGCACGTTATTACTGCTCAGCGGCGTACCCTTATGGACGCAAGCCAGTGTTGTCATGACAGGGACTCGTATTATTTATCTTGAAGGCACACGAGAAAAAGTATTACAGCTCAGCAATAAAGATGACCACCCTAATCTGGTCCAACTTTGGATGGATGATGGCAATAATCAATCTTCGCCTTCAAAAAGTGATGTCCCTTTCACATTGACACCACAGATATTTCGCATGGAACCCCAAAGCGGACAAGTGGTGCGGTTATCCTATTTAGAGCGTAATTTACCTAAAGATCGTGAGTCAGTGTTCTATCTTAATTTTTTGCAGATCCCCGCGTTAAAAGCCGATAAGCAGACTGAAAATAAACTGGTATTGATCGTGAATAATCGGCTGAAAGTCTTTTACCGCCCTGCCGCCTTAAAAGAAAATGTCGATACATTGGGTGAAAAAATCCAAGTCACGTTGGACAGTGTTACCGGTGATAAGATCAAGATACATAACCCAACGGGTTATTTCATCAGTCTACGTGATGCCAAACTAATCAACGGTGATAAGACGATTTCGTTTGCCACAAGCGAGATGTTTGCCCCCAATTCAACCACGGATCTGGCCCTCCCAGCAGGAGTTAAGGCCAAAAAAGGTGAATTGCTGACACTGAACGTGGTTAATGATTATGGGACCAACATTCCCTGTAATTATCATCTGTGATCTACCCATGTTGATAATCCAGCACCGACTCAGGCGTAGGGATAGTCAGTGAGGTTTGCCTCATGGCTATCCTGCTTGCTAACGAACGGCTTGTTAGTCAGTCATATCGTGTCAGCAGCGGAAGAGCATCATCAAGATGAATATGTGTTTGAGGATGCATTATTACGCGGCTCATCACTGGGTTTAGGCTCTATCTCTCGCTTTAACAAAAAAGACAGTTATGAAGCAGGCAAATACCAAGTTGATCTCTATATGAACAACAAATTTGTCGATCGTGTCGAACTGACGTTTATCCCGAAAGGTGATGACGTTATTCCCTGCCTGTCAGGCGCACAGTTGCTACAAGCTGGCGTAGAAGAAACGGCACTAAAAAATGCCCATCTGGAAGACAACTGCCTAGATTTCAAAACGATTCTACCCGCCAGCGATTATCATTTTGATTATGCAAAATTACGCTTTGACCTGTCAGTTCCGCAGCTCTTTGTTAAGAAAATGCCTCGGGGTTATGTCGATCCGCGTAATCTCACCTCCGGCGATACCATTGGTTTTAGCAATTACAACTTCAACCAATATCACGTGGGTTATAACAAAGATGGCATTAAACGGGCGACCGATTCGAGTTATCTGAGCCTGACCAATGGCATCAATGCTGGGATGTGGCGTTTTCGTCAGCAAGGCTCCTTGCGCTATGACCAGACTCGAGGGGCTAACTGGACCTCTAACCGACTCTACAGCCAGCGCGCACTGCCCTCTATTGGCAGTGAAGTGACCGCCGGAGAAACCTTCAGTTCCGGTCAGTTTTTCTCCAGCATGGGATTTACCGGCATCGCGCTGGCAACTGATGACCGCATGTTGCCTGAATCACAGCGTGGCTACGCCCCTGTGGTGCGCGGTATTGCCAGAACCAATGCGAAGGTGACGGTATATCAAAATAGCCGCCCGATTTACCAAGCCACCGTGTCACCGGGGCCGTTTGAGTTTGATGATTTATCAGCCACCAATTTCGGCGGTGACCTGACGGTCGAAATTCAAGAAGCCGATGGCAGCCTGAGTACCTTTCAGGTGCCCTTCTCCTCAGTGCCAGAGTCCTTGCGCCCCGGTTACTCTCGCTACAGCTTTGCCGCTGGAAAGGTTCGTGATCAGGGCAATCATGAAGTCTTCAGTGAGCTGACTTATCAGCGCGGCGTCAGTAACGCCATTACGGCCAACACCGGTTTACGTCTGGCCCCCGGTTATCAAGCCGCCATGCTAGGCGGTGTTTTTACCCACTATATTGGTGCCTTAGGGCTAGATGTTACTTATTCGAAGGCCAGTTTGCCGGATGATGAGCAGCAGAGTGGCTGGATGGCGCGCGCCGCTTTCAGTCGCACCTTTGAAGCCACCAACACCACGCTCTCGGTTGCGGGTTACCGCTACTCAACCGAGGGTTACCGTGATCTGAGTGATGTATTAGGCGTGAGGGCTGCCAATAATGGCAAAGTTTGGAGTTCTGGCTCCTACCAACAGCGCAGCCGAGCTGAAATCTCGCTTAATCAGAGCTTTAACCGCTACGGTTCACTCTATTTGACCGCCTCCTCGCAGGACTACCGTAATGACCGCAAACGCGACACGCAATTGCAGTTGGGCTATGCCAATACCCTGTGGCGCGATACCAGTTTCAACCTTGCGGTTTCACAACAAAAAACCGGCGGTGGCAGCAATGAAATTTACTTTGTTGACCCCGGCAGCGGCATGCCTGCGGCAAATGGTGCCAAGACACTTGGCGTCAGCGAAACCTTGGTGCAGATGTCCATCTCATTCCCGCTGGGCAGTAGCCCTCGTGCCCCCTATATTTCAGCCGGAGCGGTCAACAGCCAAACTAGCGGTGCCAGCTATCAGACCTCGTTATCCGGTGTGATGGGTGATGATCAATCTGCCAGTTACAGCATGGACTTTGCCCGCAGTGAGCAAACTAAAGAGAACACCTTTAGCGGGAGTTTGCAAAAGCGGTTACCGGTGACCAGCCTGAGCGGCAGTGCCTCCAGCAGTCCCGGTTATTGGCAAGGATCAGCCAGCGCAAGAGGTTCGGCCGCCTTCCACAGTGGCGGAGTCACACTAGGGCCGTACCTGAGCGATACCTTTGCCTTAATCGAAGCCAAAGGGGCCAGCGGGGCCAAAGTGATGTACGGCCAAGGTGCACGTATTGACCACTTTGGCTACGCCTTGGTGCCTACCTTGACGCCTTATCGCTACAACACCATTACCCTCGATCCTGAAGGGATGGACTTCAATACCGAGCTGCGAGATGGCGAGCGGCAGATTGCGCCTTATGCCGGTTCGACGGTGAAAGTGACTTTCCGCACACTGAGCGGATATCCGGTGTTGATTAACGTCAAGCTCGCCAATGGCGGCCAACTGCCCATGGGCACGGTAGTTTATAGCACCGATGGCAGTACCGAATCGGGGCACGATGACCGCAGCCAAGCACATGAAGTCGGGATGGTAGGACAGGCCAGCCAAGCCTATTTGCGGGCAGAAAACCCGCGTGGGACGCTCATTCTGGCATGGGGCGATGCCGCTGATGAACGCTGTAAACTTGATTACGATCTCGGCACCCCCAAGAACGATCAACAACTTTATAAACTCGATGCCTTGTGTGTCGTTACACAGACTTAAATCAGAGAAACAGTATGAATCCTATGACGACCCGCCGCGCCATGTTAGATCGACGCCGCCGCCCCCTATTCTCTCAGGGTATGGGACTGTTTTTGACATTCGGTTTACTGAGTGTGGCTTTACCCAGTTATGCGCAATGCGTCTGGAAAGGGGCCAATATCGGTGGCGACAACTACGGCGCTTCACTACAACTGGGCAATATCAATATGACGAGCAACTACATTCAGCCCGTCGATTCGATTCTGGCCTCCAGTATGGTTAGCTTAGTCCCCGCGCGTTTCTGGTCAGACCCAGAAGCCGTTATTTATGAATGCGATATCGCCGATAAAGAGAGTCTTTTCGAAGTCTTCGCCACTAACGGCGACAGTAATGTGGGCGGCTACACCAATATGGGGGATAACTATTTTCAGACTTTCTTCCCCTATACCGCACTGAAATTGATTCATGTCGATTCAGGGATTGAATTCAGCCGCATCTGGCAACAAGTGCCCCTGAGGAAGTTCGATGTGGTGGGGAATAAAATTCAGATTAAAGGTAAACATTTCAGCCAGATCCGCGCTGAATTAAAAAAAGTGGGTTCTGTAGACCGCACCCCCGGCCCCTCGACATGGGGATGCCCTGGGCCAGCAGCCGACAATTACTCCGGCAGTTACACCTGCAATCAACCCAACGGCTATGTGGTTTTCAAAGGCCCCGGAATGCCTGTGCCAGAAGCAGGATATGATTCAGCGACTAATTATCAAACGTGGGGAAGCGGGCGCTATATGGCATTTGGCATGAATACCTCACCGGTCGCCGTGCTGACACGTAAAAATACCTGTGTGGTGCGCAACGTCACGCCTTATGTCGTTTTCCCTATCATCACCGTGAATGAACTCAACAATAACCAAACCCGCAGCGCCGATATTACAGTGGATATCGAATGCCAATCCGGCACGGAATCGGGCATTAATAGCGGGCAAACTGCGCTGGGAATCCAAACGTCATTACCAGGCTACCTGAAAGCACAGGGTTTAGGGCTAGTCAACGCGGCGGGGGGCGTCAGCTATCTGCTCTCCGACAATTACGGCACCGATAATCGTATTGCCACCGGGGTGGGGATCAGCTTGAGTGACGATAACGGTGCAGCCATGAACTTTGTCGGTTGGGGGGGATGCGTTAGCAATTGCATCACCGGTTCGAGTGCTGCCGGTTGGTATCCCATCTTAACGGGAGCTAGCGCCAATGGCAGTAGTGCCGCTGGTTATAACAACTACTCTCATCACTTCACTGCTACCTTGAAAAAACTGCCTAACGGCACTCCCACGGCTGGTAAAGTCGATGCCACTGCTTACGTTTTGGTGAAAATACAATGAGATACTTATGCCTGTTGTTACTGATGTTAACTCTTCATCAGCATGCTGTCGCCGGGCTAGTGGCGGGGGCGACGCGCATGATTTATCAGCCCGAATCGCGCGAGCGCACACTGATGTTGGCGAATACCAATGACTATCCGGTGGTGGTACAGACTTGGATTGATGATGGCGACGTGGACAGCACGCCGGATCAGAGTAAAGCGCCGTTTATGGTGTTACCTGCTGTTTTCAAAATGCAAGCAGGGGCAGCTCAGGGGCTTCGGATTATCAATAAAGGCGACAATCTACCCACTGATCGGGAATCAGTTTACTGGCTAAATCTATACGAAATCCCGCCGAAAACACGGCGTAATGTTGATGCCCATGCTCAGGTGGCGATGGCGATGAACACCCAGATGAAGATTTTCTATCGCCCCGACGGGTTAACACCGCAACCCGCTGAAGCGCTGAAAAAAGTCACTTTCACTCTCAAAAAGCAGAATAATGAATACGTTCTCACCGCCCATAACCCCACCCCCTACCACGTCTCTTTTGGCCAGATTCAGTTGCAAAACCAGCAAAAAAGCTATTTGGTCGCCCAAGAGATGGACATGATGGTGACCCCATTTGCCGAGCGCCAATATCATTTTGAACAGCAACCGACATCACTCAAAGGTGGAGTGACCCTGAATTATATTTACTTCAATGATGCCGGTAATGAGGTCAAAAACAGTCAGTTAGTCAAAGTGACACCGTAACAGAATGCGATTTTAGCGCCCTTTCTTCTTACGCCCTGGCTGGGCAAAGCGCTTACGGGCTGCCGCATTACTGTCAGGTTTTTCGGCTTTTTTCGGCCCACTGATGCTCACTCTTTTCGCTTCGACACGCTTAACCGGTGCTTTTTTCGCTGGTTTTTCGTCGGACGATGAGTTTTCAATCAGCTTAAATAACTCGATAAGTTCATCTTCGGTCAAATCTCGCCACTCACCCTGCGGCAGCCCTTTCAGGCTGATATTCATGATGCGGACGCGCTCAAGCTTCGTCACTTCATAGCCAAAGTGCTTAGTCATGCGGCGAATCTGGCGATTAAGCCCTTGTACCAGCGTGATACGAAACACAAAGGTGGACTCTTTCTTCACTTTGCACTTCTTGGTCACCGTTCCCAGCATGGGTACACCCGCCCCCAAACCGAGAATAAATTCGTCAGTCACCGGCTTGTTGACGGTCACGACATACTCTTTTTCGTGATCATTCCCTGCGCGCAGGATCTTGTTGACCAAATCGCCGTGATTGGTCAGTAAAATCAGCCCCTGCGAATCTTTATCCAGCCGCCCGATCGGAAAGACCCGTTTGCTATGGTTAACAAAATCAACGATGTTATTCTGCTCACCATCTTCCGTGGTACTGATGACCCCCACCGGCTTATTCAGCGCGATCAGCACCAAGTCCTCTTCATTACGCGGCTCGATAGTCTGACCGTTAACTTTCACTACATCTCCAGGAAAGACCTGAACGCCGACCGCAGCCCGCTTGCCGTTAATAAAAACATTTCCTTGTTCGATGTAACGATCAGCATCGCGACGAGAACAGATACCGCTTTCGCTAATGTATTTATTGAGACGAATGGAGGAGTTAGTCAGCATGTTACCTTCGCAAAAAGCGGAACTATACCTGATCCGCGTGAGGATGCGAAGCATGGTGGAGCCGAATAGTGTGAGCGACTTAACAAGGGGAATAACTGACGGGAAAAAGTGCAACTTTGCTGAAAAACACGCCAATAAGCTCATTCTCTCAGCAAACGCGCATTTTTAGCGTTTTTCTACTTTGACAAACGCCTATACCCCCGCTATTATTCGCCTCGTTCAAACGATTCCTCTGTAGTTCAGTCGGTAGAACGGCGGACTGTTAATCCGTATGTCACTGGTTCGAGTCCAGTCAGAGGAGCCATATTAGAGAAGCCCGCTTAAGGAAACTTAGGCGGGTTTTTTGCTTTTCAGTCGTTTCTGACAGTCGGCTTAAAATTCGTTATCATCCGCTCCCACTCTTCATCCGAGTAGCCTGATGTCTAAGATTATCGATACTTTTATTGCCCCGCCGTGCCATGACAAGATCGAGACTCTCTATCAGGACGATCATCTAGTGCTGATCAATAAACCCGCCGGGCTGCTCAGCCTCTCGGGGAAGAATCCGCAAAATCTCGATTCGGTCCATCATCGGCTGGTACAGATTTTCCCCGGCTGCACTCTGGTTCACCGACTTGATTTCGGGACTTCCGGGCTGATGGTGATTGCCCGCAATAAGGCGATAAATGCCGCACTCTGCCAACAGTTTAGCCAGCGCACGGTGACCAAAGTGTACAGCGCGCTGCTCTGCGGACATCTGGACGACAACGAAGGAGTGATAGACGCAGCAATTGCCAAAGACCCAGCACTGTTCCCGCTGATGTCAATTTGCGCCATCCACGGCAAGCCCGCTCGCTCCGGTTACCGAGTCGTTGAGCGCTTTTATCATGAGTTGGAAGACGGGACGTTACTGCCATTGACGCGGGTACAACTAACCCCGGAAACCGGACGCACTCATCAACTCCGCATCCACTGTCAGCAGTTGGGCCACCCTATTTTGGGCTGTGACTTATATGGCGGTCGCCTGCTGCCAGGGACTGAACGGACACTTAGACTGATGCTGCACGCCAGTGAGCTGCATTTTGTTCATCCCATTGGCGGAAAGTGTATCAAAGCCCGTAACCCCAGCCCGTTCTGAAAATGTTAATTACCACATCAAATCATCAGGCACTTTAAAATCAGCATAGGGATCTTCTTCATCCTGCTCTTCCTGACTCAGCGCACTATTCAATACAATACTGTTCGCATCTCGCTGCGCAATTTTGTCGGCTACGCTCGCGGGGATAATCGCGTATTCACTCTCAGCCTTGTTATCAACAGTCAAACGGGCAATGGCGAGACGACCACTAATCAGCTGAGCTTGAGTCGTCTTATCCACAACAATTTTTTTAATTAAATTATTGTCTGTGAAGTTAAAACCAATATCGCCTTTTGAAATGTTAATTCTGTTCATTTCAATGAGCTGCTTTACCTGAGCTTTATATTCTTTCGATAAAGCCGCTTGCTTTTGTTGTTCGCTCAGCTGCTTATCACGCTCAAGTTGTGCTTTTTTATTTTCTTCCACACTCTCTCTTGCCTCACGAGCCTGAACTCGCGATTTTTTAGCTGTTCTTTGGACTTTGGCCATTTTTTTGCTGGACACTAATCCCGCTTTTAGCATCTGCTCTTGTAAGGTAAGTTTTGTCATCTTCGCTTCTAAACCCGTTGAGTAATGTGTGGGATTATACCTGTAATTTTTGAGGCTGTATCCGGTTGCAGGACCTAATCATGATATGGCGTGAAATTGCATAAATAGCACGGTAACTGATTCATCGGGGTCGTTGATGAATATGGCCGCCTCCTTGCGGCCTAGTGCTTACGCCAACCCTAGCTGCGAATTAAGTTGCGTAATCTGCTGCTGCCACTGCCGTTGCAACTCAAGTTTCTGATGCTTGGGTTTACGCGCCAGATCCTCCGCGAGTTTGCTTTCCAAATCCAACAGTGTCGCCAACAGGCGCTCCTCTTCACTTTCCGTTTGTGTTTCTTCTGCTTGCATTGCGGCGGGCAACATTACTGCTGAGTGCGTTGCCGTCGGGAGAGTCGTGGGAGCCGATTTGTCTGCCAAAATGGCGTAAACCGGCTCCATATCATGCCACTCCTCCAGCCGCTGTTGATGGATGAGCCAAAAACGATTACAGCTCTGCTCAATCAATGCCCGGTCATGGGAGACCAATAACACTGCGCCACTGAATGTCTTCAGCGTCTCCGCCAGCTCCTCTTTACCTTCCATATCAAGGTGATTGGTTGGCTCGTCGAGCAGCAATAGCGAGTAGTTCGCCAGCGTTAGGCCGATAAACAGTAATCGCGAGCGCTCGCCACCGCTCAGCGTATTCACCCGCTGTTGATGTCGGATATAGGGGAATCCGGCACCAATGAGCGCCATTTTCCGCTGATCTTCCGTTAGCGAAGCGAACGGCGCTAACGCCTCAATTAATGTCTCCTCATCACGTAGCTGTTGCTGGCTCTGATCATAGTAGCCGACCCGCACTTTGGGATGAAACATCACGCCTGCGTCGGCGGCCTCTGACTGGCTAAATGCCTGCCACAAACAGTGCAGCAGTGAAGATTTACCGCAGCCGTTACGTCCCACCAACGCAATGCGATCGCCGCTTTTTACTCGCAACTGATCCAGCTCGAATAGTACCGGAGCCAGTGGTGCAGGCCGCACCCGCAAAGCTGACAGTGCCAGCACCCGATCTGCCGGTAGCGCCTCGCCGTTTAGGCGCAACTGCCACTGGTTACCCGCCGTCAGTTGGGTTTGTTCATCCTTCAGTCGATCGACCTGTTTCTCCATCTGCTTGGCCTTGCGCGCCAGCTTCTCGTTGTCATACACGCTGCCCCAGATAGCCAGCCGTTTGGCACTTTTTGCCACCCGATCAATCTCCTTCTGCTCGGCCTGACGGCGATGGCTATCCGCGATATCTTTCTCCGCGAGCGCCTGTCGCGCCAAGGTGCAGGGCATCCGAATGAACTGTAGATTTTTGTCGCGTAAGATCCAAGTGCAGTTGGTGACATGGTCCAGCAAGCTGCGGTCATGGGAAACCAGCACAAAGCTGCCGAGCCAATTCAGTAGGAACTGCTCCAACCACAGCAGTGTGGGCAGGTCCAGATGGTTGCTGGGTTCGTCCAGCAACAGCAAATCAGGTTGACGAATCAGCGCCCGCGCCAATAGCAGGCGTGTGTGCTGCCCTCCACTCAATGTCCCGGCGGTCAGCGCCCAAGCGGCTTCGTCGAAGCCCAAACTGACCAGTAAAACTTCGGCTTGCCAGCGTTCGGGTTGATGCAGGCTGTTGGGTAGATGATTGAGCACTGCCTCCAACAGAGTGCAATCAGCCAGTGCGGCGGGCAGATGTTGTTCAACGCGAGCCACCAAGCACTGGTTGGCGGTGGTGATCGTGCCAGAAGTCGCAGGCAGATCGCCGCTGAGGATTTTTAGCAGGGTACTTTTGCCACTGCCGTTATGGCCTATCAGACCAATGCGGTCGCCTTTTTTCAGGCCAAAAGAGATCTCAGCCAGCAGTGGGCCGAAGGTGTTGTCGTAACAGACAGATTGTGTAGAAAGTAATGTGGTCATGGCTTACTCAAGTTTTACAGGCATAGAGATGCCGATCGTCAAAGAAACTGACGATAACCAGTAAGCTGGAGGGAAGTTCTCAGAGTGTTAGTTAGCTTCGCTCAAGCAGGTTATCGCAGCACGATACCAGTAATGCTTGAGCCATCACGATCACTAAAGACGAGTGAAAAAAGAAACAATTCACGGGTCAACATAGTAATCCTCCTTAAATAGCGTTAGTGAATGAATAAAGAGATTATATTGGGGTTTCTGCCATTGCGCCAGTGCTAGCTTTTGACTGAACCCTTGCCATCACAGGGTGAGTCCAGTCTCTAAGCCATTGTAATGCAGATCAATAGCTTAGAGACCAAAACAGGAGGATAGATTACCCGTTCAGGGCTTTCTTTGAATCTAGGGCACTGTGGATGGCGGCTTCCAATTCATTGACTTCGAATTTTGCCACATAAGCATCCGCCCCCACTTTGCGGACATGATCTTCATTTGCACTGCCCGACAACGAGGAGTGGATAATCACCGGAATATGCTTCAGGAACTCATCGCGTTTAATATTTAGCGTCAATGTAAAGCCGTCCATTTCTGGCATTTCCAAATCAGTTAACACAAAAGCGATTTTATCCGAGATAGGCTTGCCCTCTGCCCTCGCCTCATCGGCCATCTTGCGAATCTTATTCCACGCCTCCAGACCCGTGATATGCATCACGGCAGGAATATCCATCATCTTCAACCCTTGTTCCAGCATCGAACGGGCCACCTTAGAATCTTCCGCCACAATGGCAACAGAACCGGGTTTCAGATCAAATGCCTTGGTTTTGGTGCTGTCGATTTGAACATTACGATTGGCGGGAATGATGTCATACAAAATCTGTTCAACATCCAGCACCAAAGCCAGACGATTACTTGCGGTGTCATTATCCAGCCGAGCAATACTGGTGATATTACGGCTCTTAACCCCCGCGTCGGCCGCCAGCACTTGGCTCCACTCGAGGCGGACAATATCGTCGACCGACTCCACCGCGAATGCCTGAGTACTGCGGGCATATTCGGTCACCAGCAGAATATTTAATCCGGTTTTTGGCTCACAGCCGACAATCGCCGGAAGATCAATCACAGGAATAATCTCCCCACGAATATTCGCCATCCCCATCATTGGCGACACCATACCCGCCGCCTTGGTCAGGGTCGGCATAGGCACAATTTCACGTAGTTTGAACACGTTGATGCCAAACAGCTCGGATTTCTCTTCATCTTGCGACTCGCCCAAGCGAAACAGCAACAGCTCAAACCGGTTTGATGAGGTGAGATTAGTTCTCTCCTCAATCTCTTTTTGAAAATTATCCATACTTTCCCCAATGCGAATGAAGAGTGATAAGTGGTTACAAGGCGAATTAAGTCATTCGGAAAATAAGGAATAACATTCTGCTTATCTCTTTTATCGGCAATCGGCAGGAAATGCTTAATTATTCGACTTAACCCACTGGCCGATAGCGCCACAGCCAGCGGCCAGTGGACATGCGCCGATAGAACAGCACGCCGCGCACTATCCAGTCGAGGAACATCCCCATCCACACCCCCGTGACGCCAAACCCCAGCGTGATACCCAAGATATAGCCAGCAATAATGCGGCAACCCCACATCCCCGCCAGCGCTACCCACATGGTATAGCGGGCATCTTTCGCCCCTTTCAAGCCCGATGGCAGTACCCAAGACGCGGCCCAGATCGGCATAAACAGCGCATTTATCCAAATCAGATGTTTAACCACCTCGATGACGCCCGGTTCATTGGTGTAGAGCGAGGCCAGATATCCGGCCGTGGGGATCGACAGCAGCGCGATAAAACAGACGCCCACCGTTGATAGCCAGAAGATATGTTTAAGCTGGCGGATCGGCTGCAAAATCTGCCCCTTCCCCAGCCGCGTGCCAATGATGATGGTCGAACTGTACCCCAGCGCATTGCCCGGCAGGTTAATCAGCCCGACGATTGAAAAAGCAATAAAGTTACCGGCAATAACTTCCGTCCCCATTCCCGCGACAAAGCGCTGGGTAATCAACTTACCAATGCTGAACATCACGGACTCCACACTGGCGGGAATACCAATGCTTAACACCTCAAACATAATGGCCGAGGTAAAGGGCATAAAGTAGGCTTTAAAGGGGATGCGCAGGGTATTGTTGGCACCGAAAATCAGCACCAAGACCACCACGGCGGCACCGAGGTAGCGGGAAAGTGTAATGCCGATACCCGCGCCGACAAAACCCAATCCCTGCCAGCTAAACAGGCCATAAATCAGCACACTACTGATAGCAATATTGAGAATATTCATCGCAATATTGATAAACATGGGCAATCGCGTATTACCCGCACCCCGTAGCGCGCCGCATCCCACCAATGTTATCGCCATGGCCGGGTAGTTCCAGACCGTCAAATTCAGGTAGGTCAGCGCCATCGCTTTCACAGCAGGATCGGCCTGATTCGCCATCAGATTGATAATGGCCTCACCGGCAAAATGGACCAGCACCACCAAGAGTAGGGAGATTAACACCAGCAGAGAGATGGACTCGCGAGCCGCCGTTTGCGCCTGTTTGCGCTTGCGTTGGCCGAGACTGAATGACACCACGACCGAAGTGCCCAGCGCCACAGAGGCAAAAAAGGCCGCCATCAGCATATTAAAGCTGTCAGCCAAGCCCACTGCTGCCATGGCTTCTTTGCCCAGCCAACTCACCAGCAGGGTGCTAAACACCCCCATCAGCAGGACACACAGCCCTTCAATAAACAGCGGAATCGCCAGCGGCGTTATCTCACGCCAGAATAATACCCGGTAGGATTTTCGCTTTTTATACCACGCGCTTTCGCGAAAGATTTTCAACTTAACTGTCCCTGAAACCACGCCCATTTGTCGACACCTACGCTTTCCACCACTCGGGTGAAATATTCTGATGCGCCGGTTTACAATGGCGGTTTTCCGCTTTAAATTTTAACGTGTTAGATGTGATAAAAAATCGATGTGAATAGCATAACAGAACGTTGAATTATTTTAAATGGAACGTAATTTCACCAAAGTACAAATTAAATACTTATGCAATAAAATACACATAAATATGCAAAATGTCTTTGACTCGAATACCGGTTTTGCGATATCAATGTAGGCATTGAAACCTTTGCCAGACTGACCTAATTCATACAGGATTTAATTGATGACAACTATTCTCAAACACCTTCCTATTAATCAGCGTGTTGGTATCGCTTTCTCCGGTGGTTTGGACACCAGTGCAGCGCTGCTGTGGATGCAGAAAAAAGGGGCAATTCCTTACGCCTATACTGCCAATCTGGGTCAGCCTGATGAAGAAGATTATGATGCCATTCCGCGTAAAGCGATGGAGTATGGTGCAGAGAAAGCCCGCCTAATTGATTGCCGCAAACAACTGGTTGCTGAAGGGATCGCCGCTATTCAATGTGGTGCCTTCCACAACACCACCGCCGGAGTCACCTACTTCAATACCACCCCACTGGGCCGTGCCGTTACCGGAACCATGCTGGTCGCCGCCATGAAAGAAGATGGCGTGAATATCTGGGGTGACGGCAGCACCTATAAAGGCAACGATATTGAGCGCTTTTATCGTTACGGTCTATTGACCAATGCTGAACTGAAAATTTACAAACCGTGGCTGGATACCGATTTCATCGATGAATTGGGTGGCCGTCATGAGATGTCCGAATTTATGATTCAATCCGGCTTCGACTACAAAATGTCGACCGAAAAAGCTTACTCCACCGACTCCAATATGTTGGGCGCGACTCACGAAGCCAAAGATCTGGAGTTCTTGAACTCTAGCCTCAAAATCGTTAATCCGATTATGGGCGTGAAATTCTGGGACGAAAATGTGGTGGTCAAAGCGGAAGAAGTTACCATCCGTTTTGAGCGCGGCTATCCGGTTGCGCTGAATGGCGTGACTTTCGACGACAGTGTTGAGCTGATGATGGAAGCCAACCGCATTGGTGGCCGTCATGGTCTCGGCATGAGCGACCAGATTGAAAACCGGATTATCGAAGCGAAAAGCCGTGGCATCTATGAAGCACCGGGGATGGCACTGCTGCATATTGCTTACGAGCGCCTGCTGACAGGGATTCACAACGAAGATACCATTGAGCAATATCATGCCAATGGCCGTGTTCTGGGCCGTCTACTCTATCAAGGCCGCTGGTTTGATCCACAAGCTCTGATGCTGCGTGACTCCATTCAGCGTTGGGTTGCTAGCGAAATTACTGGTGAAGTGACACTGGAACTGCGTCGGGGTAATGACTACTCGATCCTCAATACCGTGTCTGACAATCTGACTTACAAGCCAGAGCGCCTGACCATGGAGAAAGGGGATTCGGTGTTCTCACCAGACGATCGTATTGGTCAATTGACCATGCGCAATCTGGATATTACTGATACCCGCGAGAAACTGTTTAACTACGCGGAAACGGGGTTATTATCCACCTCGGCGAAAACCGGGTTGCCGCAAGTGGATAATAATAATCTTAATGTGCGCGGCATTCAGGATAAGAGTCAGTAATTATTTTTTATCTGCATTAACCGGATCAGGGTTAAATGATCCGGTTTCTGGTGAGTGGCGTTGCCCATTAGCGCGCCACCTCAAATCACAATAAGCCACTCATTCACACTAAACCATCAATGGGATAACTGGCGATCCTTCAACTCAACCGCATCATGCTTATATTGGAACACGAAGACAAAAATAACGAGCAGCACCAGCGTATAAGCGGCGAAAGAGAGCCAAATACTGTTCCAGTCCTTCACGCCCCCGTCAGTAAAGTAATCGACCACATGCCCACTGGTTATTGCGCCAACATAAGCGCCAACACCATTGACCATCGTCATAAATAAGCCCTGTGCACTGCCCCTGATAGTCGAGTCCACCTCTTTTTCGACATAAATTGCGCCGGAAATATTAAAGAAGTCGAAAGCACATCCATAGACCACCATGGATAATAGCAATAAGACGATACCCGTCGCAGAGGGATCACCATAGGCAAATAAGGTAAAGCGGAGGGTCCATGCCACCATACTGATCATCATCACGCGCTTAATACCATAGCGAGATAAGAAGAAGGGAATGGTCAGGATGAAAAAGACTTCAGCAATTTGCGCCATCGACAATAATATCGACGGATATTGCACCACCAGACTATCCTGATAAACCGGATTTTTGGCAAAGTCATGTAAGAACGGGCTGCTGAAAGTGTGGCTAATTTGTAATGAAGCGCCGAGCAACATGGCAAATAGGAAGAAGATCGCCATCTTCTTTTGCTTGAATAAGACGAAAGCATCCAGCCCTAATAGATTGACCCACGAACGATCTTTTTTCACATTCGAAGTCGGGCAACTTGGTAATGAAAGCGCATATATTGCCAGCAATAGCGCGGCACCGGAGGCAATATAGAGCTGAATATTACTCAATTCGAAACCGGACAGGCTAATTGTCCACATGGCGAAAATAAAGCCGACAGTGCCAAAAACACGCACCGCTGGAAAATCCTTAATAGTATCCAGCCCCGCCTTCTCTAAACAGATATAAGAAATTGTATTTGCTAAGGCAATCGTCGGCATATAAACCATCGCATTGAAGAGCATCACAAAGAACATGAAGTTGGGATCTGAGATATTAGCCGCGATAAGTAACGCCAACGCCCCCAATAAATGACAACCGGCGTAGAGAATATTGGCCTTAACCCAGCGGTCAGCAATAATACCCACAATACTGGGCATCAAAATACAGGCAATCCCTTTCGCACCATAGACCAGCCCCACCTGCGCACCGGTAAAATTCAGCGTATTCATCATGTAAGCACCCAAGGTGACCAGCCAGGCACCCCAGATAAAGAACTGGAGGAAGAACATCACTTTAAGCCGTTTTTTTATTATCATTTTTATTCTCCGTGATACAAATGCGTCGAGGGAGTCTTTTTTGCTTATTGAGTCTGTAGGGGACTTCCCTCTTCAGAGATATTCTCTCCTGACTTGGCTAATACGGCATTGTCACTGCACGCCAAGTCTGGAGAATAGTGATTTTATCGATCAGTGCGAGACTTTGCTTTTCAAGAAAGCTTCAATTAGTTTGGTGAAATTAACCGATGCCAATTTTGCACATTTTAAAGTTTGTTCGTGGGAGAGAACCACATCAGAAAGCCCTTCAGCCAAATTAGTAATGGCCGTCAATGCAATGACTTTTAAACCACAATGGGCCGCAGAGAGCACTTCTGGCACTACAGACATCCCCACTACATCGCCACCGATAATTTGCATCATGCGAATTTCAGCGGGCGTTTCAAAGCAAGGGCCAGGGTAAGAGACAAATACGCCTTCGGTCAGTGGAATATCAAGTTGCTGAGCAATAGTCGCCATATCAGCGCGCAAATCTTTATCATAGGCATTCGCCAAACTAAAGAAGCGTGGACCGAAACGATCATCATTAGGCCCAACCAATGGCGTTCCCGGCATGGTATTAATATGATCTTTTAGCATGACAACCGAACCCGGTAATACTTCTGGGCGAAGTGAACCGGCGGCATTGGTGCAGAATAAGAACTCACATCCCATTAATTTAAAGGTGCGCACCGGATTGGTCATGATGCTCATGCCTTTGCCTTCGTAGAAATGACCACGGCCTTTCATGCACATCACGGGAACACCAAACAGATGACCTAAAACAAGTTCACCGGCATGCCCATGTACTGAACTGACCGGAAAGCCGGGAATATCGGCATAGCTAATGGTCGTTTCATCAGTAATTTGAGCCACCAAATCACCTAATCCCGAACCAAGAATGAATGCGGCTTGAGGCTTAAATCCGGGCTTTATTTTCTGAATATAGTCGACGGCCTGAAAAGGTAATTCACTGAAATCGGCATCAATAGTTGAATTTGCGGTTGTCATAATAAAAACCTTAATTATTTTAATTGAATAGGGATCAAAGGAGTGGGTTAACGAATACACATGATAGAAACATCAATAATCCATCATAGGGAGCCGGTTATGACACAACCAATACTAAAATTACGATTATCCATACTGAAAAGGTAATGGTTCAGTCTGTGTTTCCACGCAATTATCGTCGATCACTCGAGGGGTAATAGGGATGCACATGACAACAAAAACAGTGACGGCACATTTGCAGATGCTAGGATTTACCGCACTCCTTGGCGGCTCCTTTATTGCCAGCGCCACCATCAGCAATGCATTGCCGCCGATGGTGATCACCTGGATGCGCTATGCCATTGCCAGCCTGCTGTTTATTGTGCTGTTAGCGGGGCAAGGATTACTAAAACTACCTCATTATCGTGACTTAGGCCGTTACACTCTGATTAGCCTACCGCCACTAGTCTATTTTGCCTGCATGATATTTTCACTTCAGACCACCAGCGCATTAAATTCGAGTGCGTTATATACCACTGTGCCGTTGATGAGCCTGATAATGAGCATGCTGTTGCTCAACGCAAGATCAACATGGGCGGTATTGATTGCACTGTTATTGGGTATTTCGGGTGCCTTGTTAATTATTTTTAAGGGTGATTTATCGCAGCTTTTACAATTATCGCTGATGCCGTCAGATTACCTGTTTCTATTTGGCTGTTTAGGCATGGCCTTGAATCCCATTGTGGTGAAAAAACTGCATCGCGGTGAGCACGCACTGGTGCTGACGGGCTGGAGTTTAATGTGCGCCACACTGTTACTGACCGCCGTCGTCGCTTATCAACTGCCGAATATTGAGTGGCGTAATATTAACGTGATCACTTGGAGTGGTGTTCTCTATCTCGCCACCTTTGCGACGGCATTAAGTTTTTTCCTGTTCCAAAAAGCCTGCATCGTATTATCGCCCGCCAAAATATCAGGTTATGTGTATCTCATTCCGCTGTCGGTGATAGCGACAAATGGGTTACTGGGTCAGGAGATCCAGTGGCAAGAGATCGCCAGTGGCGCAGGGTTAGTCATAATTGCGATGGCGATTTTAGTTAAGGCCAAATGATAGCGCTAAATAGCCGTGGGCTTAGAATAACTCAAGTAATCGCTCTAGCGCCTGAGTAGTGCTACCGGGGGGGTAAACCGCAAACAGATCCGCTGAGAGGTGCTCTTGCAGCGGAATAAACTTAATATTCGGCCAAGGAATTTCCTGCATACTTTCAGGGACTAAAGCGATACCCAAGTTGCTGTTGACAAAAGCCAGTTGCGTCTGCGGCTCATCAAATTGGTAAATACCCTGCGGCTTACAGCCCGCACTGAGGCAACTATTGTAGAGGTTTTTGGAGTAGCCAGAGTGGGTAAAAGTGAGGAATATCAGTGTTTGCCCTGAGAGATCCTTCAACGACAGCAGCTCGCAAGCCGCTAACTCACTCTCACAGGAGACTGCGACAGCCACCCGCTGTTTTTCGACTCGCCGATAGACCAGCGCCGGATTCTGTTCCAGATCCGCGCAACGCCAGAAGCCAATATCGAGTTTTTTATTTAATAGCGCTTCATACTGTTTGCTGGGGGGAAATTCATGGAGCGACCAAGTGGTATTCGGATTCAGCGTTTTAAAACTTTTGAATTTCTCTAATAATTGATGCCATAGGGCGGAACCAATAATGCCGATATTCAGGTGGCTCTGTTCGTGGCGAGCAATATAGGAGACGCGGCTAAGGGAGTTTTCTATATTCTCAAACACCTCTTTCATTTCAGCCTGCATCATCTCACCGGCCAAAGTCAGCACCACATTGCGGCTATCGCGAATAAATAGGGGGAAGCCTAAAGCCTCTTCCAGCTCTTTAATTTGCAAACTTAAGGGCGGTTGGGAGATATGAAGGCGTTCAGCGGCTTTGCCGAAGTGCAGTTCTTCTGATACGGCTAAGAAATAGCGAATCATTTTCAAGTTAATACGACCGGAAAAAAGCAGCTTCTGCATGTCATATACCCAATTATTTTAATGCGTTACCTCAATGCGTATTGGGATAATAACATCATCTGATCATCCAGCGCCTAAAAACCCCCGGTACTGAGTCAAAGTTGCAGGTTGGCGCAAATAACACCCCCTGCAACCTCAAGGAAGCAGGGGGATGGAGATGGCAATATTAACCATTAAGCCGTGGGCGTCGGTAACTCAATATTGCTCTCGGCTAACGACCCCATATTGTTATAGACCGCACAGGCCGCATCGACCAAGTGCATAGCGATTGCCGCCCCACTGCCCTCACCCAGCCTCATGCCCATCTGCAAATAAGGCTCCAGTTGCAGGTGATTTAGGGCGATCACCGCGCCTTTTTCCGCCGACATATGGGACGGAATCAGGTATTCGCGCACTCGCGGTGCGATACGGCAAGCTGCTAACGCCGAGGCATAGGAGAGGAAACCATCCAGCACCACCGGTAATCCCGCCGCCGCCGCGCCCAGCATCACGCCCGTCATCCCCACCAGATCAAAACCCCCGACTTTTGCCAGCACATCAATGCCATCACTGGCATCAGGCTGATTGGTTTCGATGGCGCGGCGCACTACCGCCACTTTATGATGCAGTTGCTCACTGGGGAAATTCGCCCCAATACCGACCACTAACTCAGGGTCGCTGTCGGTGAACACACTGACCATCGCGGCGGCAGGCGTGGTGTTCGCCATCCCCAACTCACCGACACCAAAGACTTTCACCCCATCGGCGGCTTGCTGTAGAGTCAGCGCTGCACTGGCGAACAGCAGATCTTCGGCTTGCTGACGGGTCATCGCCGCTCCGCGCGCAATATTGCCACTGCCACGGGCCACTTTCATGTCCACAACACCGGGGAGTTTCTCGCTGTCGATGCCCACATCGACAATCTTCACTTCCACCCCGGCATTGGCCGCCAACACACAGACCCCCGTCACCCCTTTCACCATATTCAGCGCCTGAACTTGGGTCACCACGCGGGGCGAGATAGCCACACCTTCGTCGTAGACTCCGTGATCAGCGGCCATCACAATAATTTGCTTGCGATCGACTTGATGCCCATACAGCCCGCGCATCCCCGCCAACTGAATCGCCAACTGCTCCAAGCGGCCCAAACTGCCGGGCGGTTTAAGCAAGCCATCCAGCCGCACTTTGGCGCGGGCCATCGCCTTGCTATCTAACGGTGGAATGCGCGCCAGAATCGATGAAAGTGTTTGCATCTCTTTAACCTCGTGTCGCAGGCTGCCAAACAGCCTGGCTATTGAATGCACGTAGCGTGACAAATCCATCATGGATCTCCAACACGCTGTATGCCCCCTGCTCAAAATGAAAGTGCCACATGGCCGCTGCGGGCATCGCCAGCAGACGGGCCAACATCAGGCTCAATACCCCCTGATGGGCGACCAATAACTGATTATTGTCGTTATTTTTAACTGATTTTAGTGACTCTACGGCCTGTTCGATGCGGGCAGAAAACTCAGGAAAAGACTCCCCGCCCGTGGGGCTAGCCTGTTGCCAGTCCGCCACCCAAGCGGCCCACGCCTCGGGGTCTTCCCGTTGTAAATCATGGTGATGGCGCATCTCCCACTCACCGAAATTCATCTCATTCCATTGGCCGTCGATGCTCAGATCAATATCCTGCCCAGCCAGCAGAATATCGGCGGTATGCCGGGCGCGCCGCAATTGGCTGCTCACGGCATGAGTAAAATCAACCTCCGCCAACCACTCGGTGACCTGTCCGGCCTGCGCTACGCCGTGCGGGGTCAGATCCAAATCGGTCAAGCCGCAAAAAACACCGCGCAAATTGGCCTCGGTCTGCCCGTGGCGTACCAAAAAAAGTCGCATAGCGTGGTCCAATAGGGAGAGGATTCAAGAGGCGGCAATGTCACAACAGCGCCAGTAAAAACACCAATTCGCCCACTTCGGCAGCCGCACCCAAGGTGTCTCCGGTCTGTCCACCTAAACGGCGGCGCAGATAGGTTGCCAACAGCCAGACCACCACCATCGTGATCACCAGCGCCAGCACCGCCGCCCCTTGGCCGAGCAACAGCGTCAATATCGCGCCGCCCGCCAGAGTGATGACGGTTTGCCTGCCCGTCACTTTGCCGATGTAGATATTGCCTAGCCCATTGCCTTCGCGCGCATAGCGCTGACGATACATCAGCAGCACAATTACGGTGCGACCCACCACCGAGGCGGCGGTCAGTAGGGCAAACATCGACAGATCACGCAGCGCCAGTTCACTCACCACCAGCACTTTTGCCAGCACAATAAAAATCAGCGCTAACCCGCCATTAGTCCCGAGGCGGCTGTCGCGCATGATCTCCAACATCTGCTCGCGTTTGCGGGCGGAGAAAACCCCATCACAAGTATCGGCCAGCCCATCAAGATGAAAAGCCCCGGTGATCAGCGCCAAGGCCAGCACATAGCCCAGCGCCGCCAAAGGCACGCCGCACCAAGGGGCCAACAAGGTAAAGACCGCCCCCCCCATCACCCCGACAATCAGGCCAATCAAGGGGAAACCGACAATACCGCGCTCGTAGTGATCCATCGCCAGCCCTTGTGTCCAGCGCTCCGGCACCGGAATGCGGGTCATAAATTGCAAGGTGGCGAGAAAGAGTCGCAGGCTCATTTAATCTTTACTCCAATGCCAGAAACCACTAAAAACACGTCGTCTGCCGCTGCGGCCAACCGCTGATTAACCCGCCCCGCGATATCGCGAAAGTGCCGCGCGAGGCGATTTTCCGGCACGATACCCATGCCCAGCTCATTGGTGACCAGATAGATGGGTGCCGAGCTTCGGGCGCAGGCGGCCAGCAGATCGCTAATCTGTTGCTGAATCCCCACCTCCAACTGCGCAAAATCCATCTGTTCAGGTGGGGTGTCGCCCGCCTGTTCAAACAGCAGATTGGTGATGAGTGTGGTGATGCATTCGAGCATCACCGCCTCGCCCGCCGCCACTTGCTGATCCAGTACCGCGCCGAGATCCCGATACCCCTCCCACGTGCGCCAGTGGGCCGGACGGGTGGCGCGGTGCAGCGCAACCCGTTCGGCCATCTCCGCGTCAGTCACCACCGACGTAGCAATGTAAAATACCCGATCGCACGCCTGTGCTGCCAGCCGTTCAGCCAGCGAACTCTTGCCGCTCCGCGCACCGCCGGTAATCAAAATCACTGTGTGCGCTCCTGGTGATGTGCTGTCATTAGCTGATAAATCCGTTCTATATCAATATGCTGTCGCATCTCTGCTGCCAGAAGATCAAACTGTTGCTGCTTATGTTCCGCGTAATTGACGGTCACCCCGTCAAACGCCGCCAGCCCTTTGCGTTGGCGCAAATTGTCCAGCAGTGGGCGGGTAAAGTGGTGGCTGTCGAACAGGCCATGAATATAGCTGCCCAACACATTGCCGTCACGGTTCACCGCCCCATCCTCCCACTGCTCTGCTTGCCCGTTACGTAAGGTCAGGCGGGCAAAAGGGGTGGCATCGGCCCCCAGTTGAGAGACGCCCATGTGGATCTCATAGCCCTCCAGTGGGTGCTCCGCGCAATTTGCTAGCATCCCCGGCAGCGCCGCCAGACAGGCTCCGCTGACCCGCGTGGTGACTTTCTCCTGCGCGAACTGGGTTTCCACATCCAGCAAACCCAGCCCCTCCATCTGTTCGAGGCCCGACTCCACCCCATCAACAATGCGCTTACCCAACATCTGATAGCCACCGCAGATCCCGATCACCGGCACCTGCTGCTGATGTTGCGCCAGCAGTGCCGCCGCCAACCCGCTGTGATGCAGCCACTGCAAATCTCCCAGCGTATTTTTGCTGCCGGGCAGGATAATTAAGTCCGGCTGACCCAAGGCCGAAAGCTGCGAAACATAGCGCAGGCGCACATCCGGTTGCGCGGCCAACGCATTAAAATCGGTAAAGTTGGCAATGTGTGGCAGGCGAATCACCGCGATATCCAGCGCCTTGGCGGCCGCGTCGTCATATTTGCCGTTTTGCAGTGCCACGCCATCTTCATCTTCCAAATCAATCTCCAGCCACGGCATCACCCCCAAAACAGGGACATCTGTCAGCGCTTCAATCTGCTCCAAACCGGGTTTAAGCAGCGCAATATCACCGCGAAACTTATTGATGATCACCCCTTTGACCCGCGCTTTTTCATGGGGATGCAGCAATGCCAGCGTGCCATAAATAGAGGCAAATACGCCGCCACGATCAATATCCGCCACCAATACCACTGGTGCATCGGCTATCGCCGCCATGCCCATATTGACGATATCGCGGTCGCGCAGATTGATCTCCGCCGGGCTGCCCGCCCCCTCCAGCACCATCACGTCATATTCGCCAGCCAGACTGTGGTAAACCTCGCTGATCTGCTGCTGCAACTGCGGCTTGTACTGGTGATACTCCACTGCATCCATATTGCAAGCCACCTTGCCCATCAGCACCACTTGCGCTTTGCGGTCACTGGTGGGCTTGAGCAGCACCGGGTTCATGCGCACATCCGGGGCAATACCCGCCGCTTCGGCCTGAAAAATCTGCGCCCGCCCCATCTCTTCGCCTTGCGGCGTAATGCCCGAATTCAGCGCCATATTTTGCGATTTAAATGGCGCGCTGCGATAACCATCCTGCATAAAAATGCGGCATAGCCCCGCCACTAACACACTTTTTCCGACGTCAGATGCCGTGCCTTGCACCATGATTGATAGCTTTGTGGTCGATTGCTTTGTGGCCGATAGCTTTGTGGTCGATAGCTTAGTTGCCGACAGACTCATCGCCTCTCCTCCGCTTCACGCTGACGCATCAGCGCAAAAAGTTGTTCTTCGGTTTTGCACAGCGGCAAGCCTAGCTCAGTGTGCATTTTGACCAGCCACGGCTGAACCAGCCCCGCAGCTTGCAGTTTATCCTGTTGCAGGAACACCTCGGTGGTCTCTCCGGCAATCATCAGGTGCCCATGAGAGAGCACATAAAGATAGTCACAAACCTTATAAATCAGGTCGATATCATGGCTGGATAGAATAACTCGTTTTCCCTCCGCCACAATGCGCTCAATGAGAGTAATCATATGCTGGCGGCCCGCGGGGTCGAGTCCGGCGGTCGGTTCATCCAGTAACAGATACTCCGCTTCCATCACCAGCGCCCCGGCAATCGCCACCCGTTTTTTCTGACCGTGGCTTAGGTGCTGGATCGATTTGTGGCGAAAACTCTGCGCATCCACCAAGGTCAGCGCCCGATCCACCCGCTCAGCAATGAGCGCCTCCGGCATCCCCAGATTGCGCAAACTGAAAGCAATATCACTGTCGATATCGGTATAAAAAATCTGCTGTTCGGGATCTTGAAATACCGTGGTTACCCGCTGGCGTAGTGCCCGCAGGCTGGCTTTTTTGTAGCTGAGCGGCTCCTCTTGCCACAGCACCGCCCCCTGCTGCGGTTGCAGAATGCCCGTCAAATTCATAAACAGCGTAGATTTGCCGCAACCATTGGCCCCCAAAATACCAGTGACTGCATGCTGACTGAAATCCAGCGTCAAATCATGCAATACCTGCTCATCTTGATAGCTGAAATTTAAGTGTCGGGTGGCTAACATCAGATCCTGCCTTACAGGTGAAAATCACCCTGATAGAGTTTCATATCCAGCGCGATGACCATCTGTTGATAGCGAATCATCACGCGGGTAAATAGCATACCCACCAGCATTGCCAGCGAGCGGTAACCCGTCGGCAGTGAGATATAGCCAAATCGCAGTGACTGTGCCTGACGAATCGCCGCCGCCTCCTCGATCAAAATAAAGATGAAACGCCAAGTCAGCAGGATCTGCTCAGTGAGCAGACGGGGTGCATGGCAGCGTTTCAACAGTTGAATCAACTGCGGAAATGGCGTGTTGAGCACAAACCAGAAGGTGGCCGCCAGCGCTGCCAGACTGCGCCACAGTGTTTGATTGGCGGTGGCTAAGCCGATTTTATCGATGCCGAACCACCAGTGGCCTATTTGTACTCCCCACCACAAGCTCTCCGGTTGGCGAGCCAGCGACAGCACAATGGTCACCAACCCCACCAGCAGGAAGGAGAGCGGAATCGCCAGCCAGCGCAGATAGCGGCGCGGGCCAACTCGCAGCAAATAGCAGGTCAATCCGGCAATAAACAGCAACAGCAGCGCCTGATACATCGGCGGACTCAGCATCGCCAGCAGCAGGAAAACCCCATACAGCAGCAGTTTTCCCATCGGATCGGCCTGTCGCCAGCGGCTCTGATAACTTAGCTTATCAATCCCCAGCATGCTCACCGCGTTTCCCCCGGTAGTAGCCCAAGATATAGAAAATTACCGCCGCACCGATGGAACCTTGCAGAGTAAACAGCAGGCTCTCAATTTCACCGCTGGCCGGTTCATACAGCGGCTGGAACCACGGTTTATAGTGGGGAGCGGTGACCTGAATCAAGGTTTCAGCCTCACCATCCGAGCCGCCATATTCGCCGCCGTGATTGATAAAGAAGGGCATGATCACCAGTGCGATCACCATCGCCAGCAAGATAAGGGTCTTTTTCATGTTAGTGAGTCTCCGCATGGATAAGCTGGCGTTTGGTCAATTGGTCGTAAATCATCACTGTCAGTAAACCTTCAGCAATAGCAATCGGGATCTGGGTAATGCAGAACACCCCCATAAATTTGATAATCGAGCCACTGACACCAAATTGCGGATCGGGGAAAGCCAATCCGAGCTGTACCGAGGTGACAAAGTAGGTGGTTAAGTCCGCCAGCATGGCACAGAGGAACACACCGACATCACGACGTAACCCCGCTTTGCAGGCCAGTTTCCAGACCAGATACCCCACCACCGGCCCAATCACCGCCATCGACATGCCATTCGCGCCCAGAGTGGTCAACCCGCCGTGCGCCAATAACAGTGCTTGGAACAGCAGTACAATCGCCCCTAATACTGCCACCACCACTGGCCCGAACAGAATCACTGCCAGCCCAACCCCTGTGGGGTGCGAGCAACTCCCCGTCACGGACGGAATTTTCAGCGCCGAGAGCACGAAGATAAAAGCGCCACACAGAGCCAGTAACACTTTCTGATTGCTGTCTTCCGCGACAATCTGCTTTAAGCGCACCAAGCCCATAAACAGGCACGGCAGGAACAGCACCCACCAAGCCAGCGCCCACATCGGCGGCAAAAAACCTTCCATAATGTGCATGGCAAAAACGTCATTCGGGGCAATGGTCAGCAGGATTGCCATCGCCAATCCGGTAAATGAGAGTTTTTTTAGCTGTCTTTCCATTTGCAACTCCAATTAATTTGGGGATGTTTTTTAAAATTAATTAACCCTTTGTTCTTAATTAACGTATTGTTCTTAATTAACGTATTGCTGCTTATTCACTAAAATGGTGGAGAAATAGGGCAATGGCTGGTCGGCAGCAATGCTATCCAATTGACGCCAGCACACCTCCCCCGGCAGCGAGGCTTCCGACATCAACAGCGCATGGGGGAAGAGGTCTAAGCGGGCCAACAGCGCCTGAATGCGGGCGAAGCGACCATACACTTTCATCAATACCACGCAGTCGTGGTCGCGCAGCGCCCGCTCCAACTCGGCTTCCGGCGCAGTGCAGGACATAATCGCCAGCGACTGTTGCTCCATCGCCAAGGGCAGTGCCGCACGGGACGCGATAGCAGCAAAGGAGGTCACCCCCGGCACGATCTCTAACCAATCAGGGCGGCCTATGCGTTCCAGCAAAAACACCCACGTGCTGAATAGCATTGAGTCGCCTAGGGTGATAAAGCCGACCTGACGCCCTTGGGCGACTTCGTTTTGTAGCTGTTGCGCCACCTCATCCCACACCGCCTGTTTTTCGCTATCATCTGCACTCATCGGGAAGTGGCAGGTGCGAATTTCCGTGGCGGGCGATAAGTATTCGCGCACGATAGAGAGCGCCAGACTGTCGCCCCCTTTGCGCCCAGCGGGGGCATAGAGCACATCCAGTTGGGCTATCACTCGGGCGGCGCGCACCGTGATCAAATCACTGGCTCCGGGGCCGACACCTAGGGCATAAAGTCTGCCGCTCATTACGCTGCCTCCTGCTGTTTTTGTTGTAAGGCGTGATCCAGATGTTCAACGAACATTTGGCGAATCAATGGGTTTTCACCTAATCCTTGCAGCCATGATTGGGCGCTAATCCCTGCGGCTTCCAACTGCGAGCGCCATGAGTCCGGCTCGTCAGAGGCCATGTCGTTGATGGCGTGATCCCCAGCCACCAGCATCAGTGGCATCAGATGCACTTTGCGCACCCCCTGCTGTTGTAGGCGGGTGATGATATGGCTGATTTCGGGGTAGCTTTCCACCGCGCCGACCAAGGCGGGGAAGTTCAGTGAGGTCATCAGGTGATCAAGGCAGGCATAGGCGGAGAAGGCGAAATGGCTGGCTCCATGCCCCATAAATACCACCCGCTCATCTGCCGCAAGAGCGGGCATTTGCGCTTGCAGTGCCAGCATCAACTGCTGGTAATCAGCAAAGCTGCTTAACAGCGGTGTGCCCAGTACCAGATGATGGAAAGTGTCACTGAAGGCGCGCACTTCATTGGCGACTTTTTCATATTCATCGCCATTGATCACATGCAGTGATTGAATTGCCACATCCTGATAACCCAGCTCAGCCAGTTGTTTTAGGGCTTCACGCGGGTTATTGATCAGCAGGCTATCGCGTTTACGCAGCTTGCGAATGATCATCTCCGAGGTAAAGGCGCGGAACAGATCACGGTCGCTGTAGGCGGCAGCCAATTGCTGCTCGCAGGCATCAATATTCTTCTGGCGGGTCTGTTCGTAACTGGTGCCGAAACTGATCACCAACAGTGCTTTTTTCATTTTATTTATGCTCCTCGTTGTTCTTGCCAGTGGGTCAGATGCTGGGTCAATTCATCGAATGAAGCCACTTGCTGCCCGAGACGGCCCAACACCACGGAGGCCGGACGGCGCACCACAATGCAGGGAATGTTCAGCTCCAGACAGGGGGCGACTTTCTCTTGATACCCCCCCTGCGCACCGGACTCCTTGGTGATCACCACATCCGGCTGGCAAAATTCATACAGCGCCTGATTGAATGGCGCGCTAAATGGCCCGCGCAGCGCGATAATGTTGTCCACCCCTAACCCCAGCGCTTCGCACTGACTCAGCACCTCGGCGGTCGGCAACACCCGCGCCAACAGCGTTTTGCCACTCAGCCCGCGCTGATACTCGGCCAACTGCTTGCTGCCAGTGGTGAGCAGCACCCGTGGCCCCAATTTCTGAGCCACCGCACAGGCCGCCGCGAGACTATCGACTTTGTGCAGCAGCGGATGATGAAGCGCGTCAATCTCGCTCGGGCGCTGATAGCGGGTCATCGGCACATTCGCCTGTTCGCAGGCGGCAACCACATTGTCACTGAGCAGATCGGCATAGGGGTGCGAGGCATCAATCACCCAGCACACCTCTCGGGCGGTCAGAAAATCAGCCATCGCCGCCGCATCCATCCGCCCGATGATCACTTCACCGCGAATCTCCCCCGCCAACTGTTTGCCCGCCTCGGTGGCGACGGACAAGCTATAGCGCTCGCCTGCCGCATCGAGTAATTGGCAGATCAGCCGCGCATCACTGGTGCCGCCGAACAGATGAATCGGTGGGTGGCGCTGAGTCATAGCGAATGCCCTGTCATAGCGAATACCCGCGAGGGGTGATCATCAGCCCATTGCGGCAATAAGTGGCCTGATTACCGACAATCACCAAGCTGGTCATGTCCACTGGCTCGAAATCCATCTCACCCAAGGTGGTGAGCCATTTCTCCTGCTTTTTACGCCCAGCGGCTTTTACTACGCCCACGGGCGTTTCGGCTTTTTTCCACGGCAGCATTAACTCAAATGCGCGTGCCAGATGCCCTTCGCGGCCCCGACTGCGGGGGTTATAGAAGCAGATGACAAAATCCGCCTGCGCAGCGGCAATAATGCGTTTTTCAATCACCGCCCACGGGGTCATCAAATCACTTAGGCTGATATGACAGAAATCATGCATCAGCGGTGCGCCGAGTAACGAAGCTGCCGCGATACTGGCGGTGATCCCCGCCACCAGCCGCACTTCTAATTCCAATTGCTGTTGGGTAACCAACTCCAGCACCAGCCCCGCCATACCATAAATACCAGCATCGCCACTGCTGATCAGCGCCACCTTATGACCCGCCAGCGCCAGATCAATCGCCGCCTGACAGCGCTCAATCTCTTTGCACATGCCGGTTTTGATTACCTGCTTATCTTGGGTCATCGACTTGACCAGATGGGTGTAGGTTTTATAGCCGACGATAATTTCCGCCTCTTGGATCGCCGCTATGGCCTCCTGAGTCATCATCGATTCACTGCCCGGCCCGATGCCAATCACGGTTAACATTAATGCGATACTCCCAGAGTGATGGTGACGCCCTGCTGACGCAGAGTATTGCCAACCAATTTACCGTCGCTCATCAGCCAGGCGACCGGTTGTGAAACGCTACCGACACCCACCGTTTGGCGGACAAATTCAGAAGCAGGGAAACGCTGTTCATGGCGGCTCAGTTCGCCGACGCTGAACAGTTCGAAGGGCACGCGCCAGCACTGTGCGAGCTGATGGAGCGCGGGTTCATCTTTCTTGATGGTGACACTGCCAATGGCCCGCAGTGCCATGAGGTCAAAGTGATTTTCTGCCATTTGCTGTTGCAGCAGCTCCACCAGCGTTTGCAGCGAAGTGGCGCGGCGGCAACCAATCCCCGCCACCACGCGGCGCGGCACCAGCTTGTAGACCGGCAAGGCGAGTTGTTGCTCGGCGCTGAGCGGCAGAGTGTCGCGCAGGGTGATGCAGACTAAGGCGTCCAGTGGCGGCAAATCATCCAGTGACTCAACCGGAACGAAGCCTCGGGTGTCGCAGCGCGCACATTCGGCTCGCAGTGGCGTGTCCCACCACAGCCCCACTTGTTGGTGGCTGACCAGCATTTGATTGACCACTTTGACCGCGTGACGAAAATCCTGCATTTCGGCATCCAACTGGTTTGCCAGTGTGTCCAGTGCCGCCATCTCGTTGACGTCAGTGGCGGTGGTAATCACCGGATCGGCCCCCAAAATGCCCGCCAAATAGCGAGTAAGTGTGTTCGCGCCGCCGACATGGCCGGAGAGCAAACTGATGACGTGCTGGCCGCGCTCATCAATCACCACCACCGCCGGGTCGCTCATTTTGTCTTTGACCAGTGGCGCGATCACCCGCACCGTCAGGCCAATGGCACCGACCACCACCAGCGCCGAGTAGTGCTTAAACGCCTCGCGCATCGTCTCGCCAAAAGTGCCCGTGAAGGGCAGAAAGCCCGGCTCCAGCAGTTTGTCACTGGTGAAACAGGTCAGCGGTAAGTGGGTTTGCAAGCGCCGCGCCAGCCGCACCCCGCCGGGGGTCAGGCAAAATACCGCGATCGACTCAGGCTTGACGGTATTCATGGCTGAACCCCGCGTCATAGAGTTTGGAGTAGTGGTACTCATCGCCCAAAAAGGCTCCCACCAAAATCAGTGCGGTTTTATTGATTGCTGCCGCCCGCACCAACTCGGCAATGTCAGTCAGAGTGCCGCGCACGGTGCGGCTCTCCGCCCAAGTGGCTTTGTAGACCACTGCCACTGGCGTGGTGGCGGGATAACCGCCGGCAATTAAGCGCTCAGCCACACGATCCACCTCTTGCACCGAGAGGAAAATCGCCATTGAGGTTTGGTGGGCGGCGAAGGCTTCCAACTGCTCCAGCGGCGGCATTGGTGTGCGCCCTTCGATGCGGGTGATAATCAGGCTCTGCGCCACTTCCGGCACGGTGTACTCCACTCCCAGTTGTGCCGCCGCCCCCAAGAAAGCACTGACCCCCGGCACCGACACAAAGCCAATGCCATGCTCACCCAAGACTTCGCCCTGCTCGCGAATCGAGCCGTAGAGTGAGAGGTCTCCGGTTTGCAGCCGCACCACCAACTTGCCCGCCTGCACTCCCTCGACCATCAGTGCGATGATCTGAGCCAGATTCAGGCCCGCGCTGTCGTGGCACTCTGCCTGTGGCGAGCAGTACTCCAGCAGCTCGGTATTGATCAGGGAGCCAGCATAGATAACCACCTGCGCCTGTTGCAGCAAGCGGTAGCCCTTCAGCGTGATCAGCTCTTTGTCGCCTGGCCCGGCCCCGACAAACCACACTTTTTGTGTATCCCATGGCTGGACGAGATCGCGTTGCACGGTATTTTGGGTCGCGGTATTAGGATACTCAGACATGGCGCGCCTCCTTGTGGCAGGAAATAAGATAAGTAGGATTATTCGGTTTAAAATAGTGTCCGCTGCCCAGCGGCGTCAGATTGGCGAGTTGCAACTGCACGCAATCCAGTTGGCTGACGGCGCAGGTCTGTAGGTGATTCAATGCCTCATTGAGGTTATTGAGCAGAATAAAGGTCAGCACCAGACGCCCATCCGGGTTGAGCATCATCAGCGCCCAGTCGATCAGTGCGGTCAAATGGCCGCCGCTGCCGCCGATAAAAATGGCATCCGCGCTATGGGGCAGTGGCAACGGAGCCACACCCGCGATGATCTCCACATGGTGGCACCCTAGCCGCTGGCGGTTTTCGTGAATCAGCGCCAGTGCCGCCGGATTGCGCTCAATGGCCGTCACCCGTAAATCGGGAAAGCGCAGTGCCGCTTCCAGCGCCACACTGCCCGTCCCCGCGCCAACATCAATCAGGTGAGTCGCACCGGGTAACTCCAGCCGTTCCAGTGCCAGCGCGCGCACCGCCTCTTTGGTCATCGGCACGGTTCGCCCGTGTACATTTTGTTCGCGAATAAAAAGCTCATCTCTCATTGAGGATCACCACCACATTCATCTCGTAACGGGCCGCCACTTGATCCACCGACAGGCGGTGAATGCGTTCATTGGGTTGGGAGAGGTTTTCACCAATAATCAGGGTGCGGGCAAGGCCGCGTTGATGCAGCGCATCAGCAATGGCGCGCGGGCCGATCGTGCCGTCAGTCACCATCGCCACTTTGTCGTGCTGGAAGATCCAGTCAAAATCGGGCGCTCGCCCATGGCTGCTGGTGAGGAAAAGGTCATTCATATCCAGTGCCACTTTGGCGCACAGATATTGAATCGCGCTGATGCCGGGGACAATTTGCAGTTGGTCGGCGCTAAAATTCGCCGCCAGCAGTTTGCCGATGCCATACAGCAGCGGGTCGCCGGAGGCCAGCACCACAATGGCGCGATCTTTGTTGCTGTCCAGCCACTCCAATAGCCCCAGCAGATCCGCATCCAGCAGGCGGCTTTCGCGGCCATCACTGCTGAAGGTCGCCAGATGGCGTTTGCCGCCCACCAGCACCTCGGCGCAATCAATCGCCTGCAATGCATTGGGGGTGAGGTATTGGGTATCACCGGGGCCAATGCCCACGACGATAATCATCGTTGCGCCTCCAGAATCTCATCCAGTGGTCGGTTGCTGCCCAGCACTTGGTTATCGAAAGAGAATAAAATGGCGTCGCACTGCGGCGGGTTAACGGAGAAACGCATCATTTCGCTAATGCGCTCACAAATGCGCTCCGCGATGCGGGTGTAGACCCCCTGCCAGCCCTGCTCAGCAATCAGCTCCATGGCGGCCTCGGTGGTATCACACTGATTAACCTCAACTAACAGCGCATGGGGTGCACCCATCAGGGCCAGATTTGCCACCAGCGTCTCCATGCGCCCGTCGGCAATATGGCTGTGGGTGTGGAAGATGCCAGCGGCGACTTTGACCAATTTGCCGGGATGCCCCACCAACAGCACGCGGCGAAAACCCAGTCGCACCGTCTCTTGCAGCATGTAACCAACAAAGTTGCTCATGGTGACCACCCGCTGGCTATCCAAGCCCAAATGTTCGCGGACAAAGCGCTCGCCGTGGTTACCCGGCACCAGAATCACACGATCTTCCCCCGCCGCCCGTTTCATCTCCAACTCCAGTGCCAGTGAGCGTTTCCAGCTCTCCTCCGACATCGGCGTAACAATGCCCGTGGTGCCGATGATGGAGATGCCGCCGAGAATCCCCAGCCGCCCGTTGTAGGTTTTCTTCGCCCGCTCTTCCCCTTCGGGCGCAAAGATCTCTACCGCTGCGCCGCGTAACGGCCCGATCACCTCGCGCACGGCGGCCTCGATGGTCTGGCGTGGGGTGCGATTAATGGCGGAACTGCCCACTGGCAGGCCAATGCCTTTGCGGGTGACGGTGCCCACCCCTTCCCCGCCGCGCAGGGTGATCTCGGTCTGTTCGGTGAGGGTGACGCGAGCAAAAATCAACATGCCGTGGGTGGCATCAACATCATCACCGCCATCTTTGCGGATCGCCGCCGTGGCTTGCTGCCCCTCAATCAGCGGCTGCTCGACATTCAGGCTCAAGCTGATGCCGGAGGGAGTGACAATGGCTACCTGATCAATCACTTGCTGGCGCAGTACCATTAACGCCGCCACTTTCGCTGCTGCCGTAGCGCAGGAGCCAGTGGTATAGCCCTTGCGGTACTGTTTGCCGTTATGCCAAATGCTGTCGAGTGGCGCGTTTTGCCGCTCTTGAGGGTCACTCACCGTCAGATCACTCATCGCGCCCCCGTAACTGGTAGAGGATGGCGTTGATGATGGCGGCCGCCACATTGCTGCCGCCTTTGCGCCCCAGCGCGGCGATACAGGGCAGCTCACTTTCAGCCAGCGCCGCTTTTGATTCCGCCGCGCCGACAAAACCGACCGGTACCCCAATCACCGCCACTGGCGTGCCTTGCCGCTCCAGCAGGCGAAATAGCGCGGTGGGTGCATTGCCGAACACAAACAGTTTTTCGCCCGGCTCCGCCAGCGCCACATCCACCGCCGCCATTGAGCGGGTGATGCCCTGTTGCGGCGCACTCTCCACCACTCGTGGGTCACTGATATAGCAGCGGCATTCACAGCCCATCTGCTTGAGTAGCGTTTTATTGATGCCGGACATCGCCATGGTGGTGTCGGTGTAGAGAGTGCAACCGCGTTGGATGCCCTCAGTAATGTGGGTCAAGACCTGCGGCGAGAAGTGCAGAATATCCAGCCAATCAAAATCGGCCGTGGTATGGATCACCCGCTTGATCACCGCTTCGTGCATTTCACTGGCAAAGTGGTAATCGGGCCGCTGCTCGGCAATGATATCGCCGATAATCACGAAGCTGTTTTGCTCGATCTGCTGCGGGTTTTTTATATAGTTCATCAGGTTATCCTTGTTAAATGCCGACCAGCAGCAGGTGAATCAGGGCAAAGAGTAGAAGGGCTAACAGTGACGCTATCCGCATCAAATTGATGCTGCGCGGAATGTCTTCGAGCGCGATTTCACGCCGATCATCACCAATCCAAGGCTTTTCGACCCGCTCGCCAAAGTAGTGATTCGGGCCACCGAGGCGCACCCCCAAGGCTCCGGCTACCGTGGCTTCCGACCATGCACAGTTCGGGCTGGCGTGTTGATAGCGATCGCGCCAACCGATGCGCAGCGCCTGCCGATAATCAGCCCGAATCAACCCCGCCGCCGCACTGAGCAGTAACCAGCTCAGCCGCGCAGGTAGCCAGTTCGCCAGATCATCCATTCGTGCCGACACATAACCGATCGCCCGGTATTTCGGGGTTTTGTACCCCACCATCGAATCCAAGGTATTGACCGCTTTGTAGGCCATCGCCAGCGGTGGGCCGCCTAACATCAGGAAAAACAGCGGGGCAATCACGCCATCGACACTGTTCTCCGCCACGGTCTCCACCACCGCGCGGGTGATCTGCGGTTTTTCCAGTTGCGAGGTATCGCGCCCAACAATCCATGACAGCTTTTCGCGACTCTGCGCCAGCGACCCCGTTTGCAGCGCCTCAAACACGTGCTGTGCCGCGTCACTCAAGCAGCGCCCCGCCAGCAGGGTGTAAATCATCCACACTTGCGCCAACCAGCCGAGCCAAGGGTTAATCTGCGTCATCAGCGCTAAAAATCCCCAACTCACCAGCCAAGTCACACCGACCACCAGCAGCCACAACAGCGCTCCCCCCCATTTCAGTGAGCGCTCGCTGTGGCAAACCGCGCGAATTCCCCGTTGCAGCCACGTGATCAAATTGCCTATCCAGCGCACCGGATGGGGCCAGTGCGGCGGGTCGCCGAGCCAGCTATCGAGCAAGAAAGCCACAAACCACGCGGCGAGGGTCATAGCCGACTCCGAGCCGCGCTCAGCCAGCCATTGAGTAAACCGGGGCGTTGGGCGAAGTGGATATGCAGGTAGCTGGCTTGGGTGTTCGCCACTTGATAGCCGCTTTGCCAGCGCTGGAGGGCGACACCATCGCGCCACTTGCTGCTATCAAAGGCGGGCGTCAGTGCGCTGGTAAAATCGGAATAGTGGAATTCATGACCGCGCAGAGTCTCGCCTTGGGCCGCCAATAGGGTGTCGCGGCGAGCCTCGGCCTGACAGTAACCAAAGCGGGTCAGCCGTTTTCCCATCCGGCTTTCGCCGGACAAAATCCCCACCATCGAATGGCGCTGCCCCTGTTCATCAGTTAAACCGTCGCCGAGATACATCAAGCCGCCACACTCGGCATACAGAGGGATCTGTTGGCGGTGAGCCTGCTGTAACGCCGCGCGCATGGCAGTATTGGCGGCCAGCTTAGCGGCGTGGATCTCGGGGTAGCCGCCGCCCAGATAGATCATCTGGCAAGCGGGCAACTGGCGGTCATGCAGCGGGCTAAAACGTTGGATGCGCACTCCAGCTTGCTCGAGCAGATCCAGATTGTCGGGATAGTAGAAATTGAAGGCTTCATCTTCGGCGAGGGCCAGTGTCAGGCCATCGGCCAATGTATGGGGAGGTAACTCAGGTGGGGTGCCTGCGGGCAGTGCGGCACAGTGGGTCAGCGCCAGTAGCCGATCGAGATCAAGGGTCGCCTCAATCTGCTGTGCCAGTCGCTGCCAGCACGGATCACTGTCCGGCGGCTTGCCCGCCCCACTCCGCTCGGGTGCCGGAATCAACCCCAAATGGCGCGATGGCAACGCCACCTCTTCCATCACTGGCAAACGGCCCAAGACCGGAATGCCGCAATAGTGCTCAATGGCGTGGCGCAATAGCTGATAGTGAGAGTCAGAGTTGACGCGGTTAACAATCACCCCAGCAATCACCAGCTTGGGGTCAAACTGGCAGAAACCCATGACGGTGGCGGCGACCGAGGTCGAGACCGCCTTGCCATCCACCAGCAAAATCACCGGACAGCCCAGTTGCTTCGCCATCGCGGCACTGCTGCAATAATCGGGGTCGATGCCGTAACCGTCGTACAGCCCCATCACCCCCTCAATCACCGCCACATCGGCATGGCGCATATGCTGGTTATACAGCCCATTGAGGGTGGTGGGGGGCAACATAAAGGCATCGAGATTGCGTGAGGTCACGCCGCTGACGGCGGTATGCCAGCCAGTGTCGAGGTAATCTGGCCCCACTTTAAATGGCTGCACCGACAGCCCTCGGGCCATCAAGGCACGCAGAATGCCCAGCGTCACGGTGGTTTTGCCGCATCCGCTGCCTGTTCCGGCGATAATAAAGGCGTGTTTGCCTGACCGTTGCATAAAAAATCCCGCCATTTCAAGCGGGATAGCAGTGTCAAAAAGGTGCGTCTACGCAACGTCACCGCTGCGCGCATCTGATGACAACCCGCTTCCCACCGAAGGAGTTGAATATCTTTTACCGATCTGGCTGGTCTTCTGGCTTAGCGTCATTCTCCCCCGCACCTTCCCAATCCGATGGATCAGTGGTAACAGCGGGTTCGTCAGCATCACAGCAGCGGGGGCTGCGGGGGATTGTCACCCCCTTCCCAGTTATGCTTTAGCGCATAACATGACCCTATCAGTAACTACAAATACTTAAAACAGTAGATTCTGTTATTTAATTTATTATTTCGTTATCTAATTTATCTCTTTATTTACACTGTTATAACAGCGCGATTATTCATGGGCATTTTATTAGCCTGCCATAAAATTAATATACGCCTTTCCGTTCAGAAAAAATGGTGAATTTCATTTTTTGGTGATCCTTTTCTGGCATCAAAACAACAAAAAATTGCCGTCTGACTTTAGAAAAACAATCAATAACAACCAGTTACTGTAAATAAAGCCATTCTAAGGATAACAAAATATTGTCATTAATTATTTTGAATAGTTAATTTTTAGCTTATTTGTTAAATAGAAAACGAAAGCACAGGGCGCAATTGAATAATATTAACTCAATCACAGTTATTCCATTTCGCTGCGTTCAGAAGAGAGTGAGCGAAATACCTGCGGTGTAACGTTATAGGTCTGGCGGAACACTTTGCAAAAATAACTGGTTTGCGAAAAACCCAGATTCTTGGCAATACTGGCAATACTCCAATCGCTGTGTTGCAGCATCTCTCTGGCATTGGCCATCCGTTGCTGGTTCACCCAAGCATTAAACCCGATGCCCTGATATTTTTTGAATAATTTGCTGAAATAGTAGGGGCTGAGATAGACCTTACTCGCCACATCCTCTAGCCGCAGCTCTTCTGACAGATGGGTATCGATGTAGCGTAAGACTTTCTTCATTTTGCTATCGTGCGGATGAACAGGCCGTACCTTGCCCGGCTCTTTGCTGCCCATATTGTCATTAATGACCACGAAGTTGAGGTGTTTTTTTAAGCAATTCTCAACAATCAGCTTCAGCAGATCCGCCGAGGCGATCACCCGCGAAAAATCCATTATTGGCACATTGTGGAACTCATCCATCAGGGCCGGATTCTGTTTCCAGTGGTTATCAATATTCAAAATATCAATCAGATAAACATCAGAGTGCAACCGCACCTGACCGCATAACACAAACCCCACCAGATGGCCGGCAATCACCAGCGGAATAGAGAAGTCCGTCAGCCCAGCGTGACAGCGATAAATACAAGGTTCATTGGATTTTGAGGCTTCAAGACCGCCACAACGATCACTCATTCGACAGCGAAGGTGGTTCACTGGGTCTTGACGCATTAATTGACAAAATGGCGTGAAATTAAATAAGTCGGAAATCTCTTCGCCGTGAATATTGACCACCACTACGGCCAACCCCGTTGCCTGAGCAAAGTCCTGCGCGATTTTATTGATGAGCTCTGAGTTTAGAGAACTGGCAGAAATCATGATAAAACCTCTCAGTTAATTATAATTTATTGTTATTACGTTTTTGTTTGTTGCCACAAATCATCCCTGTTATGTTTAATGTGTTAACGCATTGTTATATTTTCATTCCCGTTAGCAAGATAAAAACCTATTTCCCTGTGAAGGTTTACTCTCTGGAAAAATGAAGATAAATAACAATCCACCTTACCAGAGTCATCGTCAACAGGGGACAATAATCAACCCATTAACCAGAACAGATCACGAAATTTCCTCATCCTGTTTCACCGTTTCAAGATGAGGAAATTCGCGTTAACCGCCAGACAACTAATTAGCGGCTTCTTCATCCTCTAATTTACAGGTATTGCACGCCAGATTTTTGCCAATGAAGAAACGATAGACCGCCGCGCCCAGACAAGCGCCAATAATAGGAGCCACGATAGGGATGATGAAATAGGGAATATCGCGGCCACCGGTCATGGAAATTTTTCCCCACCCGGCAAAGAAAGTAAATAATTTAGGACCGAAGTCACGTGCTGGATTCATGGCAAAGCCGGTTAACGGGCCGGTAGATGCCCCAATGACCGCCACCAGAATACCAATTAACAATGGCCCTAATGCGCCACGCGGCACACCATTGCCATCATCGGTCAACGCCATAATCAGCCCCATCAGAATCGAGGTGATGATGATTTCAACAAATGCGGCCTGCCAAACACTGATAGCCGGTGATGGGAAGGTACTGAAAATACTGGCTAATTGCAGACTTTCCAAGCTGCCGCGCACCATCTGATGTGCCGTTTCAAAATCAGTAAATAAGTTGTGATACAGCATATAGGAGAGTGCCGCGCCACCAAACGCCCCCGCCACTTGGGCGATAGAGTAAGGGATCACTTTGCGGCCGGGGAAACAAGCAAATAGCCACAGCGCAATGGTAATCGCGGGGTTAAGGTGAGCGCCGGAAATCCCTGCGGTCAGATAAACGGCCAATGAAATCCCCAACCCCCACACGATACAGATTTCCCATAAACCAAAACTGGCCCCCGCCACTTTCAGTGCCGCCAGACAACTAATACCAAAAAACAGAAATAGCCCAGTACCAAGAAATTCTGCAATACACTGAGCCTTGAGTGAGTCGTTCATAGAGTTACCCTGCTTGTGATTATTATGATCAATCTACCCAAAAGTAGATGAAGTAGTGCACGGCCCTTGACTCAGCCACTATAAAGAGGCGCAAAATGAAAGTGTTGTCGTGATTCGTGATTCATTAAACAAAAACTAGACTTTCGATAACACATTCTTGCCATTGCTGCCGCCAAAATTAGCGTTAACCCCATGCAAACAGAGACTTTTAGGTTTTATTCAGCCATATGACTTTCTTGCTCTTTATTCTTTCCGTTATTGTTATCAGGCTCGCACTTTTACCTTTAATACACCGCCAGCTCTCCCATTATATTTATATTGACCTCCATCCCCTCTATTACTGGGCAGGCGCGCGATTATCAAAATAAATAACAACTGTCACCTACTTAATTTAAATTTTGAATAGTCAATGACCAGTTATTACCCTAATAAATAATGAGAATCCCCATAAAAAACACGCCACTAGCGCATTGTGATGACAATATTTTGTTATTGGGTCGCTAACCATTCCCGCCAGTAAATTCAATACAGCCATTCTTTTTCATTGCTTGTTTGTATATTCGTTCTCAGCACGAACCTGACAACGTTATTACTGAATATAACAACATTATTTTTGAACATGATATTTGTCGAGGTACTTATGCAACAAGAAGCACTAGGAATGGTGGAAACCAAAGGGTTGACCGCAGCTATTGAGGCGGCTGACACCATGGTGAAATCGGCCAATGTGACATTGGTGGGCTACGAAAAAATCGGCTCGGGCTTGGTCACCGTCATCGTCCGGGGTGATGTCGGGGCAGTGAAAGCGGCTACCGATGCAGGGGCTAGCGCGGCCGCTAAAGTGGGCGAAGTGAAATCAACTCATGTGATTCCGCGCCCACATACCGATGTCGAGGCTTTTTTACCGAAGGGCCGTCTACCTAAGGGAAGTCACGAATGAAAAGCAATGACCTGGTCGACCAAATCATGGCGCAGGTGATAGCGAAAGTCAGTGAACACGCTCCGGCGTCTTCTACGCAACCCTCCCATAAACAACGAGATACGGCTATGGCTGAGAAAACGTGCAGTTTAACGGAATTTGTTGGAACCGCGATCGGTGACACGGTCGGTCTGGTTATCGCCAACGTCGATAGCGCCCTGCTAGACGCAATGAAGCTGGAAAAACGCTACCGCTCGATCGGCATTTTGGGCGCGCGTACTGGCGCAGGCCCACACATTATGGCAGCCGATGAAGCAGTCAAAGCCACCAATACCGAAGTGGTCAGCATTGAGTTACCCCGCGACACCAAAGGCGGTGCCGGTCATGGTTCACTGATTATCTTCGGCGGTGATGATGTGTCTGATGTCAAACGCGCCGTCGAAGTGGCACTGAAAGAGTTGGACCGGACCTTCGGCGACGTTTACGCCAATGAAGCGGGCCACATTGAGCTGCAATACAGCGCCCGCGCCAGTCATGCCTTAGAGAAAGCCTTCGGCGCACCACTGGGTCGCTCTTGCGGCGTGATTGTGGGTGCTCCGGCGTCAATTGGGGTGCTGATGGCCGATACTGCTGTGAAATCCGCCAATGTTGACGTGGTGGCTTACAGCTCTCCGGCACAGGGCACCAGCTTCAGTAACGAAGTGATTCTGGTTATCTCCGGCGACTCTGGCGCAGTCCGTCAGGCAGTCATCTCTGCCCGTGAGATCGGCAAAACGGTCTTAGGAACCTTGGGTTCTGAACCGAAAAACGACCGCCCTTCTTATATCTGACGCCACAGTGAGGCTGTTTCATGAAATCGAAAAGATTTGAAGCGTTGGCGAAACGCCCGGTTAATCAGGACGGCTTTGTCAAAGAGTGGATCGAGGAAGGCTTTATTGCCATGGAAAGCCCGAACGATCCTAAACCCTCCATCAAGATCGTTAACGGCGTGGTGACCGAGCTGGATGGCAAACCACAGAGCAGTTTCGACCTGATCGATCACTTTATCGCCCGCTACGGCATCAATCTCGACCACGCGGAAGAGGTGATGAAGATGGATTCCATCAAGCTGGCCAATATGTTGTGTGACCCCAATGTGTCGCGCCGCACCATTGTGCCGCTGACGACCGCCATGACACCGGCCAAAATCGTCGAAGTGGTCTCCCACATGAATGTGGTGGAGATGATGATGTCGATGCAGAAAATGCGCGCACGTCGTACCCCATCACAGCAAGCTCACGTCACCAACGTCAAAGATAATCCGGTGCAGATTGCCGCCGATGCTGCCGAAGGCGCATTCCGTGGCTTCGACGAGCAGGAAACCACGGTGGCCGTAGCCCGTTATGCGCCCTTTAATGCCATCGCGCTGTTGGTCGGTTCGCAAGTCGGTCGCCCCGGTGTACTGACCCAATGTTCGCTGGAAGAAGCCACCGAGCTGAAATTAGGCATGTTGGGCCACACCTGTTACGCCGAAACCATTTCGGTCTATGGGACAGAACCGGTGTTTACCGACGGCGATGACACCCCATGGTCGAAAGGCTTCCTTGCCTCCTCCTATGCCTCACGCGGGTTAAAAATGCGCTTTACCTCTGGCTCCGGCTCTGAAGTCCAAATGGGCTACGCCGAAGGTAAATCCATGCTTTATCTGGAGGCTCGCTGTATCTACATCACCAAAGCGGCTGGGGTTCAAGGGCTGCAAAACGGCTCAGTAAGCTGCGTCGGTGTGCCTTCGGCTGTGCCATCCGGCATCCGTGCCATCTTGGCGGAGAACCTGATCTGTTCGGCGCTGGACTTAGAGTGCGCCTCCAGTAACGACCAGACCTTTACCCACTCAGATATGCGCCGTACTGCACGCCTGCTGATGCAGTTCCTGCCGGGGACTGACTTTATCTCCTCCGGTTATTCTGCGGTGCCGAACTACGACAACATGTTCGCTGGCTCCAACGAAGACGCCGAAGACTTTGACGATTACAACGTGTTACAGCGCGACCTGAAAGTGGATGGCGGCTTGCGCCCAGTGTTGGAAGCGGACGTGGTGGCGATTCGTAATAAAGCCGCGCGCGCCCTGCAAGCGGTGTTCGCCGGAATGGGGCTACCGCCCATCACTGACGAAGAGGTGATTGCGGCCACTTATGCTCACGGCTCGAAAGATATGCCGGACCGTAACATCGTCGAAGACATCAAGTTCGCTCAGGAGATCATCAGCAAAAACCGCACCGGTCTGGAAGTGGTTAAGGCCTTGGCACAAGGTGGTTTCGAAGATGTGGCGCAAGACATGCTCAACATCCAGAAAGCCAAAATTGCCGGTGACTACCTGCACACCTCGGCGATCATCAAAGGTGACAACCAAGTGCTGTCAGCGGTGAATGACGTCAATGACTACGCGGGTCCAGCTACCGGTTACCGGCTGGAAGGTGCACGTTGGGAAGAGATCAAAAACATTCCAAACGCGCTTGATCCGAATGAGCTTGGCTAAGGGGTTCACGAGATGGTCGATATTAACGAAAAACTGTTACGCCAAATTATCGAAGGCGTATTGCAGGAAATGCAGGGAGACAACAATACCGTCTCCTTTAAGCCAGTGTCCCAGCCTGCGACGGCGGCAACGGCCGTGGCCGCCGGGGATTTCCTCACCGAAGTGGGTGAAGCCCGCCCCGGCAGCAATCAGGATGAGGTGATCATTGCGGTCGGCCCAGCATTTGGTCTGTCGCAAACCGCCAATATCGTCGGCATCCCGCACAAAAATATTCTGCGCGAGCTGATTGCCGGTATCGAAGAGGAGGGGATCAAGGCGCGGGTTATCCGCTGCTTCAAATCCTCCGATGTGGCGTTTGTCGCGGTGGAGGGCAACCGCCTGAGCGGTTCCGGTATCTCTATCGGCATCCAATCCAAAGGCACGATAGTCATTCATCAGCAAGGTCTGCCGCCACTCTCCAATCTGGAGCTGTTCCCGCAAGCGCCGCTGCTGACGCTGGATACCTACCGCCTGATTGGTAAAAATGCGGCGCGCTATGCCAAACGGGAGTCACCACAACCAGTACCGACCCTGAACGACCAAATGGCACGGCCAAAATATCAGGCCAAATCCGCGATTCTGCACATTAAAGAAACCAAATATGTGGTGACCGGCAAGAATCCTCAGGAACTCCGGGTGGCGCTTTAACAAAGGAAAACACAATGAATTCCGAAGCTATTGAATCCATGGTTCGCGATGTGCTGAACAAGATGAACAGCTTGCAGGGCCAGACACCTGCGGCGGCTTGTGCGGCACCCGCAGCCAGTTCGCGCAGCAATGCCAAAGTCTCAGATTATCCGCTGGCGAACAAACACCCTGATTGGGTGAAAACCGCCACCAATAAAACGCTGGATGATCTGACGCTGGCGAATGTTTTGAACGGCAGTGTCACCTCACAGGATTTGCGGATTACCCCGGAGATCCTGCGCATTCAAGCCTCGATTGCGAAAGATGCGGGCCGCCCGCTGCTGGCAATGAACTTCGAACGTGCCGCTGAGCTGACCGCCGTGCCGGATGACAAGGTGTTAGATATCTATAACGCCCTGCGCCCGTTCCGCTCAAGCAAAGAGGAGCTGAACGCCATTGCTGATGATCTGGAAAAAACCTACAAAGCGACTATCTGCGCCGCCTTCGTGCGCGAAGCTGCCGTGTTGTATGTCCAGCGCAAAAAGCTCAAAGGCGACGATTAATCAATCGTCAGCCATCTAAGGAACGGACATGCGGTATATAGCAGGCATTGACATCGGTAACTCATCAACGGAAGTGGCATTGGCACAATGTGCGGCTGACGGTCAGTTGCAGTTTGTCACCAGCGCCCTCACCGAAACCACCGGTATCAAAGGGACGCAACGCAACATTTTCGGCATCCACAAAGCGCTGGCCTTGTTGGTGGAGAAGGCCGGTATCGCGCTGGGCGATATCAGTCTGATCCGCATTAACGAAGCGACCCCGGTCATTGGTGATGTGGCGATGGAGACCATCACGGAAACCATCATCACCGAATCCACCATGATCGGCCACAACCCGAAAACCCCCGGCGGACTGGGGTTAGGGGTTGGGCTGACCATCACCCTTGATGAGCTGGTCACCCGTGACCCTGCCCAACCCTATATTCTGGTGGTGCCATCGGCAGTTGATTTTGCTGATGTCGCGACGGTGGTCAATGCAGCTAACGGCGCGGGATACCGCATTACGGCGATTATCTTGCAACGTGACGATGGCGTGCTGGTCAGCAACCGCCTCAACCACCCACTGCCTATCGTCGATGAGGTGCTGCACATTGACCGCATCCCGATGGGCATGTTGGCGGCGGTGGAGGTTGCCATGCCGGGTCAGGTGATTGAAACCCTCTCTAACCCCTATGGCATTGCCACGGTATTTGAACTCAGCGCCGAAGAGACCAAAAACATTGTCCCGGTGGCACGCGCCTTGATTGGCACACGTTCAGCGGTGGTGGTGAAAACGCCGGAAGGGGACGTAAAAGCGCGCTCTATTCCTGCGGGTCATCTGGAGCTGTTCGCCGATGGACGTACTGTGCGGGTGGATGTCGCCACGGGCAGTGAAGCCATTATGACGGCGGTGAACAGCTTCCGGCATCTGGACAATGTCAGTGGCGAAGCGGGCACCAATATCGGCGGCATGCTCGAACACGTGCGCCAAACCATGGCCGAACTGACCAACAAACCGACCAATGAGATCTTCATTCAAGACCTGCTCGCCGTTGACACGGCGGTGCCAGTCAATGTCATTGGCGGTCTGGCGGGCGAGTTCTCCCTTGAGCAAGCGGTAGGTATTGCCTCGATGGTGAAATCTGATCGCCTGCAAATGGCGCATATCGCCAGTGAGATCGAAAAAACCTTGGGTATTGATGTTCAGGTCGGGGGGGCGGAAGCCGAAGCGGCAATACTTGGCGCGCTGACCACACCCGGGACGCGGCGGCCACTCGCCATTCTCGACTTGGGGGCTGGCTCTACCGACGCCTCCATCATCAACGCGCAAGGCCAAATTGTCGCCACTCATCTGGCGGGGGCTGGCGACATGGTGACGATGATCATCGCTTCGGAACTGGATCTCCAAGACCGCTATCTGGCGGAAGATATCAAAAAGTATCCGCTCGCCAAAGTGGAGAGTCTGTTCCACCTGCGCCACGAAGATGGCAGTGTTCAGTTCTTCCCACAACCGCTTTCACCCGAGGTTTTTGCCCGACTGGTGGTAGTCAAACCGGAAGGTTTGGTGCCGCTACCGGGTGATTACGCACTGGAAAAAGTCCGCAATATCCGCCGCTCAGCTAAAGAGCGGGTGTTTGTCACCAATGCGCTTCGTGCGCTGCGCCAAGTCAGCCCAACCGGCAATATCCGCGATATCCCCTTCGTGGTGCTGGTAGGTGGCTCGTCGCTGGACTTCGAAATCCCGCAATTGGTGACCGACGCCCTCTCCCACTACAAGTTGGTGGCAGGTCGCGGCAACATCCGCGCCAGTGAAGGCCCACGCAATGCGGTCGCCACGGGCCTGATTCTGGCTTATCAGCGGGAGAGCAACTGATGAACTTCACCCAAGATGCCCCCGCCATCGTGATCAGCCTCACCACGCCCACACCGGAAGCCATTTGGCATCAAGTGTTACTGGGCATCGAGGAGGAGGGCATTCCTTGGCAGTGGCAGCACGACGATGACACTGATGCCACACAACGCGCCTGGCAAGCCGCCACCCGCTCCCCCTTATTGGTGGGGCTGGCCTGTTCTGCCGACGAAGTGGTGCTGCATTTCCGTCATCTCCCCCCCGCCAGCCCACTATTCCGGCAGGCGCGGGCGCAAGACGATGAGCAATTACGGCGGCTCGGCAACAACGCCGCCCGGTTAGTGAAAGGTTTACCGTTTAAGTGATCACACTCAAATCATAGGGCGTAATCGGTGCAGGCAGTTTGGACTCGGCCAGCGCACAGCCACCGGAGCGTACACCTGGTCTTATAAAGTCCGAGTACGTGAGGATGGCGAGCACTGCCCGGGTTCAAAATGGCAAACAAGATAGCCCTTACTTTATAACAAGGAACTCATATCTATGAACAATGCATTGGGCTTAATTGAAACCAAAGGTCTGGTCGCCGCCATCGAAGCGGCAGACGCCATGGTCAAATCGGCCAACGTACAACTGGTGGGCTACGAAAAAATTGGCTCCGGTCTGGTCACAGTGATGGTGCGCGGTGATGTCGGCGCAGTCAAAGCGGCGGTCGATGCAGGTTCTGCGGCAGCCAGTGCGGTGGGTGAATTGACCTCTAGCCATGTGATCCCACGCCCGCACAGCGACGTAGAAGCCATTTTACCGACCTCTGCCTAAGGGTGAGACGAGGAGCACAGCGTGAAAACGTCACTGGGTTTACTGGAAGTGAGTGGTCTGGCGCTGGCTATCGGCGCGGCGGATGCCATGGCAAAAGCCGCCTCCGTCACCCTGATCGGCATAGAACAAACCAAGGGTTCCGGCTGGATGTTAATCCGCCTGACGGGGGATGTGGCCTCAGTTCAGGCGGCAATCAGTACCGGTGCCGCCTTTGCCGAACAGCATCATGGGCTGGTCTCCCACGCGGTACTGGCCCGTCCGGCAGATAGCCTGATGGCCTATTGGCAGCACCCCGCCGCTGACATCACGGCCAAAGCGCCCGCTGAAGCCGAAGCCGTGATTGAAGCGGCAGAGGTGATTAGCGCCGAGGAGACAGAAGAAGCCGATGCCCCAGCCTCGGCTGACACTGCCTCTGACGATGCCCCCGACACAGCGGCGGGTAGCGATAATGTCAGCATAGACAAAGACAGCGCAGACAAAAACAGGATAGACAAAAACAGGATAGAAAGTGAGGCCCCGCCAGCTCCTCGTGTGAGCTGCAATCTCTGCCTCGACCCGGCTTGCCGACGCCATAAAGGTGAGCCTCGCTTTCGCTGCATCCACTTGGGTAAACGAGGAAAAGTCTGATGGAAAAAGCATTACTGGAACCCGTTGTCAGTAAGATCCTCGACGAAATGCGTCTTCGTCCGATCCCGCTTGGGGTTTCCAACCGACACCTGCATCTCTCGGCGCAGGACTACCAACGGCTGTTCCCTGAGCAGCCGCTCATCGAGAAAAAAACGCTGCTTCAGCCCGGCCAATATGCCGCCGAACAGACGGTGACCTTGGTCGGGCCGAAAGGCAGCCTAAAAAACGTCCGTATTCTGGGGCCATTGCGCAGCCAAAGTCAGGTGGAGATCTCCCGCACCGATGCCCGCACACTGGGGATCAATGCCCCGCTGCGCATGTCCGGCAATCTGGAGGGCACACCCGCCATTCGTCTGGTCAGCCCCTACGGCGAAGTAGAGCTGCCCCATGGGGTGATTGTGGCACTCCGGCACATTCATATGTCGCCGCTGGATGCCCTTATCTATCGGGTTAAGCACGGCGACCGGGTACAAGTGGCGATTCAGGGCAGTGGTCGTCGGATGATTATGGACGATGTGGCGATCCGTGTTTCACCGCAAATGAAACTGGAGATGCACATCGATACCGACGAGGCCAATGCCGCTGGCGCGGATGATCCTGCGGCGTTTGCGACGTTATTGATGCCACAAACTCTAACCCCACGGACATCACAACCATGAATCTGACTCAGGCGCAAACCGAACAACTGGTCAGCCAGATTGTCACGCGGTTGACCGAGCGCGAACGGCGGGTTCACGCCTTGCTGCTGCCTCAGTTGCGCGCCGGGCTTGACTCATGGGTCTTCGTCCACCATGCCACGCTGCATCTGATGCTGCCGGATTTAGCCTTTATGCACCGTCTGGCGCAGTTCGATACCCGCTGCCCAGCAGTCACGGCACTGAACGAGGCGTGGTCATGGGGCATGAAAGTGCATATCAGCTTACATCGTCAACTGCTGGCCGCCCTGCCCGCCGCCGCCCTGCGCCCCTTGCCGCTGAGTTTTAGCGACAGTCAGGGGGTCGCGGTTCGGCTGCACACAGGCAAGGTATTGAGTTATCGCGATATTGCCACGCTCGACCCCGGCTGGCTGCTGATCGATGCGCATACGCTGGTTACACCGCTGGCACAGGACACCGTATCAGCCCGTCACATTCAACTGTTAAGGCAGGAGTAAATCATGCAACTGGCCAGAGTGGTAGGTTCGGTGGTCTCAACGCAAAAATCGCCGACGCTGATTGGCAAGAAGCTGCTACTGGTGCGCCGTGTCGCCGGGGATGGCTCCTTGCCACCGGACAGTAAAACACCGGATGAAGTGGCGGTGGATTCTGTGGGCGCGGGTCAGGGAGAGCTGGTGCTGCTGGCGGGCGGCTCCAGTGCCAGACGCGTCTTTGCCGAGCCAAATGATGCCATCGATCTGGCGATTGTCGCCATCGTCGATGAGTGTTCCTACTGATGATGAATAACTTGACTGATTGAGCGGTGATTTTATGAGCATCTATACCAAAACGGGTGATGCAGGGACCACAGCCCTGTTTACCGGGCAACGGGTGAAAAAGAGCCACCCACGGGTGGAGACCTACGGCACGCTGGATGAACTTAACGCCGCGCTGAGCCTGTGCGCCCGCGTGACGCAAGGCGAAGAGAACCGTCAGCTACTTGATGCGGTACAACATCAGTTGTTCTATTTCAGCGCTGAACTGGCCAGCGAAGGTATCGAAACCCCGCCTGTTGGGCGCAACAGTATCAGCGAGCAGGATATTCAGGCGTTGGAGTTAGCGGTTGACCGCTGCATGGCGCAGTTGCCGCCAGTAAAAGGTTTTATTCTACCCGGTGATACCGAAGCGGGTAGCCGGTTGCATTTTGCCCGCACGCTGGCGCGGCGCGGTGAACGGCGGCTGATTGAGCTGGCCGAACAGGTGCCGGTGCGCCCGGTGCTGTTGCAGTATCTCAATCGCTTATCCGATTGTCTGTATGCCGTGGCCCGCGATGAAGATCAGCGCCAACGATTGCAGCAAACCGCACAAACCGTGCTGGCGCGCTATCTGGCGGCCAGCGAGGCGGCAGAGCCTACCCGCGAGTCAATAGTCACCCAGCCCGCCGGACTGGGATTTTCCGATGTCCACCAATTAGTTAAGTTGGCGGTTGAAGCCGCCATGAAATTGCAGATCGCTGTGGTGGTGGCACTGACTGACCGCCACGGCAACCTGATCATGACCTACCGTATGCCCGATACCCTGCTGGTCAGTAGCGAACTGGCACCGAAAAAAGCCTGGACCGCTGTCGCCCTGAAAACCGCCACCCATCAACTGAGCCGCGCCGTGCAACCGGGGGCTGACCTGTTCCAACTGGAAGCCAGCACCGGCGGCAAAGTGGTGAGTTTTGGTGGCGGCTACCCCCTGTGGCGTCACGGCCAACTGGTGGGCGGCTTAGGCATCAGCGGCGGTAGCGTCGAACAAGATATGCACATCGCAGAAGCCGCCATATCGGCTCTACATCTGAGGAATGAATAATGAACACCCATGATATTGAATCTCTCATTCGCACTATCCTCACCGAGCAACTGACGCCTGCGACGGCCTCTGCCGTCAGCGCCATTTTTGCCAGCGTGGATGAAGCCGTGACTGCCGCCCACAGCGCCTTTTTGCGCTATCAGCAAAGCCCGATGAAAACCCGTAGCGCCATTATCAGCGCCCTGCGTGAGCAGTTAGCCCCTCAGTTGGCGTCACTCTCTGAGCGTGGTGCCAGCGAAACCGGTATGGGCAACAAAGAAGATAAATTCCTGAAAAACAGGGCCGCGCTGGAGAATACCCCCGGCATCGAAGACCTCTCCACCACGGCTCTGACGGGCGACGGCGGTATGGTGCTGTTCGAATATTCGCCGTTCGGCGTGATTGGCTCTGTCGCCCCCAGCACTAACCCCACCGAAACCATTATCAATAACAGCATCAGCATGTTAGCCGCGGGTAATGCGGTCTATTTTAGCCCGCACCCCGGCGCTAAAGCCGTCTCACTGGATCTGATTGCCCAAATTGAAGCGATCATTTTCAACCGTTGCGGCATCCGCAATTTGGTGGTGACGGTGCAAGAACCGAGCTTTGAGGCCACCCAACAGATGATGGCCCACGACAAAATCGCTCTACTGGCGATCACCGGTGGGCCAGCCATTGTGGCGATGGGCATGAAGAGCGGCAAAAAAGTGATTGGTGCGGGCGCGGGTAATCCGCCTTGTCTGGTGGATGAGACTGCCGAACTGGTGAAAGCGGCGCAAGATATCGTGTCCGGCGCGTCATTCGACTACAACCTGCCCTGCATTGCCGAGAAGAGTTTGATTGTGGTGGAGAGTGTCGCCGACCGCCTGTTGCAGCAGATGCAAGCTTTCGACGCGCTGCTGATCACTCAGCCGCAAGAGGTCGATAGCCTACGCAAAGCCTGCCTGACCCCCCAAGGCCACGCTAACAAAAATCTGGTGGGCAAAAGCCCGGCTGAACTGCTGAAAGCGGCGGGTATCACTTGCCCTGCCAAAGCCCCACGCCTACTGCTGGTGGAAGTGGCGGGTGACGATCCGCTAGTGACCACGGAACAACTGATGCCGCTGCTGCCAGTGGTGCGGGTAAAGGATTTTGATGCGGCGCTGACACTGGCGCTGCAAGTGGAAGGCGGCCTGCATCACACCGCAACCATGCACTCCCAGAATGTCTCGCGCCTGAATCTGGCGGCCCGCCTATTGCAGACCTCCATTTTTGTCAAAAATGGCCCCTCCTATGCGGGGATCGGGGTCGGCGGCGAGGGCTTTACCACCTTCACCATCGCCACCCCCACCGGAGAGGGCACCACCTCGGCCCGCACCTTTGCGCGTCAACGCCGCTGTGTGCTGACTAACGGTTTCTCCATTCGCTGAGCGAGGACGTATGAAGACTTTTTTCCTGCAAACACGCATTTATAGCGGGGAAGGCAGCCTCAAAGTGCTGCAACGCTTCCATCAGCGAAAAATCTGGATTGTCTGCGATAGCTTTCTCGCCACCTCGCCACTGCTGGATCGTTTGCAACAGGCGCTGGCGGCAGATAACCAGATCAGCCTGTTTAGCGACATCACGCCGGACCCCAATATCAGCACCGTGGTCAAGGGTATTGAGCAGATGCAAGCCCTGCGCCCTGATGTGGTGATTGGCTTTGGTGGCGGTTCGGCGCTGGACGCCGCGAAAGCTATCGTCTGGTTTAGCCGCCAGCAGGGGCTGGAGATTGAAACCTGTATCGCCATCCCCACCACCAGCGGCACTGGCTCAGAAGTCACCAGCGCTTGCGTGATCAGCGATCCGGAAAAAAGCATTAAATATCCGCTATTTGACGATGCGATCTATCCGGATATTGCCATTCTGGACCCCGCGCTGGTGGTCACCGTGCCGCCTGCCATCACCGCCAATACCGGACTGGACGTGCTGACCCATGCGCTGGAAGCCTATGTTTCGCCACGCGCCAGTGATTTTACTGATGCGCTGGCGGAAAAAGCGGTGCAGTTGGTGTTTCGCCATCTGCCGACCGCCTGCCAGAAAGGCGATTGCCTGATCACCCGAGGCAAGATGCATAACGCCTCAACACTGGCGGGCATGGCCTTCAGTCAGGCAGGGCTGGGCATCAATCACGCCATTGCTCACCAACTGGGCGGTCAGTTCCACATCGCCCACGGGTTAGCCAATGCGCTGCTGTTAGTCCCGGTGATTCGCTTTAATGCCGTCGATGCGCGAGCCTGTAAACGCTATGCGCGGCTGGCGAAATTATGCCATTTCAGCCCGGCCAACGGGGAGGATCGCGGCGCGGTGAATCAACTGATTTATCAGATTGAGCAGCTTAAGCGCCAGTGTGGATTGCCTCAGCCGCTGGCGGCGATGAAAGTTAACGAACGCCAGTTGCAACAGCGCATTCCGGACATCATCACCGCCGCACTGGCGGACGTCACCCTGCGCACCAACCCGCGTCCGGCAGATGAAAAAGCGATTCGAGGCATTGTCGAGGCGCTGTATGAGTGATCTCCAGATGCCCATTGCGCCGTTATTGAGCGCCCCGCTCGCCTGCGGTGAACTGATGCCGTGTGATGCCGCCACTATTCAGCAACGGGTGCGCGATGCCGGGGTGGTCGGTGCGGGTGGCGCGGGTTTCCCGACGGCGGTGAAACTACAAGCGCAGGCTGACATTTTTCTGGTCAATGCCGCTGAGTGTGAGCCGATGCTGAAAGTGGATCAGCAGTTGATCCCCCGTCAGGCCGGACGGCTGGTACGCGGCGTGCTCTATGGCATGGTCGCTACTGGCGCGCGTGAGGGGATCATTGCGCTGAAAGCCAAATATGAGGAGGCGATTGCGGCACTAACGCCACTGCTGCCGCCACAGATTCGGCTGCATATTCTGCCCGACGTTTACCCCGCGGGTGATGAGGTGATCACTATCTGGCTGGCGACCGGTCGCCGTGTCCCGCCCGCCGCGCTGCCCATCACTATTGGCGTGGTGGTGAATAATGTGCAAACCCTGCTTAACGTCGCGCGGGCGGTGGAGCAGCAGTGGCCCGTGACCCGCCGCACACTGACCGTGAATGGGGCGGTGGCACGGCCACTCACCCTGACGGTACCGCTGGGCACTTCGCTGCGGGAAGTGCTGGCACTGGCGGGAGGCGCAACCATCGACAATCCCGCCTATATCAATGGCGGGCCGATGATGGGCCATGCCCTACACGACCTCGATCAGCCCGTAACCAAAACCACGGGTGGCCTGTTGGTGCTACCCGCCAATCACTTGCTGATCACCCGCCGCGCCCGCAGTGATCAGGATGTGCTCGCCATTGCGCGCGCCGTCTGCGAGCAGTGCCGCATGTGCACCGAGCTGTGTCCGCGCCACCTGATCGGCCATGAGCTGCCGCCCCATCTGCTGGTGCGGGCGATAACCTATCAGCAAGTTGCCACGCCGGATATCTTGCTCAGCGCCCTCACCTGCTCGGAGTGTGGGTTGTGCGAAAGCTACGCCTGTCCGGTGGATATCTCGCCCATGCGCATTAATCGCCTGCTGAAAACGCAGTTGCGTGCACAGGGCGCGCGCTATCAGGGGGAGCTGCGTGAGGCTGATCCGATGGCGAATTACCGCATGGTGCCAACATCGCGGCTGATTGCACGGCTGGATCTGACCGACTGGTATCAGCCCGCCCCGTTCAGCGAGCAACACTATCTGCCACCGCAGGTGGTGTTACCGCTGCGTCAACATATTGGCGCACCCGCAGAAGCGGTGGTGACGGTGGGTGAGCAGGTCGAGCACGGCCAGTTGATTGGGCAGATCCCCGAAAACGCCTTGGGTGCGCCTCTGCACGCCACGATTTCGGGTGTCGTCACAGAGATCAGTGCCAGCGCCATCACACTTTGTCGCGCCATTTAACAGGAGTGAGCATGTCTCAAGCCATTGGAATTGTTGAATTAAGTAGTATCGCCAAGGGGATGGAAGTCTGCGACCTGATGCTGAAAAGCGCCAACGTCAAGTTACTGGTCAGTAAAACCCTCTGCCCCGGTAAATATCTGCTGATGGTGGGTGGCGATATCGGTGCTGTCAGCCAGTCAGTGCAAAATGGCGAAAAGCACAGCGGCCATTTATTGGTCGATAGCATCGTGCTGCCCAATTTGCACCCCTCGGTGTTACCCGCCATCAGCGGCCTAAACACAGTGGAGAATCGCCAAGCGGCGGGCGTGGTGGAGACTTGGAGTGTCGCGGCTTGCATCACCGCCGCAGACCGCGCGGTCAAAGCCGCCAATGTCACCTTGGTGCGCATCCATATGGCCTTTGGTATCGGCGGTAAATGTTATCAGGTGCTGAGCGGCGATATTGCCGACGTGCAAACCGCCGTTGAAGTTGCCAGCCAGTGTGCTGGCGAGAAGGGATTATTGGTCTATAGCACAGTGATCCCCCGTCCCCATGAGGCGCTGTGGCGTCAGTTAGTTCAGGAGGCATGATGGAGAAGAGCAGCACCCCCGAGCGCGTGATTCAGGAGTATGTGCCCGGTAAACAGATCACCCTCGCGCATCTTATCGCCAACCCCAATAAGGCGCTTTATAAAAAACTGGGGCTGAATGATGTCAGCAGCGCCATTGGCATTCTGACCATCACCCCCAGCGAAGCCTCGATTATTGCCAGTGATATCGCCACAAAATCCGGTGCGGTTGAGATTGGTTTTATCGACCGATTCACCGGCGCAGTGGTGTTTACCGGCGATGTTTCGGCAGTGGAGTATGCGCTAAAACAGGTGATTCACACCTTGGGCGACATGATGAAATTCACCGCCTGCCCGATGACCCGGACCTGATGCCATGCAGCGCATCATGTTAATTGGCCCCAGCCAGTGCGGTAAAACCTCGCTGATTCAGCGCTTGCAGGGCGAGGCGCTGAATTACCAGAAAACCCAGTCGATTATCTGGCAGGACAATGCCATTGATACGCCGGGTGAATATCTGGAAAACCGCTGCTTATACAGCGCGTTACTGGCAAGTGCCTGTGAGGCAGATGTGGTGGGATTGGTGCAAAACGCCGATGCCACTCAGAGCTGGTTTGCCCCAATGCTGGCGCAGGTGTTCAACAAACCGGTGATCGGCATTATCAGCAAAGCGGACACCGTCAGCCAGCCAGAATCACTGAGCTGGGCGGCGGATTGCCTGACGCAAGCGGGCGCACACACTCTCTTTGTCACCTCGGCGCTCACTGGCGAGGGACTCACTGACCTTATAACTTATTTGAATCATTCTGGAGAGTCGTATGTCCGGTAAGATTATGGCGATAAACGCCGGCAGTTCTTCGTTGAAATTTCAGCTATTTTCCATGCGCAATGCGCAGAGCGGCCAAGGGGAAGAGCAGGTGCTGTGCCAAGGGTTAATTGAGCGCATCGGTATGGATGATGCGGTGTTTACCCTGCGGGCAGGTGATGTGAAATGGCGGGAAACCCTGCCAATCGCCGATTGCCGCCAAGGGGCAGAACATCTGCTGCGCGCACTGATTGAGCACAACATTATTGATTCGCTGGATGAGATCATCGGCGTCGGTCATCGGGTGGCCCACGGCGGCGAAACCTTTGCCGATTCGGTGCTGATCACCCCCGATGTACTGGATAAAATCGAGCAACTGGGTCTGCTCGCGCCCTTGCATAATCCGGTCAACGCCTTGGGGATTCGGGTGTTTCAACATGCCCTGCCCGATGCCCGCGCCGTGGCGGTATTTGATACCGCCTTCCACCAAACCCTCAGCCAAACCGCCTATCTCTACCCCTTGCCGTGGCGCTACTATGAAGAGCTGGGGATTCGTCGTTATGGTTTCCACGGCACCAGCCACAAATATGTCAGCACGGTCTGCGCAGAGCGCATGGGGCGGCCACTGGCGGAGTTGCGCATTGTCTCCTGCCACCTCGGCAACGGCTCTAGCCTGTGTGCTATCGGCCATGGTCGCTCGGTCAATACCTCGATGGGCTTCACCCCACAGGCGGGGATCATGATGGGGACTCGCAGTGGCGATATTGACCCCTCGATTCTGCCGTTTATTCAGCAGACCGAGGGCAAAAGCGCCGCCGAAATCAACCATCTGATCAACAACCAATCCGGCTTGCTGGGGATCTCCGGCATCTCACACGATTATCGCGATGTGGAGCAGGCCGCCAGCCAAGGTGATAGCCGCGCACAAGTGGCCCTTGAGCTGTTTGCTGAGCGCATCCGTGCAGTGATTGGCAGCTATATCGTGCAACTGGGCGGGATCGACGCGCTGATCTTTACTGGCGGTATTGGCGAAAATGCCCGCAACGCCCGTCAGCGGATATGCCGGGATCTGGCTTTTCTTGGTATTGAGCTGGATGACGATAAAAACCAAAAAAATCAGTTCTTTATCCAGAAGGATTCTGGGCCGGTACAGATTGCTATCGTCAATACCAATGAAGAATTAATGATTGCCCGTGATGTTATGCGCGTGGCGCAACCCCTGCCGGTCCAACCGGCCCTCGCCCTACAGTGAGAAACAAGATGAAAAGTGGAAAAGTGTGGCTGGTGGGCGCGGGGCCGGGGGATGCGGCGCTGATTACGGTAAAAGGGTTGCATGCCATTCGTCAGGCCGAGGCACTGGTGTATGACCGGCTGGTCTGTGCCGAGCTGCTGGCGGAAGCCCCTGACGGCTGTGAAATGATTAATGTGGGCAAGAACCCCAATCACCACTTGGTGCCGCAGCCGGAGATCAATCAGATTTTGGTGGATTGCGCCCAACGCGGGCTGAATGTGGTGCGGCTCAAAGGCGGCGATCCCTATGTGTTCGGGCGCGGCGGGGAGGAAGCGGAAGCACTGGCGCTGGCGGCGATCCCATTTGAAGTGATTCCGGGAATCAGCTCCGCCATTGGCGGGCTAGCCTATGCGGGCATTCCGGTGACCCACCGTGATTATGCCTCTGGTTTTCATGTGATTACCGGGCATCTGCGCCAAGGTAATGAGCCACAGGATTGGGCGACACTGGCGAAGTTGGAGGGCACACTGGTTATCTTGATGGGGATGACGCAACTGGCGACGATTTGCCAGCAGTTGATCGCTGGAGGAAAAGCGCCGACTACGCCCGCCGCCGTGGTGATGTATGCCAGCCACCAGCAGCAGCAAGTCGCCAGTGGCACCTTGACCACCTTAGCGGATCAGGCCGCCGCGCAGGGTTTATCGGCTCCGGCATTGATTGTGATTGGGGATGTAGTGCGCCTGCGGGAGATTCTGGCATTCACGCCAGAAACGTTGTCGCTAAGCTCAATTCCCTCGCTTATGGTACTCTGAACACCCAAACTAACTAAGGGTATAACGCAGCAATGAGTGAGCATGGTGGCAATGTGCTGGAGATGGCGCTGAAAATCGGGACAGATGCAGCGAATATCATTGATTTCAGTGCCAATATTAATCCGCTGGGGATGCCCAATTCGCTGAAAACCGCCATTGTTGCGCAGTTAGCCCGTGCAGAGTGCTACCCTGATGTTGAGTATCGCCAGCTCCATGCCGCGCTGGCCCGCGCTCACCACTGCCAGCCGGAGAACATCATGGCGGGCAATGGGGCCACCGAATTGATTTATGCGGTGGTGCAGTATCTGCAACCGCGCAGTGCCTTGCTGCTGACACCGGGTTTTGCCGAGTATCGCCGCGCCCTGCAACGGGTCGGCTGCCAGATTCATGATTATTCGCTGAGTGAAGCGGAGGGCTATCAGCCCGATGAGCGCTTACTGGCGCGATTGGCACAGCTACGCCCTGACTGCCTGTTTCTGGCGACACCGAATAACCCCACGGGGCTGATGCCTGATAGTGCGCTGCTGCAAGCCATTGTGCAGTGCTGCCACCAACATCACATTGCGTTGATTGTCGATGAGGCCTTTATCGATTTTCTGCCGGATGCGCCGGGGTTGATCCCCCAACTGGCGGATTTCCCGCGTCTCTATGTGCTGCGCTCGCTGACCAAATTTTTCGCCATTCCGGGGCTGCGCTTGGGTTATCTACTCAGTGGCGATCAGGCGGCCATCGCCCAGATGAAACAGCAGCGCGAACCTTGGACTATCAATGCCTTCGCGGCGCTGGCGGGCGAGATTATCCTCGATGACCAACCCTATATTCAGGCCACGCATCAATGGCTGGCACAGCAGCAGCGTTGGTTATATCAACAATTGTCTACCCTGCCTGCGTTACAGGTCTGGCAAGGGGCGGCTAACTATATTTTCCTGCGCTGCCTGACACCGGAAATCCACCTACAACAGGCGCTCTTGCAGTACCATATTTTGATCCGCCATTGCGCCAACTACCCCGGTTTGACCCGTGACCACTACCGCGTGGCGATCAAAAGTGCCGCAGATAATCAGCGGCTGATCAGCGCCCTGCAACAGGTTTTCGGCCATGGCTGAAGCCCGATGCCCTGCCTCCTGTGGTGAGTTAATTCAGGGCTGGATACTGGGAGGCGAGAAGCTGATCTCCTGCCCGGTGAACTGGTTCAGCACCGTCTCGGTGAGTGACGGGATACCCAGCGGCCATGAGCGGCCCCGGATGCGCCAGATGTTGGCGGCGGTGCTGGCTCACTTCGACCACCCCGCCGAGCTGGCCCGTGGCCTTAATATCCATTTTGATTCCACCATTCCGGTGGCAAAAGGGCTGGCGAGCAGCACCGCAGATATTGCTGCCACCGCACTGGCCACCGCCCGTCATTTGGGTGAAACCCTTGATGAGACCACCCTCGCGGCACTGTGTGTCAGCCTCGAACCCACTGACAGCACACTGTTTCAGCAGTTAACTCTGTTTGATCACCAAACCGCCGCCACACAAATTTCTTATGATTGGCAGCCCGCCGTGGATATTTTGCTGCTGGAAAGCCCGCAGATCCTAAATACCGAGGATTACCATCGCCGTGATCGCCAAGCTGAACTGCTGACCAGTGCCGCTTCACTGGCGCAAGCGTGGCAACTCTTTACCCAAGCCGTTGACCGCCGCGACTGTTCACTGTTGGGCCAAGCCACCACCCTCAGCGCACAAGCCAGCCAGCGTTTGCTGGTCAAACCCGATTTTTCGGCGCTGATGGAATTAGTGGAAGATCTGGATTTATACGGGCTGAATGTCGCCCACAGCGGCAGTGTGGTGGGGTTGCTACTAGACCGCCAACGCCATGACGTAGAACAGATTTATTGGCAACTACAGCGGCGCAATATCACCCAAAACTACCCAAACCAGCACCTGCTGACCATGGTGTCCGGTGGGGTGCGGTAATCTCTTTGGCCGCTATTGAGTCCCAGATGGCGAGCTAAATGGGTGAGAAATATCCGAATCATAATGTCCATGTAATCACCCCTGTTATTCCCCTCCTGCCCATCACTTTTATGTAATTCTCTTTGCCCTTCCCGCCAGAATCATGACCTCAGTCACAAACAGGGAAAGCAGCTAATTAATCCATATAAATAGCATTCAGGGATATGGGGGAAATCGCTATCGGGGGATTAGAGTCGAGCAACAGGAAATGTAGTGCAGATGTAAAATCTGCTGCCTGTTAAATCTTCAATTTTTTAAAAACATAAATAAAACTCATGTAATACAGAAGCCAACTATTGCAGCAATACCGCAGGTCATAACGATAACCTCAACCTACATTTGCTCCGGGAGCCTTATTAGATGAATAAATTGAGTGTCAAAACCTTACTGGCCGCCAGCCTGTTTAGCATGATGGCGTGCTCGGGTAGCGCACTGGCGCAAGAAGTCGAAGTGGTCAATATCTCGAAAATCGCGGGTATGCCGTGGTTTAACCGCATGGGTGAAGGCGTGGAGCGGGCGGGTAAAGACTTGGGTATCAAAGCCTATCAGGTCGGCCCCTCCAGTACCGATGCCCCACAACAAGTGAAAATCATCGAGGACTTAATCGCCAAGAAAGTCAGTGCTATCAGTATTGTACCGAACGATGCCGATGTGCTGGAGCCGGTATTCAAGAAAGCCCGTGACGCAGGGATCGTGGTGTTGACCAATGAATCTCCGGGGCAGCCAAGTGCCAACTGGGATATCGAAATCATTGATAACGCTAAATTTGCCGCCGATAACGTGGAAGAGATGGCGAAAGCCATGGGGGGCAAAGGCGGCTATGTCATTTATGTCGGTAGCCTGACCGTGCCACAACATAATCTGTGGGCCGATCTGTTTGTTAAATATCAGAAAGAGCACTACCCCGATATGTTCGAAGTGACCAGCCGTATGCCAGTTGCCGAGAGCATTGATGATTCACGCCGCACCACGCTGGACTTGATGAAAGCCCACAGTGACCTGAAAGGGATTGTGGCTTTCGGTTCACAAGGCCCGATTGGGGCCGGTCGTGCCGTGAAAGAGAAACGGGCGAAAGATAAAGTGCATGTCTTTGGCATGATGATCCCTTCTCAAGCGGCTTCTCTGGTGAAAAGCGGTGATATTGCGATGGGCGTGACCTATGACCCAGGTTCTGCCGGTTATGCCTTGACCGCCGTCGCTGACAAAGTGTTGAAAGGCGAGAAAATCGAAACCGGTATGGAGATCCCGGGGGTGGGTAAAGCGGAAGTCGATCAGGATAAGCATCTGATTCAGTTCCACAATGTGTTGCGTGTCACCAAAGATAACGTCGATTCGCTGTATTGATTCACCACGTTATGGCAGAACCGAATGGCCTGTTCGGTTCTGCCATTAATGAAAAAAATAGCCGATAAGTTCTGAGTCAGAAGGGTTTAACGCACCTAGGGGCACTCCGGCGGCTTACGCCGCTACGACCCCAACGGCACGCTTCCCCTTCAATTGATATTGCTCCAGCTTCATGGTCGCAGTCTCTTGTCTGGCTCTTTTATGGTTTAGATAGCATCTATTTGTATCCAGAGGATCTATGCAGCCATTTATTACCCTGGAAAACATCAGCAAAACCTTTTATGGCGTCAAGGCGCTAAACAAGGTCGCGATGACCCTGCTACCGGGTGAGGTTCATTGCCTCGCGGGGCAGAACGGTTGTGGTAAATCGACACTGATCAAGATTATCTCCGGCGTCTACCAGCCCGATGCGGATGCCGCAATAACCATTGATGGCAAAACCTACGCCACCCTGACACCGATCGAATCGGTTCGGCTGGGGATTCAGGTGATTTATCAGGATTTGTCACTCTTCCCAAATCTGACTGTGGCTGAGAATATCGCCATGAACCATTATCACCATCATCTGTGGGTGGATAAACGCCAAATGCGCGCCACAGCGAAACAGGTGATCAGTAGCATTGATGCCCACCTTGATCTGGATGAATTGGTTGAGAATTTACCCATTGCTCAGAAGCAATTGGTCGCCATTTGCCGCGCACTGGCACAGGATGCCCGCCTGATTGTGATGGATGAACCCACCGCCTCTCTGACGCGACAAGAGGTTAACGGCTTGCTGCGCGTGGTGCATGAGCTGAAATCACGCAATATATGCGTGGTCTTTGTCAGCCACCGCTTGAGTGAAGTGCTGGAAATTTCAGACCGCATTACGGTGCTGAAAGATGGGGATTGGGTCGGTACTTACCCTGCTGCCGAAGTGGATAACCAGAGATTGGCTTGGCTAATGACCGGCATGAAGTTTGATTTTCAGGTGCTGCCGCCCTATCACGCCGCCCGCCCACCGGTGTTAGCGGTGGAGGAGCTGTCCCGCAGCCACGAGTATCACAATATCTCACTGACTCTGCATCCCGGCGAAATTGTCTCGTTGGTGGGCTTGCTGGGTTCTGGGCGAACTGAACTCTGCCTGAGTTTATTCGGTTTGACCACGCCGGAGTCAGGCACCATTCGTATCAATGATAAACCGGTCTATTTTGCCAGTAACCGCGACGCCATTGCTGCGGGTATCGGTTACGTTTCGGAAGATAGAATGAGCACCGGATTGATTATGGCGCAATCTATTCGCGACAATATCAGCGCCACCGTGTTGCATCGGCTGAAAAATGCCTTTCATCTGATGCGCACTGAGCGGGTCGATACCTTGGTCGAAGATATGGTGAAGCACCTGTCGATCAAAATCGGCAATAGCGACTTGCCGGTAAATACCTTATCCGGCGGTAATGCGCAGCGGATTGCGATAGCCAAATGGCTCGCCACTGATCCCCAAATATTGATTCTCGACTCCCCCACCGTCGGGGTCGATATCGCCAATAAAGCGGGTATTTATAATATTATCAATGCGCTAGCAGCACGGGGCATTGCGATATTCATGGTTTGCGATGAGATTGATGAGGCTTACTTTAACAGCCACCGAATTTTAGTGATGCGGGCCGGGAGACTGGTGCAGGAGTTCTTACCCAGCAACAGCAGCGAAGCAGCCATCGCGGAGGTAGTCAATGGCTAATCCCCATGCGGTAGATAAATCTGTGCCCCATAAAGTGAACCGCAGTCATGACGGTTTATTTAATAAAGAACATCTGAAACGTCATGAAGTGATGTTGGCCTTCACTATTTTGATTATTTCGACTTATCTTGCCTTCACTAGCCCAGATTTTCTGACCCTCGCCAATATTTACGATCTGATCAATAACTATGCCATGTTGACCATTTTGGCGTGTGGATTATTTATCGTGTTAATTTCTGGCGGCATTGATATTTCATTCCCTGCCATGACCATTATTTCGCAATATGTCATGGTGACATTAATTGTGAAATTTGGCGGCAACTTCCCGGTGGCTTTCGCGCTAGCAGGCGGTATTGGATTATTGTTGGGGTTGATTAATGCGCTGCTGGTTAATCGCCTGCGCGTGCCCTCTATCATCATCACCATTTCTACGCTGAATATATTCTATGGCTTGCTGTTGTATCTCAGCCGGGGGGTCTGGCTCTATACCTACCCTGAGTGGTTCGAACATGGGCCAATGATCTTCTCCTTTACCGCTGCCGATGGCTATGACTATGGCCTCTCGCTGCCCATTCTGACACTCCTGATCACCATTATCGTCACGGCCCTACTGATGACCCGCACCAGTATTGGCCGCCAAATTTATGCATTGGGCGGCAATCAGGAAGCGGCCTCCCGCATGGGGTTCAGCATTCTTAAGCTGCAACTCTTTGTCTATGGCTATATGGGTTTTTTATCTGGGATCGCCGGCGTAGTACAGTCCTATACCGTCTTAACCGTCGCGCCGGATTCATTGCTGGGTTATGAGCTGACCGTGCTGGCAGCAGTGGTGCTCGGTGGCACCAGTATTGTGGGCGGGCGTGGCACCCTCACGGGGACTTTACTGGGGGTGATTCTGCTGGCGATATTACAGAATGGATTGAATTTACTGGGTATTTCGTCGTACTGGCACACCGTGGTTATCGGTCTGGTGATTGTCATCAGTATCAGTGTGACGGCTTGGGGCCAACGTCATAAGGTAGGGATATAATCATGTCAAAAACAACGCAACGTGATCATACCGAGCGCTGGCTGATCGCACTGCTGGTGCTGGTTGGCGTGGTGTTCAGCCTGCTGATCCCACAGGTATTCTGGTCGGCGGCCAACTTCCAATCCATCGCTTCGCAAATTCCTGTCGCTGGGGTATTAACGCTGGCTATGGCTATCACCATGCTGACGGGTGGGATTAACTTATCCATTATTGCGACCGCCAATGCCAGTGCGCTTGTCATGGCGTGGGTTTGTACTCATCTGGAGCCGACATTCAGCTCAATGATGCTCATGCTGCTGGCCGGTGCCTCGGTCGCCTTAGTGGTGGGGCTGATTAATGGTGTGCTGATCTCGATTGTTCGCGTCTCCCCTATTTTGGCGACACTCGGCATCATGACGCTGCTAAAAGGCGTGAACGTGCTGATCTCCAAGGGCTCGGCCATCTCTAACTTCCCAAACTATGTATTGGCTCTGGATCGCAGTCATTTTCTCGGTGTGCCATTGCCGCTCTATCTGTTCATCGCAGTGGCGTTGGTTATCTGGCTGATTCTGGCGAAGACCCCATTGGGCCGCCAAATTTATCTCTCCGGCTCCAATGAGAAAGCGACCTTTTTCTCTGGCATAAACACCCGCCGTACACTGATTTGGGTTTACGTCATCTCATCCCTGCTGTGCGCTGTCGCCGCACTGCTGATGATGTCTAAACTGAACTCGGCCAAAGCCTCCTATGGTGAGTCACTGCTGCTGATCACCATTTTGGCGACGGTGTTGGGCGGGGTTAATCCTGATGGGGGATTCGGTAAGATTTTCGGGATTGTGCTGGCACTGTTCCTGCTGCAAATGCTGGAAAGCGGGCTGAACATCATGGGGGTCAGTAGTTATATCACTATGGCGCTCTGGGGGTCGCTGCTGCTGGCCTTTATCTTTATCAAAGGGGTGAATATTCCGGCGTTTCGCTTCTTACGTCAAAACCGCTAAGAAAAAGGCTGGCAATCAATGCCAGCCTAATATTCGATAGCCTCAAAGCCACCCCGCGTTGGGTAAAAGTTACTTAACTTCGCCCATCGCTTTCAGTTTTTTCGACAACTCGCGGCGCTCTTTAGAGAGATCGGCGTTTTTGATGGTGTATTCATCAACACGATCTTCATAAGCCGTGCGCATATCAGCGATAATCGCCTGAATCTCTTCAATGCTCATGCCGGGTTTGATGTAATCACTCAGGTTATCGAGCAACAGAACGCGTTTTTGGTTATCACGGATTTTCTTTTCGTTATCAACGATTTCACGCTGCAACTTGTTTTTGCGACGAAACATACGCACAAACTCCAAAACGTCCTGGAAAGTCGGCTTAATTGCATTATCCATTTTTACACCTTCACTTAAGTTTTACACAAATTCAATTGCTGGTGACCAGGCTACCTGCACCTTACCGCTTTGCCGTACCCGGTGACAAGATTCATTGGCTTATCTTACCTGCTTTACCCGCCAGACAGAAATTTCATCTGCCTGATCGCCACGAATGATCACCTGCGCAGAGTCATATTAATCAGATCATCCAATTCCTCAAGCTGTTTGGTCAACTCCAGACTCAACCAAACATAGCCATAAATCGGCGTTTCTACCTGCTGCTCCTGCGTCACAGCCAGCATCAGTGATTTTAACTCGCTGGAAATCACACTCAAATCCGCCGCGACCTCCCGTTCACGGGCAGGCGAACCATCACGCAGACTGTCACTGAGTGTATTCAGCGTGCGAATCGTCATCAACTGGGTGCTACGTAAACCTTTGGCGTTGAGCATAATAAAATGGCTTTCGCGCGACGACCAATAGGCATCCACCAACAGCTCCAAGGTGCATATCAGATTGCGGCTCAGTGTCTGAATAGCCTCGAAAACGTCTTTATTGATATGAGATTCTTTGCTCGAGGGGGCAATCAGCGTGCGCATCTTCACTGACTGATTTAGCGCAGCTTTTAACTTTGGCTCTAATCGCGGGCGCTCAACCACATTTGGCGACAGATAAGCGGCGTAAATCTGGCTGATAGCCCGCAAGTTATCACTCATTTGCATACGCCAGTGGGTGAAGGCACGCTGCGGATAAACACTGGTAAAAATCAACGCCAATAAGGAGCCAAAAATCACATCGCCGCTGCGCCATAGCGCGGTGTTCATATCCCCCGGTGCAGAGCCACAGACCACCGCCAGCGTAATCCCGATCAGCAGCGCCATATAAGGCCGCTTTCCTAGGGTGAGATAGCCGCACAGGAACATCACGACCCCGCACCAAACCAGCATGAGTGTCAGGGAGTAGGATTCAAGATAGAGGGCTATCAGGCCAGAGATGGCACCAAAAACAGTGCCGCCAATACGTTGTAGCGCCCTCGATAACACATTGCCCCAATAAGATATTGGCCCCATCACCACGACCAGTGTGATCAGTGGCCATGTCCCTTCCGGGAGTGCCAGCAAGCGGATAATCAGAAACGTTAAGATAAATGCCAGCGTAATACGCAAAGCATGAGTGATGCGGTAATGGCTATAAATCAGGTTATCCAGTGGCGAGATTTTTTTATTCAGGCGCACAACACACCTACTTCCAATAAGATACCAAAACCCAAGTCTAGCTGAGTTATGGCTCGCTGACACGAGGTTAACCGTAACCAAAAGTCGTGGGCAATGTGTCGTGGGAAATGGCGTCAAATAGAGTTTCCCCGCCAGAGGGAGTCTGGCGGGGAAATTAGCTTATTTAAAATCAACCGCCATTTGCTGCTGAATAGTGATTCCGTGGCTGGATTCCACGCAGCAGGCAATATAATCGGTGAAGCGTGGCGATCGTGGCATGCCCAAACTCAGTAGCCGTTCATTATTAAAACGTACATTGAGCATGGCGAAGGAGCCATATAAACGCATGGCTTTCAACATGAGCCGCTCATTACAGGGGCCGAAAATACCTTTCAGTTGATTACGCATCTGTACCAACACACTATATTCTACCTGCCGATAATCTGCCCCCATTGGGGTCTGCCTCGCCGCTGATGACATTGCCAGATCAATTTCGGCAAAACTGACGCTCTCTTTTTCCCCAGCAGAAATGTGATAGATATTGTCGGGTAAGTTTGGGTGCTGCAAAATACAGAGCAACGCATCAGCACAATAATCGACAGGAATGACGTCAATATAGTCATCCAATGAGCACATAAATTTACGCAGCATTAACGCCATTCGGAATACCCAAAAAATACTGCTCGATGGCTGGCAACCTAAACGGGTATGCCCAACAACAATCGATGGACGAGCAAATACTAAGGGTAAATTTGGGCACTGTTCCACCAGCAGGCGTTCAATGGCAGATTTAGATTTGGTGTACTCCACTAAATGCGCATCATCTTCCGCTAATAATACCTGCTCACTCACAACAGTATCCGCATCAGGGGTGCATGACATGGCCGTCCCAACATGGACAAACCGCTGTAAACCCGCCACCTCGGCCATTCTTTTGCCAAAGAGTAGCGTACCCTCAACATTCACTTTCCAGATTAATGGATTATTACCGAATGACGCGACAGCCGCGCAATTAATAACATGGGTCACCTCGTTAATACGCGGATCATGAATAAAACTATTGGGTTCAGCTAAATCACCCAATAAAATATGGTTCGTCGTTATTTTATTCAACCGCCCGGCAGGCAGATAAAACTTTGCCAGATTTTCTCGAATGCGGGTTAATCCCTGTTCCGGTGTCTTGGCCCTAACTAATAATAAATAATTAAAATCTGAGTTTTCCAACAATAACTTTTCGAGCACTGCTCCGCCCAAAAAACCTGTTGCACCGGTTAACAGAAGTGTTTTCACTATGAGTCCTACCATGCTATTTAGTAGGCGGATTATATAAATAGCTAAGTAAACGGCAGATAAATATTATTACGATCGACATATTTAGAGAGAAATATAATTATTTCAAAATAAATCTGCCGATAGAGAAAAGTCACTTCAGCGAATGCCGGCACAATAATTAACAGTGGCGCATTTTACAACCCATTGATTGTTGCATGGTTGCGACAAAATTAGCGTCTCTCTCCGTCTGAAATGTTATTCTACCCCCAACGTCATGGGTCGCTGAGTTCCCCTGTTCAAAAAGACGCGGGTTCAAACAGGCCACTCATAAGGCATGACCTGAGTACACGACCTTAGTCAATTAAGGGTTAAACCGAATAATGTCAGATAAAAATAAGCAGCCAACATTTTACGTTCATGATTATGAAACCTTCGGTCAGCGGCCTGCTCTCGACAGGCCAGCGCAGTTTGCCGGGGTGCGTACCGATTTAGATTTTAATATTATCGAAGAGCCACTGGTTATTTACTGTGCACCAGCAGATGACTACCTGCCACAGCCCGAGGCGGTGATGATTACCGGCATCACCCCGCAACACGCCTTAGCCAATGGGGTCAATGAAGCTGAATTTGCCCGCCAAATCAATCAGGCATTCAATGTACCCGGCACCTGCATTCTCGGTTACAACAATATTCGCTTCGATGATGAAGTCAGCCGCAATATTTTCTACCGTAATTTCTATGACCCCTATGCCTATAGCTGGCAAGGGGGGAACTCCCGCTGGGACTTGCTGGATGTGATGCGCGCTTGCTACGCGCTGCGTCCGGAGGGCATTATCTGGCCGGAAAATGAAGATGGTTTGCCGAGTTTCAAACTGGAGCATCTGACCAAGGCCAACGGCGTCGAACATCTTCACGCCCATGATGCGATGTCAGATGTGCACGCCACCATCGCCATGGCAAAATTGGTGAAACAGGCACAACCACGGCTGTTCGACTACCTGTATCAGCACCGCAGTAAGCATAAAATCAATGCATTGATTGATATCGCAGAGATGACACCGCTGGTTCATGTGTCCGGCATGTTCGGGGCCGCACGGGGCAACACCAGTTGGGTCGCGCCACTGGCATGGCATCCCGAGAATAAAAATGCGGTGATCATGTGCGATTTGGCGGGTGATATGTCGCCATTGCTGGAACTGGATAGCGATACGCTACGTGAACGTCTCTATACCCGCCGCGATAAACTCAGTGCTCAGGATGCCGCTATCCCCCTGAAGCTGGTGCATATCAATAAATGCCCGGTGCTGGCCCCAGCTAAAACATTGCTGCCAGAAAATGCCGAGCGGCTGGGTATCGACCGCCAACGCTGCTTGCAAAATCTGCAACTGTTGCGACAAAACCCGCAAGTGCGCGAAAAAGTGGTCGCGCTATTTGCCGAAGCTGAACCCTTTGCTGTCTCTGACGATGTGGATGCGCAACTGTATAACGGTTTTTTCAGCGATGCTGATCGCGCCACCATGAAAATCATTTTGCAGACTGAGGCGCAAAACCTGCCAGCACTGGATCTGACGTTCCAAGACCCGCGGCTGGAACCGCTACTCTTTCGTTTCCGCGCCCGTAACTATCCAAACACCTTGACCGACAGTGAACAGAAACGCTGGTTGGAACATCGCCGTGAAGCACTCAATCCAGAGCGTGTGCAAGATTACGTCCTACAACTGGAGCAATTCTATAACCAGTACGAAGACGATAAAGAGAAATTGGCACTACTGAAAGCGCTGTTTGAGTATGCAAAAGGCTTGGTGAGTTAACCTCGGCAACTGAAGATTATCCCATAAAAAACGGAGCCATCAGGCTCCGTTTTCATCAGTAATAACACTTCTCATCAGTCACAATAGAATGTTAAATCGAGTTACTGTGCCAGCTCACCATTAAACTGCGGCAACGCCTGACGGAAAGCGCGGGTTTTCCAGATCATATAAAGCAGGCCGATAGCACCCCATACCAGCCCTAAGGTCATTGAGCTGCTTTCCAAGTTCATCCACAGCACACCCACGGTTCCTGCGCCAATCATCGGCAGAATCAAGTAGCTGAAGTGATCCCTGAAGGTGCGGTTGCGGCGTTCACGAATGTAGAACTGCGAAATCACTGACAGGTTAACGAAGGTAAAGGCGACCAGCGCACCGAAGTTAATCAATGCGGTTGCCGTCACCAGATCAAAGGAGATGGCAGACAATGCCACGCCCCCCACCAACAGTACGTTGATGGCAGGAGTGCGCCACTTCGGATGCACGTAACCAAATACTTTTTCTGGGAATACGCCATCGCGACCCATCACATACAGTAGGCGTGAAACCCCCGCGTGTGCGGCCATACCGGATGCCAACACCGTGACACAGGAGAAGCACAGAATCACTGACTGGAAGAATTTACCCGCCACAAACAGCATGATTTCCGGCTGTGATGCATCAGGATCGGTGAAGCGCGAAATGTCCGGGAAATAGAGCTGCAAGAAGTAAGAGACGACAATAAAGATCACGCCACCAATTAATGCGGTCAGGAAAATCGCTTTCGGGATCACTTTACCGGCATTCGGAGTCTCTTCAGACAGCGAACTGATGCCGTCGAAGCCAAGGAATGAGAAGCAGAGTATCGTGGCCCCGGTTATCATCGGCACCAAATGGGCATTCTCCGAGTAGAACGGACGTGGGCTAACCAGCGTACCCGCCCCTTCACCTTGATAGACGCCATGAATCAGCAGGCCCATAAAGACCACCATGATGGCGACTTGAACCACCACAATGACGGAGTTCAGGTTCGCCACCACATTGATGCCACGCAGGTTGAACAGCGTCATCAGGGTGACCAGTGCGCCAACAAAAATCCACGATGGCACGCCAGGGAAAATGGCTTCAAGGTAAATTTTCGCCAACAGAATGTTAATCATCGGCATGAACAGGTAGTCCAGCAGTGATGACCAACCCACCATAAAACCGACGTTCGGGCTAATGGATTTCTGGGCATAGGTATAAGCCGAACCCGCAGACGGGAAGCGCTTAACCAGTTTGCCATAGCTGATAGCCGTGAAGAGCACCGCGATCAACGCAATGGCGTAAGAGGTCGCGACATGACCATCGGTCAGGCCGGATACAATGCCAAAAGTATCGAAAATGGTCATCGGCTGCAAATAGGCCAGACCCATCATCACCACTTGTACCAACGTCAGGGTTTTTCTGAGTTGAACGCGGTTGTTGGTGCCCGTTTGATTGGTGCCGACTTCAACAGTAGCATTATGCGTCATGATTCAGCCTCCCCATACCTTTAACTCGATTTGCAAGTGTAGTGCAACGGTCAGAGGTGACGGGGAAACTTCGTATCTGCCTGGGATACGTAAGTGGGGAAACCAGAGCGGTGTAACGGGTACTTACCATACCTGCTGCGCCATAATCGCTGCATGTGCAGCGCATACCGGTGGGCACCGGTGCCAATGAAAATAATTGCCCCATCTTTCTTTCCTCATAACGGCGATTTTCGTATGTGAATAATCGCTCGCGGACCTGTTTATCTATCCGGATCGTTGTCCGGCCTCTTGATTTGTGAAAACATGAATGCAAAAAAATAACCGACGCGTTTAAACGTCGGTTATTGCATGGCGCGTATTTTGCCCTAAATCGAGGGCAAAAAACAAGGTGTTAAACCGTTAGAAACAATATTCTTCTGGTGGATTGATCTAAACACCTATTCCCGCGCTGTGCGTGCGTTGAGCGGCCATTTCCACCCGCTCAATCGCTGCCCACAGTTTGTCTGGATTTAGCGCAATGGGTAGGTAGTGAATTGACTCGCTCGGCTTCAGAATTCGGCCAATGACGCGCTCAATTCCCTCGCGGTCATTGATATCAACATCCAGAGCGGCCAGATGCGTTGGCAGACCTAACTTATTAAAGGCCGTTATCAGCGATTTCAATGCTTCATCCTGCTCCAACAGTGCGGTTTGGACCAAGATCCCGTAAGCGACTTTGGTGCCATGCAGGAAGTGTTCTGTTTGTGGGAGCAGCGTCAAGCCGTTGTGCACCGCATGGGCCGCCGCGACACGGGTATAGCGCTCACCCAGCCCACCGACCATGCCGCCACCGGCAATAATGGCATCGACAATATCCAGAAAATCTTGCGTCAGTTCACCTTGCTTCACTGCCTGTAACGCCGCTTCACTCTGTTTTAGCAGCACATTGCGGATATCCAGTGCCGCCTGTAGCCCCAATCGCACTGTCAAAGATAGAGTTTCTGGTTGCGGGCTAAGTACCACCGCCTCGTACCATTTCGCTAGCGTATCGCCGATACCCGCCAACAGATACGCCACGGGGGCTTGCAAAATAATGCGCGGTTCCACCAACACCAAATGGTTGGCGTCGTTGAAAATTTCAAAATTCAGCGCCTGTCCGGCATCGTTATACCAAACCGACAGCGGCGTCCAGGCCGCGCAAGTGGCCGCGATAGTGGGGATGGCAACCAGTGGTACGCCCAGTTTACACGCCACCACTTTTGCCGTATCCAATGCCGCCCCACCACCAATACCAATCACCACCTGCCGATCACTGCCCGCTTGTTGCACCAAATCGGCGACCGTCGATTCACTGCAATGGGTTGAGAATGCAGCACGTACCGCATTTTCCCCATGAAACGCGGCGGGCAGATAATCGCTGGCAGCCGCCAATGCGCGCTCGCCGTAGATCCACAAAGCATGATCCAGTGCCGCCGGAGGATAAAACTCACTCAGTTTGTCGATAGCACCCGGAAAAGAGAAATAGTTAGCAGGCCCCACCTGCACTCGGATGGCATTCGTGCTCATGGCGCGTTCCTTTTAAATGGCAATCTCAGCAATGTTTTTCTCATCTTAAGGGCAACGCCAGTAATGTTTAATAATTTTTTGATATAGCTTAACTATTTTAGTTTGTTGCGATTAATAAAAACTGTGTTAAAAAAGAGTGCTATCAGCCAGCAGCATAATTGACTGGCTGTTTCTCCAGCGTGTTTACCTGAGAAAATTCATAAGCCTATTCCGAGATAGCCAAAAGGGGTAGGCCGCCTCAATACTTTATAGGGCAGTTGCAGAAATTTATGTCCAGCATCACCTCCTCCCGCCTTGAGATGCGGAATATCTCTATCTCGTTTTCTGGATTCCATGCTCTGCAACAAGTTGATTTTACACTGGAAGGTGGTTCTACCCATGCGCTAGTCGGTGCCAATGGCGCAGGAAAATCGACCCTGATGGCGATTCTTTCCGGCGCTCACAGCCACTATCGCGGCGAGATCTATATTGATGGTCAGCAGATAGACATTCACTCCCCCCGGCAGGCAAAGCAGCACGGCATCCATGTGGTTCAGCAAGAGGTTGATGTGGCGCTGATCCCTACCCTCTCTGTGGCGGAAAATATTATGCTGGATACCCTCGCCGAGCGGGGTCATCTGTTTAACTGGCCGCAGCTTTACCGTCAGGCGGAAGCCCTCCTTGGGCAGCTCGATCTTAAGTTGAATGTGCGTCAGCGCTTGGAGTCATGCACGCTGGCAGAGAAACAGCAGGTGCTGCTGGCACGCGCCCTTTCCCACCAATGCCGCTTTCTGATTCTGGATGAACCCACTGCACCACTGGATCAAGAGGAGAGCGCGCGGCTGTTTCGTGTGGTGCGCCGTTTGCAGTCGGAAGGAATGGCCATCGTTTTCATCTCGCACCGCATCCATGAATTACGTGAAATCTGCGATCAATTGACCGTATTACGTGATGGCCGCCGCGTTAGCCATGATCTGATGGGGGATTTAAGTGGCGAGCAGATTGTGGAAAAGATGCTCGGCCACACCTTGGATGATATTTTCCCGCCGCGACGAGCCATTATCAGCGAGAAGATCCTTTTATCTGTCAGTGGGTTGCATGACCAGCACAAACTGCGTGATATCTCACTGACACTGCATGAGGGAGAGATTTTGGGCATCGCTGGCTTAGCCGGTGCCGGCAAAACCGAATTGTGCAAAGCCTTGTTTGGTGCCACTCCTAGCCGTGTTGATCGCGGCGAATTGCGGGGTAAAGCATGGAAACCGCGCTCACCTGACCAATCCGTGGCGCAAGGATTGGCGCTGGTACCAGAAGAGCGGCGCAAAGAGGGTATTTTTATCCACGAGGGTATTCCAATGAACCTGAGTGTCGCCGCCGATGACAGTTTTTCCCGCTGGAGTATTTTTAGCCGTCGCCAAGAGTTGCGTTGGGCCAAAGAGCTGATCCAGCGCCTTGGGGTGCGAACCGCTTCACCACAGCAAAAACTGGCTCGCCTCTCCGGCGGAAATCAGCAAAAAGTGGCTATCGGCAAGTGGTTACGGGGGGATGCGCAAGTACTGATTTTTGATGAGCCGACCAAAGGGGTGGACATCAAAGCCAAGCAGGATCTGTTCCATCTGATTGATGGATTGGCGCAGCAGGGCAAAGGCATTATCTATGCCTCCGGTGAATTCTCAGAATTGGTTGGTTTATGTGATCGTATCTGTGTGTTGTGGGATGGTCGCATTGTCGCCGAACTGAACGCCGCAGAGGTCGATGAAGAGACATTATTACTATTTTCAACGGGAGGAGTCCCAGAGTGAGCAAAGAACTGCCCCTACCAGACGCACAGCCATGGCGTCACCAGCTATTTGATTTTCTCTACAAATGGGGGATGTTGCTCACCGTTGTGGCGCTCATCGCGTTATTTGGTCTGGCATCGGAAAACTTCCTCGATCCGAACAATATCATCAATATTTTGCGATCGATTGCCATCGTGACGGTGATCGCCATCGGGGTGTCGATTTCGCTGTCGATTGGCGGGTTTGACCTGTCAGTCGGCTCCACCGCGTCATTGGCTAACGCCATCGTGGTGTCACTGTTTGTCTGGTACGGCTTTGGCACCACAGGCGCGATCATTCTCACCTTGCTGATTTGTACGCTGGTCGGATTGTTTAATGCGTTCCTGATTGTGGTGCTGAAGATCCCCGACATGCTGGCAACCCTCGCCAGTCTGTTTGTAATCCAAGGTGTGGCAATGACCTACAGCTACGGCGGCTCGATTACACAGAATATGTTGCTGCCAAGCGGCGATATGGCGGAGGGCGTCATCCCTGAGATGTTTTCAGCGTTGGGACAAGTCCCGGTTATCGTGCTGATTATGTTGGCGGTCACCATTGTGGTGCAGTTGTATTTGTCGCTGACCAAACATGGCCGCCGGATGTATGCCATCGGCGGTAATCCAGAAGCCGCACGGCTGGCGGGTATCCGCACGGTGCGCTATCGGGTGCTGGCCTATGTGCTTTCATCACTATTAGCGGCACTGGGCGGGATTTTACTGGCATCACGCATTGGTTCATCACAAGTGAACGCCGGTGGCGGTTATCTGATGGATGCCGTGGCAGCCGCCTATATTGGTTTCTCGCTGGCGGGTTCAGGCAAACCCAATGCCTTCGGCACCTTGATTGGCGCGGTGATCCTCGGCGTATTGCAAAATGGGCTGGTGATGTTATCTGTGCCCTACTATGCAATGGACATCATCAAAGGGCTGGTGCTGGCGATGGCATTGGCACTGACCTATATTCATCAGAAACGGTGATGGGATGCTCCCATTTATTTGATTCTTATTTTGAATGTTTTAAGTTCCCATCCATTCTAGGCGTAACGAGCTAAGTCAGACTGAGTGCGTACAGCGCGCAGTACCCGGAACGTACACGTAGTACGTGAGGAGTACGAGCACTGCACAATCTCAGTATGACGACGCGCAGTAGCCGTATATTTTCAGCTCAAAGGCATTCTTGCGGGATCAGGGTACTGATACTCAAACCCCAATTCGCTGCAAATCTTACTGCCATCAATCTCACGTGCAGGCTCCTCAATATCCTCCACGGCAAACTCCGGTGGTGTGAGCTGTAACGCCCGTGCACTGGCGGGATAGAAGTCGCGTTTGCTCGGGTGAAGCGGTGCGCACAGATTGTAAATATGGCCGCCTCTGGGCAAATTGAGCAACAGTTCAATGGCTGAGATCACATCTTCTTGGTGCACCAAATTAACCCCCAGTGAACCGCCTTTCACATTGGTTTTACCCGCCAAAAAGCGCCCAGGGTGGCGATCCGCCCCCACCAACCCGGCAAGGCGCAAAATATCCACCGAGGTATTGGGCAGTTTATGTAGCCAAAGTTCGAGTTCCATGAGCGTTTTTCCGGCAGTGGTCACCGGTTGCAGTGGTGAACTCTCTTTGATTCGACCACGGGTTTCGCCATACACCGAGGTGGAGCTGGTAAAAATAATGCGCGGCACACCAAAAGCCAGTGCGCTATCAACCACCATTTGTACCGCCTGAAAATAATCCCCGCCCCCTTCCGTAGTCCGGCTGGCGGGTAAGGTAATGACCAAGGCATCAACTGTCATCAGTTGCGCTAAATCATCCGGCTCGCAAATCAGTTCCGGTGTCAGTTGTAATGGGTAGCAATCAATTCCGCTCATTCTGGCGGCTTCGACGCCATCCGGTGTGGTCTTGCTGCCAACCACTTGTACTCCGCGACGGATCAATGATTGCGCTAACGGCATTCCCAACCAGCCCAATCCAATAATGGCGACTTTTTTCATTTTAATGGCTCTCCACCGGTTCATACCGATAACTCATGCTGATAATTCATACCGATAACAAATACTATACTGATAACCTACGCCAGTTGGCTGTCGCTAACAATTATGTTGAGCGTATTATGACGTTCATGTCATTCATCGGCGTAATGGCAATGCGTAACAATTTTGTGCTTAAACTGACATAAAATAGAGTCATAACCGCCATAAAGAAAACGATTAGCGGCAGATCAGTCGCGGCCTGCCACCTTGAAATCACCTCATCGGGTGAAAAAAAGGTTGCACCACTGCCGCCAGATGGTTTACGTTGATTGACAGAAATTATGGCACGTTCCAATTATGGCTATTTTGATTTCCTCAAAAAGCCCACATAGAGAAATTATAATGAATCGCGTTCAATTTAATCACCATCATCACCATCATCCTGACTAGTCTTGCAGGCCGATGTGTGCTGGAAGACGGTTAACGAATCTTCCAGGTGGCGGTAGAACGCAATAGAGAAAGCCCTCGGAAGATTATCTTCCGAGGGCTTTTTTGTTGCCCACCATTTTATAAATTAGATATTGATAGATTAAGAGGATTACCATGCTGGATAAAACACGCTTACGTATCGCAATGCAGAAATCAGGCCGCCTGAGTGACGATTGCCATGAATTGCTGTCACGCTGCGGGATTAAAATCAATTTGCAGCAACAGCGACTGATCGCTTTCGCAGAAAACATGCCAATCGACATTCTGCGCGTACGTGATGACGATATCCCGGGACTGGTGATGGATGGAGTGGTTGATCTGGGCATTATCGGCGAAAATGTGCTGGAAGAGGAGTTGCTAAGCCGCCGCGCTCAGGGCGAAGACCCACGTTACTTCACCTTACGCCGTCTCGATTTCGGTGGCTGCCGCCTGTCACTGGCGGCCTCACTGGATACGGAGTACACCGGCCCGCAATGCCTGCAAAATAAACGTATCGCCACCTCTTACCCCCACATCTTAAAACAGTACCTCGACAAACAAGGTGTTAGCTTTAAATCTTGTTTGCTGAACGGCTCAGTTGAAGTAGCGCCGCGTGCGGGCTTAGCCGATGTCATCTGTGATTTGGTTTCAACCGGTGCCACGCTGGAAGCCAACGGCCTGCGCGAAGTTGAAGTGATTTACCGCTCGAAAGCCTGCCTGATCCAACGTGATGGCGAAATGCCTGCTGAGAAACAAGAACTTATTGACCGTCTGATGACCCGTATTCAAGGCGTGATTCAGGCGCGTGAATCCAAATACATCATGATGCACGCACCGAGCGAACGTCTGGACGAAATCATTACCCTGCTGCCGGGTGCCGAGCGCCCTACCATTCTGCCACTGGCTGGCGATAAGAGCCGCGTCGCGATGCACATGGTGAGTAGCGAAACTCTGTTCTGGGAAACCATGGAAAAACTGAAGGCGCTGGGTGCCAGCTCCATTCTGGTATTACCGATTGAAAAAATGATGGAGTAACTGATGCAGCCGACGAATTTCAATACCTTAATCGACTGGCAGCAATGCAGTGAAGAGCAGCAAAAATCGCTGCTGAGCCGCCCGGCCATTAATGCATCGGGCCGGATTACGGCAGCGGTCAGCGAAATCCTTGATCGGGTAAAAGCCGAGGGCGACAGTGCCTTACGTGATTTCAGCCAGCGCTTTGATGCCGTACAAATTGCCGATATTCGCGTCAGTGCCGAAGAGATAGTCGCTGCCGCTACGCGTTTGAGTGATGATATCAAGCAGGCCATGGCGCAAGCGGTACGTAATATTGAAATCTTTCACAATGCGCAGAAAATGCCGGTGGTGGATGTTGAAACTCAGCCGGGCGTGCGTTGCCAGCAGATCACTCGCCCGATTGCCTCCGTCGGCTTGTATATTCCCGGTGGCTCCGCCCCACTACTCTCTACTGTGCTGATGCTCGGCACCCCAGCGCGTATTGCGGGTTGTCAGCGCGTCATTTTATGTTCACCGCCGCCGATTGCCGATGAAATTCTGTATGCCGCGCAGTTGTGCGGGATTAAGGAAGTGTTCCAGATTGGCGGGGCGCAAGCCATTGCCGCGATGGCCTTCGGCAGTGAGTCTGTGCCGAAAGTAAATAAAATCTTCGGGCCGGGCAATGCTTATGTGACCGAAGCGAAACGTCAGGTCAGCCAGCGCCTTGATGGTGCCGCCATTGACATGCCTGCTGGCCCGTCAGAAGTGTTGGTGATCGCCGACAGCGGCGCAACACCGGCGTTTATCGCCTCTGATTTACTGTCTCAGGCCGAACACGGGCCGGATTCGCAAGTGGTGTTGCTGACGCCAGATGCCGCCATCGCGCAAGCCGTGGCAGTGGAAGTTGAGCAGCAGCTTAAGCTGTTGTCGCGCGCCGATATTGCCCGCCAGGCATTGGAAAGTAGCCGCTTGATTATCACCAAAGATTTGCAGCAATGCATTGATATCAGCAATGCATACGGCCCAGAGCACTTGATTCTGCAAATACGTCAGCCGGAAGAAATTATCGACCAAATCGATAATGCTGGTTCAGTCTTTATGGGGGACTGGTCGCCGGAATCCGCCGGTGATTACGCCTCCGGGACTAATCATGTGTTACCAACTTATGGTTACACCTCCACCTATTCCAGTCTGGGTCTGGCCGATTTTGTTAAACGCATGACAGTTCAGCAACTAACCCCGCAAGGCTTGCTAGGCTTGGCATCGACCATCGAAACACTGGCTCAGGCCGAACAACTCACCGCCCACAAAAATGCCGTCACTCTACGCGTCGCGGCCCTGACCGCCGCCAATAAGGAGCAAGCATGAGTCAATCTGCCAACATCACTGATTTGGCCCGCGCCAATATCCGCGCCCTGACCCCTTATATGTCGGCCCGCCGCTTAGGCGGCAATGGCGATGTATGGCTCAATGCCAACGAATATCCACTGGCGACCGAATACCAGTTGACCGCGCAAACCTTCAACCGCTACCCCGAGTGCCAGCCGAAGCTGGTGATTGAGCGCTACGCGGCTTATGCCGATTTAGAGACGGAGCAAGTGCTGGTGAGCCGTGGGGCTGATGAAGGTATCGAACTGTTAATCCGCGCCTTCTGTGAGCCGGGTCAGGATGCCATCCTGTTCTGCCCGCCAACCTATGGCATGTATGCCGTCAGTGCCGAAACTTTTGGTGTAGAGCTGCGCACCGTGCAGACCCAAACGGACTGGCAGCTCGATTTACCGGCAATTAAAGCAAGTCTGGATCGGGTAAAGCTAATTTACATTTGCAGCCCGAATAACCCGACCGGCAACTTAATCAATCCGGCTGACCTGCGCGAAGTGCTGGAACTGGCGCAAGGCCGCGCTATCGTCGCCATTGATGAAGCCTATATTGAGTTTTGCCCACAGGCCAGTGTCAGCAGTTGGCTAAAAGATTATCCGAATTTAGTGATTTTGCGCACCTTATCGAAAGCCTTCGCATTGGCCGGTTTACGTTGTGGCTTTACCTTAGCCAATAGCGATATTATCCAGTTGCTGCTTAAAGTGATTGCGCCCTACCCATTATCTACGCCAGTCGCCGATATCGCCGCACAAGCCCTTAACCCGCAAGGGCTTGAGCAAATGCGTCAGCGAGTGAATGAAGTGCGGGCTAACCGTGAGTGGCTACAAAATGCGCTGAATGGCTGCGCCTGTGTTGAGCAGGTATTCTCCAGTGAGAGCAACTATTTACTGGCTCGCTTCACGGCCTCCAGCAGTGTATTCAAAGCGTTGTGGGATCAAGGCATTATTCTACGTGATCAAAATAAGCAGCCGGGGTTATCCAACTGCCTGCGCATTACTATTGGCACCCGTCAGGAGTGTGAGCGAGTGATTGCCGCCCTTGCTCCCCTGCCCGGCGTTGATAGCCCGAATAACACCAATACCGCCAGCCTCCGTAAGGAAACGATATGAGCCAGAAATTTCTTTTTATTGATCGCGACGGCACCCTGATTGCCGAGCCACCGGAAGACTACCAAGTTGATCGGTTAGATAAACTGGCACTAGAGCCAGAAGTGATCCCGGCATTACTGGCACTGCAAAAAGCAGATTATCGTTTGGTGATGATCACTAACCAAGATGGTTTGGGAACCAACAGCTTCCCGCAGGAGACCTTCGATCCGCCGCACAATCTGATGATGCAGATTTTCAGCTCTCAGGGGATCAATTTTGAGCAGGTGTTGATTTGCCCTCACTTACCCGCAGATAACTGTGTTTGCCGTAAGCCAAAAACCGCCTTGGTTGAGCGCTATTTGGCAGATGGCGTGATGAACAGCGCCAACAGTTATGTAATAGGTGACCGTGAAACTGATCTGCAACTGGCGCAAAACATGGGTATCGGTGGCCTGCGTTATCAGCGCGACGGCCTTAACTGGTCACAAATTGCTAAACAGTTAACCCAACGTGATCGCCACTCTCACGTTAACCGTGTCACCAAAGAGACAGCGATTGACGTGAATGTCTGGCTGGATCGCGAAGGCGGTAGCAAGATCAAAACGGGCGTCGGTTTCTTCGACCATATGCTGGATCAAATCGCCACCCACGGCGGTTTCCGCATGGATATTCAGGTCAGCGGTGACCTCTACATTGATGACCACCATACCGTGGAAGACACCGCACTGGCTCTGGGCGAGGCGATTAATAATGCGCTCGGCGACAAACGTGGTATTGGCCGTTTCGGATTTGTACTGCCAATGGATGAGTGTTTGGCACGTTGCGCGCTGGATATTTCCGGCCGCCCGCACCTCGAATACAAAGCCGAGTTTAACTATCAGCGTGTTGGCGATCTGAGCACCGAGATGGTCGAGCATTTCTTCCGTTCCCTCTCTTATGCTATGGCCTGCACATTGCACCTGAAAACCAAAGGCCGTAACGATCACCACCGGGTAGAGAGCCTGTTTAAAGTGTTTGGCCGCACGCTACGTCAGGCGATCCGCGTTGAAGGAAACACCTTGCCCAGCTCCAAAGGGGTACTCTGATGAATGTAGTGATTCTGGATACCGGTTGCGCCAACCTCTCCTCTGTCACTTACGCGGTGCAGCGATTGGGTTACGCACCTGTTATCAGCCGTGACCCTGAAATCGTGCTACGTGCCGATAAACTGTTCCTACCGGGCGTGGGGACCGCGCACGCCGCAATGGATCAGTTGAAAGAGCGCGAGCTTATCGAACTGATTAAGAGTTGTACTCAACCGGTATTGGGTATCTGCCTCGGTATGCAGTTGCTGGCAAACAGCAGCGAGGAGAGTGGTGGCATCAAAACCCTTGGCATCATTGATGCGCCAGTGAAACAGATGACCGATTTTGGCTTACCGCTACCGCATATGGGCTGGAATCAGATTACCGCGCAAGCGGGGAATCATCTGTTCCGTGGTATCCCAGACGGAACCTATTTCTACTTTGTGCACGGATATGCAATGCCAATATGCCCAAATACCATCGCCCAAGCCAATTACGGCGAGCCGTTTACCGCCGCAGTCGAAAAAGACAACTTCTTTGGCGTGCAGTTTCATCCGGAACGTTCCGGCGCGGCGGGAGCCCAATTGCTGAAAAACTTTCTGGAGATGTAAACACCATGATTATTCCCGCTTTGGATTTGATCGAAGGTAAGGTGGTGCGTTTGCATCAGGGCGATTACGGTCAGCAACGTGATTATGGCAATCACCCGCTGCCACGTTTACAGGATTATCAGCAGCAAGGCGCTCAGGTCTTGCACTTGGTTGACCTCACGGGGGCCAAAGATCCGGCTGCCCGCCAGATCCCATTATTGCGAGAGCTATTGGCCGGTGTCGATGTGCCCGTGCAAGTGGGTGGCGGCATCCGCAATGAGCAGGATGTGGTCGCGCTATTGGAAGCGGGTGCGACGCGAGTGGTGGTCGGTTCAACCGCCGTTAAGCAGCCGGAAATGGTGCAGCAGTGGTTTGAGCGTTACGGCCCCGAGGCGATTGTTTTGGCGCTGGATGTGCGCATCAATGAGGCGGGGCGCAAACAAGTTGCCATCAGCGGTTGGCAGGAAAACTCCGATGCCACGTTGGAGCAGATCGTCGAGCAGTACCTGCCTTTCGGCCTAAAACATGTGCTGTGCACAGATATCTCCCGCGATGGCACCCTGAATGGCTCCAATGTTGAGCTGTATCAGGAAGTTTGCCAGCGTTACCCGCAAGTGGCGTTCCAAGCCTCTGGCGGCATCGGTTGTCTGGATGATATCGCCCGTCTACGCGGCAGCGGTGTACAAGGGGTGATTGTGGGTCGTGCGCTACTGGACGGCAAATTTAACGTGAAGGAGGCGATCGCATGCTGGCAAAACGTATAATTCCCTGTCTGGATGTGAAAGATGGTCAGGTGGTCAAAGGCGTCCAGTTCCGTAACCATGAAATTATTGGTGATATTGTGCCTTTGGCGCAGCGCTACGCACAAGAAGGCGCTGATGAGCTGGTATTTTACGATATCACCGCCTCCTCCGATGGCCGTGTTGTCGATAAAAGCTGGGTATCACGGGTCGCGGAAGTGATCGACATCCCGTTTTGTGTCGCAGGCGGTATTAAAAGCGTGGAAGACGCGGCCCAAATCTTGACCTTCGGCGCAGATAAAATCTCTATCAACTCACCCGCGCTGGCTGATCCGACCTTAATTACCCGACTGGCTGACCGCTATGGCGTACAATGCATCGTGGTGGGTATTGATACTTGGTATGATGCAGAAAGTGGCAGTTATCAGGTTTATCAATTCACCGGCGATGAAAAGCGGACCAAAGCCACCACTTGGCAGACCGAGGATTGGATCAAAGAAGTCCAGTTGCGCGGAGCCGGTGAGATTGTGCTGAATATGATGAATCAAGATGGCGTGCGTAACGGCTATGATTTGCGTCAACTGAAACAGATGCGGGCTATCTGCCATGTGCCGTTAATCGCCTCTGGCGGTGCCGGTACACCGGAGCACTTCCTCGAAGCCTTCCGCGATACCGATGTAGACGGTGCCTTGGCAGCTTCAGTGTTCCATAAGCAAATCATTAACATCGGCGAATTGAAAAAGTATTTGTCTGAACAAGGCGTGGAGATAAGAGTGTGTTAAGCGAACAACAAATTAACCAACTGGATTGGCAAAAAGTCGACAATCTAATGCCTGCCATCGTTCAACATGCCGTATCAGGTGAAGTTCTGATGATGGGGTATATGAATCGCGAGGCGCTGTCAGTAACGGAAGACTCGGGCAAAGTGACCTTTTTCTCCCGGACTAAACAGCGTTTATGGACCAAAGGCGAAAGCTCCGGCCATTTTCTGAATGTGGTGAGTATCTACCCTGATTGTGACAATGACACCCTGCTGATTCTGGTCAATCCTATCGGCCCAACCTGTCATTTAGGCAATAACAGTTGCTTCGCCCCTGCGGCCAGCGACTGGAGTTTCCTGTATCAGTTGGAGCAGCTACTCGCATCACGTAAGTCAGCCGATCCCGACAGTTCTTATACTGCAAAACTCTATGCCAGCGGGACTAAGCGTATTGCCCAGAAAGTGGGGGAAGAAGGGGTAGAAACTGCCCTCGCCGCGACGGTAAATGACCGTGAAGAGCTGACTAATGAAGCATCAGATTTGATGTACCACCTCATGGTGCTATTGCAGGATCAAGATTTGGATCTGAGCAAAGTCATTGGCCGCCTGCGGGAACGCCACGAGAAGTAATTACTGATTGCTCTCCTGCTGACAAAAAAACGCCTCCGGCTTATCACTGGAGGCGTTTTTTATTGGATAACCCAATCTGCTGCTAAACCGTAAGCGCCAGATCTGATGCACCCTACAGGGCCACCTTACAGGCGTTCAAAAGTACATGTACTTTTGTCCGAGCACTGCGCAATCCCAGAATGGCAAAGCGCAGTAGCCGTTAAATGGATTACTCCATCCACTCAGTATGGAACACGCCCTCTTTATCAGTACGCTTATAAGTATGCGCACCGAAATAGTCGCGCTGCGCCTGAATCAGGTTTGCTGGCAGCACGGCTGAGCGGTAACTATCGTAGTAGTTAATCGCAGCAGAGAATGTTGGGGTTGGGATGCCATTTTGTACCGCATAAGAGACCACATCACGCAGCGCTTGCTGGTACTCATCAGCAATTTGCTTGAAGTATGGAGCCAACAGCAGGTTAGCGATTTTCGGATTTTCTGCGTAAGCATCTGTGATTTTTTGCAAGAACTGAGCACGGATGATGCAACCTGCACGGAAGATTTTAGCGATTTCACCGTAATGCAGATCCCAGTTATTTTCGTCAGATGCCGCTTTCAACTGAGAGAAGCCCTGCGCGTAAGAGACGATTTTACCCAGATACAACGCACGACGGATTTTTTCGATAAATTCAGCTTTATCGCCTGCAAAAGGCTGCACTTTAGGACCGGTTAATACTTTAGATGCCGCAACACGCTGATCTTTCAGGGAAGATAAATAGCGGGCAAACACAGATTCAGTGATCAGTGTCAGTGGCTCACCTAAGTCCAGAGAACTCTGGCTGGTCCATTTACCGGTGCCTTTATTGGCTGCTTCATCCAGAATGACATCAACCAGATAGATGCCTGCTTCGTCTTTCTTGGTAAAGATATCTTTCGTGATATCAATCAGGTAGCTGTTCAGCTCGCCTTTGTTCCATTCAGCGAAGGTGCTTGCCAGCTCTTCGTTGCTCAGGCCCAGAGATTGCTTCAACAAAGAATAGGCTTCAGCGATCAGCTGCATGTCGCCGTATTCGATACCGTTGTGCACCATTTTTACGTAATGGCCTGCACCATCAGAGCCGATATAAGCAACACAGGCTTCACCGTCATCTGCACGGGCCGCAATTTTCTCAAGAATCGGTGCTACCAATTCGTAAGCTTCTTTCTGGCCGCCAGGCATAATTGAAGGGCCTTTCAATGCGCCCTCTTCACCACCGGAAACACCAGTTCCGATAAAGTTAAAGCCTTGCGCAGAAAGTTCGCGATTACGACGGATGGTATCTTTGTAATAAGTATTACCACCATCAATCAGAATGTCACCTTTATCAAGGTGCGGCGTCAGTGAAGCAATAGTCTTATCAGTCGCTTCACCCGCTTTCACCATCAGCAGGATGCGGCGTGGTTTTTCCAGTGAATCAACAAACTCTTCAACGGTGTAACTCGGCACCAAATTTTTACCTGGATTCTCAGCAACCACTTCGTCGGTTTTGTCTGATGAACGGTTGAAAATAGAGACGGAATAGCCACGGCTTTCGATGTTGAGCGCGAGGTTACGGCCCATCACCGCCATACCGACAACGCCAATCTGTTGTTTGGACATTAAAAAAACTCCTGTCTGAAGGATGACACCTGTTACCGGCCTTGAAGCCAACAGGTTTTTGATGTGGGAAACATGTTAACTCAGGATTATGTCCGCTGGGTAGTGATTGGTGCGATAGATAGCACAACTGACCAGTTGCTGTGCGCACACGTTTGCCTTTGTGAGGTATGGAGCGAATATGAATCATTTTACTTCACTGATATGCATAAAAAAAGCAATCACGCGATTGCTTTTCATTACGACCAAACTCGAATTAAGCCACGAAATCTTTCAGCCAAGCTTTAAACTCTGCACCTTGCTGAGGATGCCGTAAGCCATAGGCAACATAAGCCTGCATATAGCCGAGTTTTTCACCGCAGTTGTAAGATTGGCCGGTTAAAGCGACTGCCTCCACGGGTTGAGTTGCCGCCAGATCATCAATGGCGTCGGTCAGTTGGATACGCCCCCAAGCACCTGGCTTGGTTTTTTCCAACAGCGGCCAAATGTCAGCAGACAACACATAGCGCCCCACCGCAGACAGATTTGATTGCAGATCGACTGGGCTTTGTGGCTTCTCAACCATCGCCTTGATTCGGCTGCTGTCGCCAGGGGCCAAAATAGACTTTTCGCATGAGATGACAGAGTAGTTTGATAATGCCTCTGGTTCGACTGAATGCACCAATACCTGACTATGACCGGTCTCTTCGAAGCGTTTGACCAATTGAGCAAGGTTATCTCGGGTCAGATCTGATTTTGCATCATCAATCAGAACATCCGGCAGTAGCACCACAAATGGCGCATCGCCCACCAGTGGTTTGGCACATAACACAGCGTGGCCCAAACCTTCAGGATGCCCTTGGCGGATATGCATAATGGTCACACCCGGCGGGCAGATAGATTGTACTTCGTCCAACAACTGGCGCTTAACACGAGCCTCCAGCATGGCTTCCAATTCATAAGAGGTATCGAAATGGTTTTCTACCGCATTCTTTGATGAATGGGTGATCAGAATGATCTCTTTAATACCGGCAGCAACACACTCGTTGACCACATATTGGATTAATGGCTTATCAACAATGGGCAGCATTTCTTTTGGAATGGCTTTCGTGGCGGGAAGCATTCTCATGCCTAAACCAGCTACTGGGATCACTGCTTTCAATTTGGTCATAATTAACCTACTGATTTCTTAAGGCGAATTTAAAAATCTTCATCTATTAGGCAACTAAGCCGAATTTAGTCAATTTGCTGTTTCAGCCAAGCGGTAAACTTTTCACCTTCGGTATTATGACGAACGCCATAAGTGACAAAGGCTTTCATATATCCTAGTTTATCGCCGCAATCGTGAGATTTACCTGTCATATGGAAAGCTTCGACTGGCTCTTGTTCCATGAGCATCGCGATGGCATCAGTAAGCTGAATTTCATCACCCGCACCACGTGGCGTTTTTTTCAGCAGTGGCCAGATATCCTTCGACAATACATAGCGCCCAACCACCGCAAGGTTGGATGGCGCATCAGCCATTGAAGGCTTCTCGACGACAGCCGTCATCAGGGTGCTCTCGCCCGGTGCCAAATCCACATTGCCGCAATCGGCAATACCGTACTTGGAGACATCTTCTTTCGGCACTGGCTCTACCATGATTTGGCTACGCCCGGTTTCCTCGAAGCGCTGAATCATGCTGGCAAGGTTTTCTTTCGATAAATCCGCCGTTGAATCATCAAGTAAGACGTCCGGCAGCAGTACGATAAACGGGTTATCACCCACCATAGGTTGCGCACAGAGGACCGCATGCCCAAGCCCTTTAGCATGACCTTGACGCACTTGCATGATCGTGACGTCAGGTGGGCAAATGTTCTTAATCTCTTTTAAGAGCTGCCGCTTAACACGTGATTCCAGCGCCGCTTCCAGTTCAAATGAAGTGTCAAAATGGTTTTCTATCGCATTTTTGGAGGAGTGGCTGACCAGCACAATCTCTTTCACGCCAGCAGCAACACACTCTTTGACGATATATTGAATAAGCGGCTTATCGACCACCGGCAGCATTTCCTTTGGGATCGCCTTGGTCGCTGGCAGCATACGGGTGCCAAGCCCAGCGACGGGAATCACAGCCTTCAATTTCTTTTCCATCTACCATACCTTTTCTGGGGTGGCCGTTTCGCGGGCCTTTGAATAGATACAAACACGATCTGGTCATACCCTAAATGTCATCGCGCAAGACTGTATTCCAAATCTAAAAACTTCCACATTTATATATTATTTCAATGTGTTACCAACGCATCATTGTGATGATTTAACCACAAAAAAATTAGCGTCCAATGGCTTATTATATTCCACATTAACATTTTGTTAAGCCAACCCTCAGCAATTTGCCGATTTATAGGACTCATTAATGCATTTTAAGAATATCCCCACTGACTCGATTCAAAGCTAAAATACTATTTGCACTAAATTGATTATTTCTCAATCCATTGCAGCGATAGTTGTTATCTTGATTTTTATTAATTATTCACGCTATTTGTCAATGACATAGCTTATTACATGATTGCATGTTGAATTTTAGCCTATCAGCGCCCATTATTCATGCTGGCGGCATAAGCCGTAGAAATAAAAGGTGAAATTGGAAATATGGAATGGATCGCAGATCCTACTATTTGGGCAGGGCTGGCGACGCTAGTTGTGCTCGAAATTGTGTTAGGTATTGATAACCTGATATTTATTGCCATTTTGGCAGAAAAACTTCCTCGTCATCAACGAGATAAAGCCAGAGTCACGGGTTTACTGTGCGCATTGTTGATGCGCTTGGTACTGTTGGCCTGCATCTCGTGGTTAGCCACATTAACTGCGCCACTGGTGACTCTTTCTGGACATCCATTCAGTGCCCGTGACTTGATTATGCTCGTCGGGGGGATATTCCTGCTATTCAAAGCCACCATGGAGCTTAATGAGCGCCTTGAGGGCAAAGATCATCAGCAAAATCAGCAGCGCAAAGGCGCACGGTTCTGGCCTGTTGTGGCGCAGATTGTGGTGTTGGATGCCATATTCTCACTCGACTCTGTGATTACCGCCGTCGGTATGGTGGATCACCTCGCGGTGATGATGGCTGCGGTCTGTATTGCAATTGGTTTGATGCTATTAGCCAGCAAGCCATTGACTCGCTTCGTGAATGCCCATCCCACCATTGTCATTCTCTGTTTGAGTTTCTTGCTAATGATCGGCTTCAGCTTAGTGGCTGAAGGTTTTGGCTACCATATTCCGAAAGGCTATCTGTACGCCGCAATTGGTTTCTCCGTAATCATTGAATCACTGAATCAGTTTTCGCAATTCAACCGCCGCCGCTTCTTATCAACTGTTCGGCCACTACGGGAAAGAACCGCAGAAGCTGTGCTGCGGATGCTCAGTGGTAAACACGAAGAGGCTGAGCTGGATAACCACACCGCGAATCTAATTGCAGACAGCAGCAGTGGGGGTCAGGAGGTGTTCAATGAGCAGGAACGCCGGATGATCGAGCGGGTCTTGGGGCTGGCACAGCGCACGGTCAGCAGCATCATGACATCACGCCATGATGTGGAATATCTGGACCTTAATGATCCACCGGAAAAGCTGACTCAGCTCCTGACGAAAAATCTGCATACCCGAATTGTGGTCACTGAAGATAGTTCAACAGATGAACCGCTGGGTGTTATTCACGTCATTGATTTGTTGAAGCAGCAGTTATCAGGTGAAAAACTCGATTTGCGGGCGCTAATTCGTCAGCCATTAATTTTCCCTGAGCAAGTTTCACTGCTGATGGCATTGGAGCAATTTCGTCAGGCGCAGACCCATTTTGCCTTTGTGGTCGATGAGTTCGGCTCCATCGAAGGGGTGGTGACCCTGACTGATGTCATGGAGACGATCGCCGGTAATTTACCGGTAGCCGGTGAAGAGTTGGATGCCCGCCACGATATCCAGCAAACCGAGGATGGCTGCTGGATTGCCAATGGCTATATGCCACTGGAGGATTTGGTACTCTACCTGCCACTGCCAATTGATGATAAACGTGAATATCATACATTGGCCGGATTATTGATGGAGTACACCCAGCGGATACCTCAGGTGGGCGAACAATTGAAGATTGGTGACTATCTGTTCGAACCGCTGGAAGTGAGCAGCCACCGTATCTTGAAGGTGAAAATAACCCCGCTGAAAGTGCCAGATCCTGATTATGAAGTCTAACTGGCTGAGCGCGAGAATAAGCCCACAAACTAGATAGTTAGATAACAAAAAAGCCGGGTAGCAGTTCATATTGCCGCCCAGCTTTTTATTTATAGCGTAAATACGATGAACGCACCGATATTATAAGTGCACAGGCACCAGAATTTCAGTTGCCACAATCACCACCACCAGCCCAACCAGAACCGGTACAGAGGTGCGTTTCACCACTTCAAAAGGTGAAATTTTTGCCATCCCAGCGACCGCCACCACCACGCCCGACACCGGGGATAAAGTGCGTCCCAGATTTGAGGCTTGCAGCATCGGAATCACCAGATAAGCTGGGTTGATACCCATTTGCGCTGCCAGTTTCGGGATCAATTCAACAAACGCATAAAACGGCGCGTTACCTGAGCCGGTTGTCATGGCCGCCAGCATGGTAATAGTCACCAGTACCAGCATCATAATAATGCCACCGGTGCCGAAAGATTGGGCCAATCCAATCAAGCCGCTGATAAAACCAACGGTGCTCAGCCCCTGCGCAAATACCCCAGCCGCAACCAACAGCATCACGACCGTGGCGAAGGCATCAGCCATACCACGGTAAGCGACCTCAAGGCCGGTAAATACGGTTTTTGCGCTGAAGCTGCGGATGAACTCAATCACTGCGGCAGCCAACATGCAGATAACCAAGACGGTGATAATGTGCAGCTCTGGCCCCCATTTGCCATCAAAGATCAGCACGCCAATAATCGGCGTGAAGGGTAAAATGGCATAAAAAGCAGGCGCGTTGGTGGTGATCTCGTTGACATCCATCATCTCATGCTTTTCCTGACTTTTATTATCCAGATAGCGCTGCCAGAAGAAGTGGGCGATAGCCATACAGACAATCGCGGCAATAGAGATAGGTAGCGTGGTTTTAAAAGCGAAATCGACCAGTGGCATTTCAGAGGCTTTCGCCGCCAGTACCACGTCACCAGATGTCGGGGCCAGAATAATGGCGGCCGGAGAGGCGCAAATGGCCGCTGCTGCACCGCGACTGATCCCCACATTGACCATCACCGGGAACAGTGTCGCCATCAGTAGCACGCCCAACCCTGTTGCGGATGAGACCGCCAGAGACATCAAGCACGCCACAATATAAGCGGCAACCATCAGTAAATAAGGCGAGTTGATCATTTGCAGTGGCTTGGACGCAATTTTGACCACCACATCATTAGCACCGATATGTGTCATATAAGCGGCAAAGCCACATAACATCATGATCATCATGCCGAGATCACCACCCCGGCTCATCAGCAGGATTTTGACATACTCGACGATATCCGTCGCACGCCACCCCGTGGAAGTTGCACTGGCAGGTAGTACGTTTTTGCCCATTAGGGCGCTGATAATTAATAGCAGTAAGCCACCGACCATCAGCACACCTGTTGCTGAATAGCCTTTAATGATATAGCGGCCTACACCGATGGCCACGACAACCCCAATCAAAAGATCTAACATATAATCCCTCTTCCCGAATACTCGCCTGTTGCTGTGTATACCCTGCATTTTTGGCGCTGCAATATTGTTCGCGATACGCCAATTACTTTAGGTATAAGTCATTATTATTGTTAAAACGCAGAAATAGCTCTGCACTCTGCCCAAAGTCCATGGGCGAGTTTATGACATCTATCAATTATTCGCAGAGATTTTAGAAACAAATATCAGATTGTGAGCAGAAGAGAGAATTTTATGTTTAGAACAACGAGATTGGTGAACAAGAGTACAACAGAGAGATAACAACTAGAAATAGAACAAAAGCGCTCGTCTCCGATGAGCCGCGATGCCTATCGGAGACGGCTCACGCCTTAGAGCTTATCGATCAGCTTTTTAAGATCTTTACTGCCACGACTCTGCTGATTACGTTCCGCCCAGTCGTTGAGTGCTTTTTTAGCGCGCTGCTGTAGTTCACCCCGCAACAGTTGCTCAACATTCAATTGATAATTGAGCTGAGTCCATGGCCCATAAATTCGCAGCGGAATATCGGTATTTTGTAATAGCCTGACCAAGTTATCTTGCCCACTCCAGCCTTGCATTACTCGCACTGCCAGATTCATATCACATTGTTGTGCCGGCAAATTAAGTGTCCCGCTACCTTTAATGGCGATTAACTCAGAATCCGCGATGAGATTACTCACTTTCATCGCCCCACGATTGAGAGCCAGATTCGCTTGTAGCTGTTTAACCTCAGTGTAGCGCTCATAACGGTCTTGGCCTTTAACATCACTGGAGCTGCGGGTGACCGCTTGCTGAATAAGCTGCTGGATATTCAGCCCCTCCAGTCGTGCATTGTTCATGCTGAACTGCGCATCCCCTCTCCAGCGGCGGTTGAATGACTCAACATTGAGGCCATCACCCGACAATTGCGCTTGTAGGGAGAATTTCCCTGTCATGACCATAGGTAAACCCGCCGCCTGTAATACTGGCCCCAGTTCCATGTGATTGATCACGGGATTAATGCTAGCAAGTACCTTTTTACCCGTCACATCCAGTGATCCCGGCAGTGAGAAATCACCGCCCAATCCACTGCCGGTCAATCGGCTAATCTGCACGTCACCGCGCTGATTTGCCCCTTGCAGATTCAATTGCTTGACGGCAATTTCGCGATAGACCAGATTATTCGCCGTAAGCGAAATTTGTGCGGTAAAGTCACGTAACGCCTGCAAATCCTGCCCGACATCCTCATCAGCCTGAATCGCAATCACCGGAGCTGTCACGGCGGACTGCTTGCTAGCATCTTTGCTGACTGCGGCGTTTTTCGGTTGCCAACCAAAGATGGTGTCTAGATTGAGATTATCGGCAGCAAGATTGATAGCATAATCGGGGACGTCACCCAGTGTGGCTTTGGCACTTCCCGTCAACTGGTTGTTATTAGCAGAGAAACTTAGCTGATTTAGCAGTAATTGCTGAATATCACTTTGATAGCTGGCTTGTAGTGTCCCCTCGCCACTCACGCCGCCGACAGGCACATCCGCCCCTTCCAATTTATAGGTAAATTGGCTGATATTGGCGCTATATTGCTGCGGGTAGTGACGCATATCTGCATCCGCCACCATGGAGAAAGTGACATCCCGCTGATTACGATTAACGCGGCTGGAGAGAGTGATATGCACTTGGCGCTGATCATCTTGTTTAAGTTCAAGATTGAGATCGCGGACATTGACCTGATCATTATCTGTTCGCTGCCAAATGAGCAGACTATCGGCTATTTGGACTTTATTGATATCGAGCTTCCAAGCTCGGTGTTCATTGATGGGTGCACTGCCGGAGGGCGCAACCGGTGCGCCCGGCTGCTGCTGGGCTTCGCTGTCTGGCGTTAAGCGGACAACCGCCCCTTTCAGCATCACCTGTTTGACATCAAGTTGATGTGACAGCAGTGGCCACAATTTGACATCAAGCCGCATGTTTTCAGCACTGACAATAGGTGCTGTCGCACCCGGTGCGGTCAGTGCCGTTCGGCCAACAATAATGCTCAGTTGCGGCCAAACATGCCAGCGTAGGTCACCTTCCAATTGCAGATGATAGCCACTTTTCTTCTCAACCTGTTTGACCATATAAGCACGGAAGTCATTAGGATTTACCAGCAATACTAATGCGCTCATTCCTGCCACGATGACAACCAGCAGAATAATTAACGTCGTCAGTAATCGTCTCATGACATCCTCTTGTCTAAACAAGCTAAAAAGTCTAAACAGGCTGAAATTTCAGCGAAAAAATGGCTAGTCTTTATCTATCCTACTGGCCACAGCACCCTGTTGCCCACGATATTTTGCATCCTGACGGCTATTGTAAGGGCGGGCGGCCGGGCCGGAGAGGGGTTCGAAACTCAGTGCGCCAATAAGCATCCCTGGGCGCAGCGCCAACGGCAACTTACCTGAATTATAGAACTCCAGCACGATCTTGCCCTGCCAACCGGGATCAATGCGGTGTGCGGTCACATGCACCATCAACCCAAGGCGGGCCAATGAGGAGCGACCATCAAGCCAGCCTACCAGATCATCGGGGATAGTCACTGACTCTAATGTCACCGCCAGCGCCAACTCTCCCGGATGCAAGAAGAATGCCTCCCCTTCTGGCAGATTAATCTCATCACTCATCACCCGTTCCAGCGCGGCACTGACTTCATCTTTCGGGCCGCTTAAGTCAATAAATGCCGCCGTGTGACCGGTGAAAACACGAAACTGATTCCCTAAGCGAACATCGACCGTGGCACCATTGATACGTTCTACTGGTGGGCGAGGATCAATCCCTAATTTACCGCTGTCCAGCCAGGCTTCTATGTCACGATCGCACAGTCTCATTGCTAAAATCCCCATCAAAATTCACATGTTACAACTTACAGACTACGAAAGCTGCCATACTAAGCAGCAAAGGTCCAGACGAACATTACTCAAAGAACTGACTGATTTTCGCTTTTAGAATATCGATCGCAATTCGGTTCTTGCCACCGCGCGGAACAATAATGTCAGCGTATTGTTTGGAAGGTTCTATAAATTGCAGAAACATTGGGCGCACAGTTTTCTGGTATTGAGCCATGACGGAATCCATCGAGCGGCCACGCTCATTAACATCACGCTTCATGCGGCGCATCAGACAGATATCCAGTGGGGTATCGACAAAGATTGAGAAGTTCATCTCCTGGCGCAGACGGAGATCAGTCAACAACAAAATCCCTTCCAGAATAATGACTTTCTTCGGTTCTAAATGGACGGTCTCTTTTTTACGAGTGTGCTCTGTGTAGCTGTAAAGCGGCAGTTCAACAGACTTACCCGCTTTTAACGATTGCAAGTGTTCCAGCAATAAGTTGTGGTCCATAGCGCTGGGGTGGTCATAGTTAGTTTTGACCCGCTCTTCCATCGACAAATGACTCTGATCTTTGTAATAACCATCTTCGGGGATGACACCAATATGTTGGTCACCGACCTGATCGCGTAATTCACGATACAAAGTGCTGGCGATAAGACTTTTTCCGGAGGCAGAGGCACCGGCTATCCCAATAATGACGCACTGGTGTGCTTTGTCAGTCATAAAATTAAAGACCTGATTACGAAGTGTGAGGGGAGACGAAGCACGCGAGGTGCTTCGGGCGCGCCAATTATAAGGAGTTAGCCGGTTCGATGCCAGCCCTATACCCTGCGTACTTGAAATTACAGCGGTGTTGGCTGCTCTCGCTCACCCGAATCACTGACCTGTGTCAGCTCATCGGGGTTTATTCGTTTGCCGCCTACCTGTAATTCCAATTTCTTTGGGTAATGACCCTGCGTACTTGAAATTACAGCGGTGTTGGCTGCTGTAATTTCAATAACGTCGGTATATCAGTCAAAACGCGCTTAGACTGCGCGGAATGAGATCTCTGTTGGGATGGCTTCGCCTTGCCAGTACATTTCAGCGGCCACATTGGATGCCAACTGGCGATAGATGTCCGCAAATTCACTATCAGGATGACTCACGACTGTCGGTTCGCCGCGATCAAGGTCTTCGCGCAGTGAGATATGCAGTGGGATCTGGCCCAACAGTTTGCAATGGTATTTCTGCGCCAGTTTTTCAGCACCGCCAGTACCGAAAATAGGCTCCAGATGGCCGCAATTGCTGCAAATATGCATACTCATATTTTCAACGATACCCAGCACCGGCACATGCACCTTCTCGAACATCACAATGCCTTTCATGGCATCTATCAGGGCGATGTCTTGTGGGGTGGTCACCACCAGCGCGCCCGTTACCGGAATATTTTGCGACAGTGTCAGTTGGATATCACCCGTGCCCGGTGGCATATCAATCACCAGATAATCCAGATCCGGCCATAACGTATCTTGCAACATCTGCATCAATGCCTTACTGGCCATTGGGCCGCGCCACACCATGGCATTCTCGTCAGTCACCAGATAGCCGATGGAGTTCGTCGCCAAGCCGTGGGCGATAATCGGGGCCATATGCTTACCATCAGGTGAGGTGGGGCGCTGATTCATGGTGCCGAGCATGTTCGGGATGGAAGGGCCATAGATGTCAGCATCTAGAATACCGACTTTCGCCCCCTCTTCCGCCAATGCCAACGCCAGATTAACCGCCGTGCTCGATTTGCCCACGCCACCTTTACCGGAGCTGACTGCCAGAATATTGCGCACCCCTTTGATGCCCGGCTGGTCATTGGCGCGTTTTAGCGTGGTGATATTGTGGGACAACTTCCAGTCAATAGCTTTAGCGCCCGTCACCGCCAGCAACTCATTGCTGACCGTCTCTTTCAACACATCAAAACCAAACTGCCAAGCGAAAGGCATCACCAGCTCAATGTGGAGCACATTGTCCAATAAGGCGCAGTGATGAATGGCGCGCAGCGCACCGAGATCCTTTTGCAAGGTTGGATGGGTAAAGGCTGTCAGTATTTTTGAAATTTCTGATTGCAGCAGGTCCGCGGTGGTCTGCTCGGGGGATTTTGGGCTCATCCCGGCTCCTTGAATTTATCGTTATTAACCTATGGATAATATCAATAGTGTACCAGAACTCGTCAGCCCCTGTGTGGGCCGAATAGAGAGAAAATCGGCTCAGGCCACATTACCGACAGGGTTAATAACCAAATAGACTGAAAATGGGCGAAAACGGACCCGTTATGACTTAAGGCAAGATGCCTGCTGCCTTACCCTAGCGACAAACCGGCTTATCGGTTAACATCAAAGACCCTTTAATCGACATAAAGAAAGCAATTTCCCACTATGGCTCAAGTCGCGAAAAAAATATTGGTGACGTGCGCGCTACCATACGCTAACGGTTCAATTCATCTCGGCCACATGCTCGAGCACATCCAGGCAGACATCTGGGTCCGTTTCCAGCGAATGCGCGGCAACCAGGTTCATTTTATCTGTGCAGATGATGCTCACGGCACCCCAATCATGCTGAAAGCTCAGCAACTGGGTATCGAACCGGAGCAGATGATTGCCGAAATGAGTCAGGAGCACCAACAGGATTTCGCCGGTTTCGCTATCAGCTATGATAACTATCACTCCACGCACAGTGATGAAAACCGTGAACTGTCGAGCCTGATATACAGCCGCCTGAAGGCGAATGGCTATATCAAAAATCGCACAATTTCTCAGCTCTATGATCCTGAGAAAGGCATGTTCCTGCCCGATCGTTTTGTTAAAGGCACCTGCCCTAAGTGTAAATCGCCAGACCAATACGGCGATAACTGCGAAGTCTGCGGCGCAACTTATAGCCCGACTGAACTTATCGACCCGAAATCTGCCGTTTCCGGTGCGACACCGGTGATGCGCGAATCGGAGCACTTCTTCTTCGATCTGCCAGCCTTCAGTGACATGCTGCAAGCTTGGACCCGTTCCGGCGCACTGCAAGAGCAAGTGGCCAACAAAATGCAGGAGTGGTTCGAATCAGGTCTGCAACAGTGGGATATCTCCCGTGATGCACCTTACTTTGGTTTCGAAATACCCGATGCGCCAGGTAAGTATTTCTACGTCTGGCTTGATGCCCCTATCGGCTACATGGGGGCGTTCAAAAATCTGTGCGATAAGCGCGGCGATTTAGATTTTGATGAATTTTGGCGTAAAGATTCTGACGCAGATCTCTATCACTTCATCGGTAAAGATATCGTTTACTTCCATAGCCTGTTCTGGCCGGCGATGCTGGAGGGCAGTAACTTCCGCAAGCCAACCAACCTGTTCGTCCATGGTTATGTCACGGTCAACGGCGCAAAAATGTCAAAATCCCGTGGCACATTCATCAAAGCAGGCACTTACCTGAAGCATCTGGACGCCGATTGCCTGCGTTATTACTATGCCGCGAAGCTCTCTTCGCGCATTGATGATATCGATTTGAATCTGGAAGATTTTGTCCAGCGCGTTAATGCCGATATCGTCAACAAAGTGGTGAATCTAGCCTCCCGTAATGCCGGTTTTATCAACAAACGCTTTGCGGGCAAGTTAGCTGACCAGCTTGCAGACCCAGCTCTGTATAAAACCTTCACCGATGCCGCTGTGAGCATTGCTGATGCCTACAACAGCCGCGAATCAAGCAAAGCCATCCGCGAAATCATGGCGCTGGCTGATGTTGCCAACCGCTATATTGATGAGCAAGCGCCGTGGGTAGTAGCAAAAGAAGAGGGTCGTGACGCCGAGTTGCAAGCCATTTGCTCCATGGGCATCAACCTGTTCCGCGTGCTAATGACTTACCTGAAACCGGTCTTGCCCTCCCTGAATGAGCGTACTGAGGCTTTCCTCAATACCGAATTGACATGGGATAGCATTGAGCAGCCGCTGTTGGGCCACCAGATTAATACCTTTAAAGCGCTGTTTAACCGTATCGATCTGGACAAGGTAAACGAAATGGTCGCCTCTTCTAAAGAGGATATGGCGGCAGCCGTGGTAGCAACTGGCCCATTAGCCGATGACCCCATTCAGGACATCATCAGCTTTGATGATTTCGCTAAAGTGGATATGCGGATCGCGCTGATTCAACAAGCAGAATTTGTCGAAGGCTCAGATAAGCTACTGAAACTGACACTGGATATTGGTGGTGAAACCCGTCAAGTGTTCTCCGGCATTCGCTCGGCGTACCCCGATCCAAAAGTGTTGGAAGGCCGCTTAACCATGATGGTGGCGAATCTGGCTCCCCGCAAAATGCGCTTTGGTCTCTCTGAAGGCATGGTGATGGCCGCAGGCCCTGGCGGCAAGGATATCTTCCTGCTCAGCCCAGACGCGGGTGCTCAGCCGGGCATGCAAGTGAAGTAGCATAAAGTGATTTTGTCACCAGATTGCTGACAAAGTTGATTGAAGGGGAAATATGCCGTGGGGGTCGTAGTCGCGTAAGCGACCGAAGCGCCCCAAGGGACAGTCGCCCCTTGACGCACCTGACTTGATATCGGGTTTGTTATCAATCACCGTGATTTTTTCACTGTGCCGATGAGGGAAACCTGATCGGCATTTTTTTCGCCTTTTCCGCGATGCTTTTCCATTGCGCCCATCACCCCAGCCCAAACCTCCTACTATCCCCGCCCCGCCTTTTTGCTGCTTATTTGCACTATCCAAACTAAAGGATATAACGCGATCCAAAAATTCATAACAAAGTTAATTCCTTATCAAAAAAGTTATGGTTATGATGCTGTACAGAGACAGATAGACGTCTAGACACAAAGACAGCTATAAATGATGATAGCTATAAAAATGATTGCAGCACACATTGCATAACTTATCGACACCATGACGGAGTTCCGGATGAAAAAAATTGCTTCCCCTTTACTGGCCTTGAGCCTGCTGACGGCACTGCCGGTATTCGCTGCGGACACCGCCACACTCGCCCCCATCCCTGAGGCTATCGCCAAACATCAAGGGCAGATTAAAATCGCGGTCATCCGTAATTTGGGTTCTGACGACAACACCACACAGTTTCTCTCTGGCGTGTTGAAAGAGGGCAAAAAGCTCGGTTTCAAAGTGGACACCTTCTTGAGCAACGGCGATGACGCCCGTTTTCAGGACTTCGTGAATCAAGCCATCAGCCAAAAATATGACGGCATTATTCTTTCTCAGGGCCGCGACCCTTACTCAACGGAGTTAGTGAAGCGCATTGCGGCCAGCGGCATTGCAGTCTCGGTATTTGATACCGCGATTCAGGGCGAGATCCCCGGCCTGACAGTGACTCAGCAGGATGATGCTTCCCTAACCAATGAATCATTTGGTCAATTGGTCAAAGACTTCAATGGCAAAGCCAATATCATCAAACTTTGGGTTGCTGGCTTCCCGCCAATGGAACGCCGTCAGGCGGCTTATCAAGCACTGCTGAAACAGAATCCGGGTATTAATGAGCTGGAGTCTATCGGCGCGGTCTCTTCAGATGTTCAAGGTGACACAGCCAATAAAGTCGGTGCGGTGTTGGCGAAATACCCGAAAGGCAAGATTGACGCTATCTGGGGAACTTGGGATGCATTTTCTCAAGGCGCTTATAAAGCCTTACAGGAGAATGGTCGCACCGAAATCAAACTGTACAGCATTGATATCTCGAATCAGGATTTGCAACTGATGCGTGAAGCTAATAGCCCGTGGAAAGTCAGTGTCGCCGTCGATCCGAAACTGATCGGTGCGGTGAACTTGCGTCTGGTCGCCAAGAAAATTGCTGGAGAAGCTACACCAGCCAGCTATGAGTTCCGTGCAGCCTCCATTCCTCAAGCTCTGCTCGCCAGCCAACCCGGCCCAGTGAATGTGGCGGGTTTGAGTAAAATCATTCCGGGTTGGGGCCAGTCTGATGATTTCAACTCACCGTGGTTTGCCACCCTTGCGGCTAAAAACGCGCAGTAATCGCCAACAGCAAAGGCCAATAGGGCCGATTGATTTGGAGTGAAAGAGATGGCAACGCAAGGAACCTTGCCGACACCAGAATACAGCCGCAATATGCGGCTGATTGGTCATAGCGATCAGGGGGGTAAACCCGACGGTGTGCAAGTCATGGTGCACCGTGGTTACGCCTATGTCGGCCATATGGTGTCACAAGGAGTATCCATTATTGATGTACGGGACGCGAAAAACCCGCGCCCTGCGGGTTTTATCGCCGCCCCCGCCAATACTTGGAATGTACACTTACAGGCCCATGATGACCTACTACTGGTGATTAATGCCCGTGACCTGTTTGCTGACGCCAGTTTTGCCGAAGAAAAAGTGTATTACACCCGCTCAGTGGCACAGACCGTCAGCACCCGTCAGGAGGGTCGCAGTTGGAGCGCCGGTTTACGCATTTTTGATATTTCGACGCCCGATAAACCGCGTGAAATCAGCTTCTTGCCCCTCGATGGCATTGGCATTCACCGCATCTGGTACGTCGGCGGGCGCTGGGCCTATGTTTCTGCGCTACTTGATGGCTACAGTGATTATATCTTCCTCACCATTGATCTGGCTGATCCACAAAAACCCCAAGTCGCAGGCCGTTATGCGCTGCCCGGCATGCATACTGCCGCTGGTGAACAAGCAAGCTGGCCAGAGGGCAAACGCTACGCCCTGCACCATGCCATTATCAGTGGTGACACCGCCTATGGCAGTTGGCGCGACGGCGGGCTGACCCTATTGGATGTTAGTGATCGACAAGAGCCTAAACTCATCAGTCATCGCAACTGGAGCCCCCCTTTTGGCGGTGGCACCCATACCGCGCTGCCACTGCCGGATCGCGACCTATTGGTGGTACTGGATGAAGCAGTGCTGGACAATCAAGAAGATGGTGAGAAGCATATCTGGCTATTTGACATTCGCGAGCCGAGCAATCCGGTGAGTATCTCGACCTTCCCAGTGCCCGATGAGCGGGATTATGTGAAAAAAGGCGCACATTTTGGCCCACATAATCTGCATGAGAACCGTCCGGGCAGTTTTATCAGCTCATCACTGATTTTTGCCACTTACCAGAATGCCGGTGTCCGCGCTTATGACATCAGCAATCCCTATCAGCCGAAGGAGGCCGGCGCGTTGGTGCCCGCCGCACCAGAAAAAATGATGGATAAACGCCCCGGTCGCCCGCAAGTCATTCAGTCATGTGATGTCTTTGTTGATGCGCAGGGGATTATCTACAGCACCGATTATAATGGCGGGCTGTCTATCATCGAGTATTTAGGCTAAATCTCCCCCTTCGTCCTTGAAGTTGCAGGGTTGTTAGCTGCAACTCCAATGACGAAGGGCAAATATCTTAATCACAGGTCGGCTCAACGCGACCTGCTGTTTGCAAATATATTTCTGCGCCCCCCTCTCTCTTCTGCCTGCAATAGTCTAATGTAACTGGCTGAGCTGCTGTCGTTATGCTGTGCGAGTCACTTTTTTATCAAAAAAACCGTACAGAAACAGTCAATTATTCAAATAATTAAAAATAAGAAAATACCATGAAAGGATTTCCATCGCGTGTCACCAACCTGCTGATTGCTTCGCTGGTGTTAACTATCGGCCGAGCCGTTACCCTGCCCTTCATCACCATCTATCTGGCTGAGCATTTTCAACTCTCACCCGATAAGGTTGGGTTAGTGCTAGGAGCAAGTTTGACATTGGGTATTATCGTCAGTCTGTATGGCGGCTATCTGGTGGATAAATTCAATAAAAAGCGGTTGATCTTGCTGGCAATCATGATCTTTTCGGCCACCTTTTTTGCCTTACCCTGGGTTGAACATCCCGCTTGGATCATCTTGATTCTGGCCCTGCTAAACTGCGCTTACTCGGTCTACGCTATCGCGATTAAAGCCTGTTTTGCCGACTGGCTACCGGTCAATCAACGCATCAAAGCCTTTTCCGCTAACTACACGCTGGTCAATGTCGGTTGGGCGGTCGGCCCGGCATTAGGTTTTTTGGTCGTCAACATCGGCCCACAAGTGCCGTTTATCATTTCAGGTGCACTGGCGTTGCTGGTCGCCATCACTCTGAAATTCAGAATAAACAGTGCCGACATGTCACTCTCTTCACCCACACTGACTGAACCCGCACCCGATTTTCGCCAAACATTCCGCATCTTGCGCCACGATAAGCGGCTGATCTATTTCACCCTCGGAGGCATGTTCAGCGCGATTGTTTTCGGCCAGTTCTCCGGCTATCTATCGCAATATCTGATTACCGTTGCCGATGCCCAATTTGCCTATCAGGTGATCGGTGCCGTCATGACCGTGAATGCCGTGATTGTGATTACCCTGCAATACCTATTGAGCCACCGCATGAACCAGCAAAATTTAATGCGCTGGTTGATGCTCGGCACCCTGTTCTTTATCATCGGTCTGTTCGGATTTATGGTCGCTCAGGACTCAATCCCGTTATGGATGTTGGCAATGGCGATTTTCTCATTGGGCGAGATTATTGTTATTCCGGTCGAGTACTTGTTTATCGATTTTATTGCGCCAGCGAATCTTAAAGGCAGTTACTATGGAGCGCAGAATCTCGGCCAACTGGGCGGGGCCGTTAATCCGGTACTTTGTGGTTTCTTGTTAGCCTACGCCGCACCGCAGATGATGTTCTATATGCTGATTATCGCGGCTATTTTAGGGCTAGCCTTTTTCTATCGCGGTTATCTGCTCGCCAAAGCGCAGACAACTCAATCCCATCAGGTCTCAGAGCATAGCCAATAGATATCAAACACGGAGCCTGAAAGAGGATAGGGTTATAATTCATAGTGTGATGGCTAGCACATAATTGAAGTTAATTGTATGATGAATATATTCCGTAACTCAGGACGATGACTATGCGCAATGTGACTTCACTTTGCTGGCAGTACCTGCGGGCTTTTGCCCTTATTTACCTCTGCCTATTTGTCGGTAAATTCGTGGCCTTGCTACTGCCCATCACTATCCCCGGCAGTATCATCGGTATGCTGATTCTGTTTACCCTACTCTCTTTGCAACTCTTGCCTTCAACTTGGGTCAAACCCGGATGCCAGATACTGATCCGCTACATGGCGCTGCTGTTTGTCCCGATCGGTGTCGGCGTGATGCAATATTACGACCAGCTCACCAAGCAATTCGGCCCGATTGTCGTCTCCTGCTTTGTCAGCACTCTGATTGTGATGTTAGTGGTGGGTTATAGCTCACATTATGTCCACCGCGAACGCAAGGTGATCGGTTCTCCAACTCAGACGGAGGATGACAAATGATCAGCAACTTGTGGTGGTCACTGCCACTGACCTTAATTGTGTTCTTCGGCGCGCGCTATCTGGCCCGCTGGCTGAAAATGCCACTGCTAAATCCATTACTGATATCTATGGTCGTGATCATCCCACTGCTGTTGGTGACACACATGCCCTATGCCAACTATTTTGCTGGCAGCAAAGTCCTGAATGACCTGCTACAGCCTGCGGTGGTGGCATTGGCTTTTCCGCTGTATGAACAGTTGCATCAAATCCGTGCGCGCTGGAAATCCATCATAACCATCTGTTTTATCGGCAGTATCACGGCTATGGTCAGTGGCACCGCTGTTGCCCTGTGGATGGGGGCAACCCCCGAGATTGCCGCGTCAGTATTACCTAAATCCGTGACAACCCCTATTGCCATGGCGGTAGCCGAATCTATTCATGGCTTGCCCGCCATCAGTGCAGTTTGTGTGATTTTTGTCGGGATTCTGGGGGCGGTCTTTGGTCACAGCTTGCTGAATGTATTGAAAATCACCACCAAAGCCTCACGAGGTTTGGCAATGGGGACCGCTTCCCATGCGCTGGGCACCGCCCGCTGTGCTGAATTGGACTATCAGGAGGGCGCGTTCAGCTCACTGGCGCTGGTTATTTGCGGGATTATCACCTCGTTGGTAGCCCCGTTCCTATTTCCGGTGCTGTTGCATCTATTTGGTTGATCCCCAGCTCCTGACGAGGATTTATCACCAGAATTAATGCATAAATTTGAGATACATCGCTCATTAGTCATTTTACTTGCATAGATTTCATACATAACGGGATCTACATCACACCATTAGCGCCCTAAGCTGCCTAAAATAGCTTCCCGTTACAATTGGAGAAAATCCCATGCAAGCACGTTTTCACGCCCCTTGGGCTGAGCTGCCCGCTGCACTGCAATCCGCACTTGAACCTATTCTGAGCGCAAACGATTTCCCTGCCATGCTGACCGCCGAGCAAGTGAAAACGGTAAAAGAGATCAGTGGGTTAGATGATGATGCGTTGGCTTTTGCCTTGTTACCCCTAGCGGCCGCCTGCGCACTGACGCCCATCTCCCACTTTATGGTCGGTGCCATTGCTCGCGGCAAAAGCGGCAATCTCTATTTCGGTGCCAATATGGAGTTCAGCGGCACGCCCTTGCAGCAAACTATCCATGCCGAGCAGTGTGCGGTCACTCACTCTTGGCTACGCGGTGAAGCGAGTCTGGTGTCGATTACAGTCAATTACACGCCTTGTGGTCATTGCCGCCAGTTTATGAATGAGCTAAACAGTGGCACTGACTTACATATTCATCTGCCCGGCCGCCCTGCGTCTACATTGGGTCACTATCTGCCAGATGCATTCGGCCCGAAAGATCTGGCTATCACCACCCTGCTGATGGACCCGGTAAACCATGGCTACTCTATCGCAGAAACCGACCCTCTGACGCAAGCCGCACTTGATGCTGCCAATCTCAGTCATGCCCCTTATAGCCTCTCTCACAGCGGTGTAGCTGTAGAGCTGGCGGATGGCACGATCTACACGGGCCGTTATGCTGAAAACGCAGCATTCAACCCTAGCCTGCCCCCGCTACAAGCAGCCTTGATTCTGACCAATCTGTCCGGCAAAGCCTGTGGCGCTATCCGCCGTGCCGTGCTGGTGGAGGGTAATAACGCAATATTAAGTCAGTGGGATGCCACTCATGCCACACTGGCGGCCTTGGGTTGCTCAGACGTCAGCCGCGTCACTTTTTAAGCTAATCTAAGTCAATTTTCTGGGGTTATATTGCTAACCCCAGTTCACCAAACAACACATTCCCGCCACTAATGACTAAATCTGCAAGATAACTCGCATTTCTACCAGTGCCCCACATATTTAACTAACAAAAGCTGTACATATTTCTCTTATCTTTTAGGATCGGGGGCAACTACCTGATAACGTCTAAGAGTAAAACTCATGGAACTTGAATACGAAAGTAAGCGCTCCCTCTATATCCCCTACGCCGGTCCTATCCTGTTAGAATTCCCTCTGCTGAACAAAGGCAGCGCCTTTACCAATGAAGAACGCAACCACTTCAACTTACACGGCTTGTTGCCGGAAGCGGTTGAAACCATTGAAGAGCAGGCAGAGCGTGCTTACCGCCAGTATCAGGATTTCAAAAACGACGACGATAAACATATCTATCTGCGCAACATTCAAGACACCAACGAAACCCTATTTTATCGCCTGTTGGAAGCGCATCTCAGCGAGATGATGCCGATTATCTACACGCCGACGGTCGGCGAGGCATGTGAACACTTCTCGGATATTTATCGCCGTGCACGCGGGCTATTTATCTCCTATCCCAATCGTGAACACATTGACGATATGCTGCAAAACGCCACCAAACAGAATGTTAAAGTGATCGTGGTGACCGACGGCGAGCGCATTCTCGGCCTGGGTGATCAGGGCATTGGCGGCATGGGCATTCCCATCGGTAAACTGTCATTGTATACCGCGTGTGGTGGTATCAGCCCAGCGTATACATTGCCCGTGGTATTAGATGTTGGCACCAACAACCCACAACGGCTGAATGACCCGCTGTATATGGGCTGGCGTCATCCGCGCATTTCCGGTGACGAATATTATGCTTTCGTCGATGAATTCATTCAGGCAGTAAAACGCCGCTGGCCGAATGTGTTGTTACAGTTTGAAGATTTTGCTCAGAACAATGCCACCCCGCTGCTGAACCGCTACCGCGATGAGCTGTGCTGTTTCAACGATGACATTCAAGGGACAGCCGCCGTCACACTCGGCAGCCTGATTGCCGCCAGCCACGCGGCAGGTAGCCAATTGCGCGACCAAACCGTCACCTTCCTCGGTGCTGGATCAGCGGGTTGCGGGATTGCAGAGCAGATCATCGCGCAGATGATCTCCGAAGGTCTGAGTGAAGAGCAAGCGCGTGGGCGGGTCTTTATGGTTGACCGCTTCGGCCTGCTAACTGATAAGCTGCCAAATTTGTTGGATTTCCAAAGCAAGCTGGTACAGAAAAGTGATGCGCTGCAACACTGGAATCTGGCCAGTGACTCAATTTCGCTGCTGGATGTGGTGTGCAATGCCAAACCCACCGTGCTGATTGGTGTATCAGGCCAACCAGGGCTGTTTACGGAAGAGCTGATCCGAGAGATGCACAAGCACTGCCCACGGCCAATTGTGATGCCACTCTCTAACCCAACATCGCGGGTTGAAGCACGGCCAGAAGATATCATCAACTGGACTGAGGGGGCCGCATTGGTCGCGACTGGCAGCCCATTCTCACCAGTCAGCTACAAAGAGAAACTCTATCCCATTGCCCAGTGCAACAACTCCTATATCTTCCCCGGTATTGGTTTAGGTGTGCTGGCATCCGGTGCCAAGCGCGTCACCGACGGTATGTTGATGGCCGCCAGCCGTGCATTAGCAGAGTGTTCACCACTGGCTCTCAACGGTGAAGGCGCGTTACTGCCTAATATCGATGATATCCAAGCCGTCTCAAAAACCATTGCGATGCAAGTCGGCAAAGCAGCACAACTGCAAGGTGTCGCCATTGTGACCTCAGAAGAAGCACTGGCGAAAGCCATTGAGCACAACTACTGGCAACCGCAGTACCGCACCTATAAACGGACTTCGTTCTAAACCTTATCCGGCCTGTGCTTCGGTATGGGCTGCCAGACCGCTGACAAACCTCAGCGACTTGACCTCAAGTGGTGAGGACAGGCAGAAGAGTAAAGCGTCCGCGCCAAGGATGGCGCGGCTCGAGCCTCCATGGATGGATCTACGGCGTCTTTACGATCTGCTTATCCTCACCATTCGAGCACTTTGTCAGTGATTCGGGTGATCGCGCGTAGCCAACACACCTGCGGCTTGAAAGAGGAAAATTATCCCCAATAGATTTCGAGTTGCAGGAAGGCGGCAAGCAAGAGACAAATTGGTTGTAAACCACTTTGAACAGCGCTTGCGCTGGCCCGCAGGGTGAGCCTCTGGTGAGGCTCATAATCCCGATGAGCTTACATCGGTAAGTGATTCGGGTGACCGAGCGCAGCCAACACACCTACGGCTTGAAAGATGATGGGGATCAGGTACAGTAGCCTTGAAATTATCACCAGTGAGCAGAATGCATCGAAGGCCCGAGAATGTGGAAACGCCTGATTATTAGCTTAATTATCATCGCAGGGTTGCTGATGGTCACAGCTATTGTGCTCGATCGCTGGATCAGTTGGAAAACAGCCCCCTTTATCTATGACGAACTACAAGATTTGCCCCATCGACAGGTTGGCGTGGTACTAGGCACCGCTAAATATTATCGCGCGGGTGGCATCAATCAGTTCTATAAATATCGTATTCAAGGTGCGATAAACGCGTATAATAGCGGCAAGGTCAGTTACTTGCTGCTCAGTGGTGATAACGCCCTGCAAAGTTATAACGAACCGATGACCATGCGCCGTGACTTGATCGCTGCGGGTGTCGCGCCAGCGGATATCGTGCTGGATTACGCCGGTTTCCGCACACTGGACTCCATTGTCCGCACCCGAAAAGTCTTTGACACCAATGATTTTATTATCATTACCCAGCGCTTCCACTGTGAACGGGCACTATTTATCGCCTTGCATATGGGGATTCAGGCGCAATGTTTCGCCGTACCATCCCCCAAAGATATGCTTAGCGTGCGGGTACGCGAAATCTTCGCCCGCCTCGGTGCACTATCCGATCTCTACCTCCTGAAACGTGAACCGCGCTTCCTCGGGCCATTAATCCCGATTCCGGCAGTACACGTCATACCGGATGATGCCCAAGGCTACCCCGCCGTCTCGCCTGAACAACTCGTCGAGCTAGAACACCGACTGGCGGCAGAGAAACAGAAAACCACCCCAACCCCAGAACCCGCGCCAAAATAAATTCTGGCTTGGTTTGGTTTTGCCTTTCTCTTTTGACCTAAAGCGCAATCAGAAATGATTACCGACAAAGATTGCGGGCCGAATGAGCCGCAAGGACAAATCTGCTGGGAGCAGATTTGAACGCTGTTTGCAGCGGCCCCAAAGGGGTGAGTCCCATGGATGGGACGAATATCCGGCGAAAGGGGCTGTCGAGCTGGGAGCGAGTCAGCCCCGGTTCGAATAGCCCGCAAACTGCCGGAGGGCACTGCAAACAGCAGTAATCTTTCGCGCCAGCGCGGGATTCCACAAGGGGGCCGCCGCCCCCTTTGGCGGTTGGTACATCGGAGATCAAGTGAGCCGTGAAGCTCTGACAACCGAACATAAGCACCAAGCATTTATCCCAAGCATCAGCACCAAATCATCAACCGAAACCTGCTCCCCCTCACCTTTGTCCCAAAAACGCCCCCACATCCGCCTCAACCTCCCCCATCTCCTGCAACAACTGCAACGTCTCCAGTGCCTCATCCTCATCCAACCGACTCATGGCAAACCCCACATGCACCAGCACCCAATGGCCGATCAATGCGGCACTGGCCTGCGCATCCTCGGCCACCAGCATAATATTGACACTGCGCCGCACGCCGCACACATCAACCCAAGCCGTGCCCGCCTGCGTCTCATCCAATGCCACAATTTGCCCCGGAATGCCTATACACATAATCTGACCTCGGTGTCAGCCCATCGCCCTGTTTCAGCAAGAAAAAGTAAATTCATTGCACCTCCAGCCGCTTAATCATCACCCCATCATCCGCTGCACCAATTCGTAAGTGGCTACCCGCGCACAATGGGCAGCGCGTCACTTTGCTGCTGAGTAAATTAACGTCCTGCTGGCAATCATGGCACCACACCTGCGACGGCTGTTGGCTCAGGTGCAAAACACAGCCCTCCGCCATCGTGCCACGGCACACCAGCTCAAAACAGAACGTCAATGCCTGCGGCTCGACACAGGAAAAGGCCCCAGTTTCCAACCACACCCCGGTAATCCGCTGCGCGCCATGCAGTCGGGCCTGCTGCTCCATCAAGGTAATGGCGTTTTGGCACAAGGTGATCTCATGCATGAGTGTGCTGCTCCTGTAGTGATCTCTCTCGCCAAAGCGATGCAAAGAAGATGCCAGCAATACAGTGCTTTTTCACTGTTTATCACTCCACATAACATACTGATAAATAAAGCCATTAATCAGATTGGATAGATTGGAAATTCATCAGGTAAATAATCACTGTCGAAGTGTCATCACCGAGCAGGGTTTTCGTCACTAATGTCGACATTCTGGGTGGCAATCATCCTGTTTTGACGGCCTTTTACCTCTCGACGCACTCTCTGTAATTGACCGCCCCCCCAGCCGGAGGGTCTCTACAGGGCTTTTTCCACCGCCGCTGCCGTACTGGCACAAAATATGCTTTAGAGCTGGGAAATGATCGCTATCAGCCTGACTGTCACCAGATTTTTGTCCCGGAGGGTATGGCTATGAACCGCTTTGTGATTGCGGAGCCGAGGCTTTGTATTGGATGCAACACCTGCATGGCTGCATGCAGCCAAGTGCATAAAGCCGAGGGTTTACAAGAGCATCCCAGATTGACCGTGATGCGTAACGCCACGGTGACGGCACCGATTCTCTGTCGCCACTGCGAGGATGCGTGGTGTGCTCGAGTTTGCCCAGTCAATGCCATCACCCTGACCAATAACTCGGTTGAATTGGATGAGACCACCTGTATCGGCTGCAAGCTTTGTGGCATCGCCTGCCCATTTGGTGCTATCACCCCTGCGGGCAGTAAACCCTTGGCGGTGCCAGACACTTTCCCGGAATACATTCCGATGAGCGAACTCTCCGATGTGCCGTTCAGCCCAGCCAATATGAACCCCTTCCTTGCTTGGAATGCGGGGGTGCGCACCGTGGCGGTGAAATGTGATTTATGCCACTTCCGGCCTGAAGGGCCAGAGTGTGTACGGGTCTGCCCGACCCATGCTTTGATGCTGGTGGATGAGCAGAGCATCGAGCTGGCGAATCAGGCTAAACGCATGGCGGCGGCTCGTTGGTTTGCCAATGACCTGCCCTTTATGGCCGTGGACGGCTCGCCCACCCTCTCTCACGAGGAGCAGAAAAGATGATGACGTCGCTGGAGCTATTGTGGCTCTCTTTATTGCTCTATCTAGCGGGCGCGCTGCTCTCCCTGCTGTTAGCACGGCGCGAAACGCTGGCGATTTATGCCTCGGGGCTGGCGTCGCTGCTTGGCGGTGTAGCGGGTCTGTTGGCCGCCGCCCCCACCTTACTGGGTGGCGGGATTATTACCTTCGTCACGGCGGGTCCATTCCCCTTCGCGGCATTCAGTCTACGACTTGACCCCTTGGCCGCCTTTATGTTGCTGGTCATTTCATTGCTGGTAGTGATAACCGCACTCTACTCATTGGCTTATGTGCAGGAGTACAAAGGGCGCGGGGCGTGGGCGATGGGGGTATTTATGAATCTCTTCATCGCCTCGATGGTGGCGCTGGTGGTGGTGGATAACGCTTTCTATTTCATCATTTTCTTCGAGATGATGTCACTGGCCTCCTATTTCTTGGTGATCTCCGATCAGGATGACGATGCTATCAGTGCGGGCTTGCTCTACTTTCTGATTGCCCATGCCGGTTCGGTGCTGATTATGATTGCCTTCTTCCTGCTCTATCGTCTCAGTGGCAGTCTGGAGTTTGCTGCTTTCCGGCAGGCCAATCCGCAACCCATCATGGCCTCGATCATCTTCTTGTTGGCCTTTTTCGGTTTTGGTGCCAAAGCGGGGATGTTGCCACTCCACGGCTGGCTGCCGCGTGCGCACCCCGCCGCCCCCTCTCATGCCTCGGCCCTGATGTCCGGTGTGATGGTGAAAATCGGTATTTTCGGCATCATCAAAGTGGGCATTGATCTACTCGGTGCCAGCCAACTCTGGTGGGGCGTGGTAGTGCTGGGATTCGGCGCGGTCTCCTCGGTGTTGGGGGTGCTGTATGCACTGGCCGAGCACGATATCAAACGACTGCTGGCTTATCACACAGTCGAAAATATCGGCATTATCCTGATGGGCGTCGGGGTCGGCATGATAGGGATTGCCAGCCACCAGCCCATATTGGCCGCCCTTGGCCTGCTCGGCGCGCTCTACCATCTGCTCAACCACGCCGTTTTCAAAGGGCTGCTGTTCCTCGGCGCGGGTGCCGTGATTTACCGCGTCCACACCAAAGATATGGAGAAGATGGGCGGACTCGCCAGAGCCATGCCTTACACCGCGCTGGCCTTTTTGGTCGGCTGTATGGCTATCTCGGCCCTGCCGCCGTTTAATGGTTTCGTCAGTGAATGGTTCACCTATCAATCACTGTTTACCATGACCCAAGAGGGCAATTTTATCATTCGTCTCGCTGGGCCGATTGCCATTGTGATGCTGGCGATCACTGGCGCACTGGCGGCGATGTGCTTCGTCAAAGTGTACGGCATCAGCTTCTGCGGCCTGCCGCGCACAGAAAAAGCATCCCTTGCGCGGGAAGTCCCGTGGCCAATGACCACCGCCATGCTGCTGCTGGCGTTGCTCTGTTTGCTGTTGGGGATAGGTGCTACCCAGGTGGCTCCGGTCATTGGCCGCATTGCCGCTAGCCTGATAGCCGCACCGTCAGTGTCGACTTTACAAGTGGCACAAGGCGCGGTGCTGTTCCCGCAACAGAGTTCTCAGGCGATGCTCTCCACCCTCGCTATCTTCTTCGGTTTACTGATCTTGCCGCTGGTGATTTTGCTGGTCGCCAGCCTCTACAAAGGCAGCCGTCTGGCATTTCGTCATGGCGGCGACCCTTGGGCTTGCGGCTATGCCTACGAGCAGGCAATGACCGTCTCCGCAGGGGGCTTTACTCAGCCGCTGCGGGTGATGTTCGCCCCGCTCTACCGGATGCGCAAAAAGCTGGATCCCGCCCCGATGATGCAGAGTGCGCTGGAGCACTCCATCAGCGGCGCGACGCGGGTGGAACCGCTATGGGACGACAAAATTGTGGCCCCGCTTATCCGCTTGATCCAATGGCTCAGCCAGCGAATTCAATGGCTGCAACAGGGTGATTTCCGCCTCTACTGTCTGTATGTGGTCGCCGCGCTGGTGATTCTGCTGATTGTGGCGGCGATTTAAGGAGACGAGCAATGCCAACTACTGATATGCCGACAGTCTCTATGATGGCCTTCGCCTTTGGGCAGGCGCTTTTCATGCTGGCGCTGGCACCGCTGATGTCGGGTATCTCCCGCATGGTGAAAGCCCGAATGCACTCCCGCCGTGGGCCGGGGGTGCTGCAAGAGTATCGTGATTTAGCCAAGCTGCTGAAACGGCAAGATGTGGCTCCGGCCAACGCGGGCATTATTTTCCGCCTGATGCCCTATGTGCTGCTGGGCAGTATGTTGCTGATTGCCATGGCGCTGCCGATTTTCACTCTGTCATCGCCATTTGGCGTGGCGGGCGACTTGATCGCCCTGCTCTACCTGTTCGCACTGTTCCGCTTCTTCTTCTCACTGGCGGGTCTGGACAGCGGCAGCATCTTCGCCGGTATCGGGGCCAGCCGTGAGCTAACTCTGGGCGTGCTGGTCGAACCGACCCTGATCCTCTCCCTGTTAGTGGTCGGGCTGATTGCCGGCTCCACCAATATCGGCACCATCAGCACCGCCCTGTCGGAGGGCCACTGGCAGTCGCCGACCGCCACCGCGCTGGCGCTGCTGGCCTGTGGTTTCGCGGTATTTATCGAGATGGGAAAAATCCCGTTTGATGTCGCCGAAGCGGAGCAAGAGCTACAGGAGGGGCCGCTGACAGAGTACTCCGGCGCATCGCTGGGGCTGGTCAAATGGGGCATCAGCCTAAAACAGGTGGTGGTGGCACAGTTATTCCTTGCGGTGTTTATCCCGTTCGGCAAGCTGGCGGTGCTCAGCGGGCCGGGTCTGTTATGGGCGCTGGTGGCTTGCGTGGTCAAATTGGCGCTGCTGTTTGTCCTCGCCTCCCTCGTGGAAAACAGTATCGCCCGTGGGCGCTTCCTGTTGACCTCCCGTATTACCTGGCTGGGGTTTGGTGTTGCCACCCTATCCTTGGTTTTCTATCTCACCGGTCTTTAAGGAGCTAATAAACCCATCATGGAGAACATGGCTCTTATGAATATAGCCCTTATGAATACGGCCTTTGCGACTATATTGGTCCCGTTTGCCGGGGCGATCCTCACCGCCTGTCTACCTCAGCGCATGGCGAAATGGTCCTGTAGCCTCTTTGCGCTACTGGCCACCTTGGGGACGGTGCTGTTGGCCTATGGCTACTTAACCGGCGGGAAGATTGATGTCACCTTTGATCTGATTCATTACGGTGATATGGCGCTATTCGGCCTGACGATCGACCGTATCAGCACCCTGATTGCTTTCGCCGTGGTCTTCCTCGGGCTGCTGGTGAGCATCTACTCCACCGGTTATTTGACACTGGGCAACCGCGAGCATCCACACGAAGGCACCAACCGCTACTACGCGCTGCTGCTGGTATTCATCGGTGCAATGGCTGGCTTGGTTTTATCATCCACCCTGCTGGGCCAGCTCTTCTTCTTTGAAATCACGGGCGGCTGCTCATGGGGCTTGATTGGTTACTACCAGAGCCAAAAGTCACTGCGATCCGCACTCAAAGCGCTGTTAGTAACCCATGTGGCGGCCATCGGCCTCTACTTGGCGGCGGCGGTGCTGCTGGTCAATACGGGCACCTTTGCCCTGACGGCGCTGGCACAACTGGATCACACCACTAAGATCATCGTGTTCGGCGGCATCTTGTTCGCCGCGTGGGGGAAATCAGCTCAGCTACCGCTGCATATCTGGTTGCCCGATGCGATGGAAGCGCCCACCCCCGTCAGCTCCTATCTTCACGCGGCCTCGATGGTCAAAGTGGGCGTCTATATCTTCGCCCGCGCCATCTACTCCGCAGGTGATGTGCCGCAGATTATCGGTACTGTGGGTATGGTGATGGCGGTTATCACGCTGATTTATGGCTTCTTTATGTATCTGCCGCAAAAAGATATGAAACGGCTGCTGGCCTACTCCACCATTACCCAGCTCTCCTACATCTTCTTCGCGCTGTCACTGTCGGTCTACGGCTCGAAAATGGCCTTTGACGGCGGCATTGCTTACATCTTCAACCATGCTTTCGCCAAGAGCCTGTTCTTCTTGGTCGCGGGGGCGCTGAGCTACAGTTGTGGCACCCGCATGTTGCCGAAACTCAAGGGCATGATGGGCAAAATGCCGCTGCTGGGGGTGGGATTCTGTGTCGCCGCACTGGCGATCACCGGGGTACCGCCGTTCAACGGCTTCTTCAGCAAATTCCCTATTTTCGCCGCGGGCTTCTCGCTCTCTCACGAACATTGGCTGCTAATACCGCTGCTGGTATTGGCGTTGATTGAGTCGGTGGCGAGTTTCGGCTGGTTCCTCTACTGGTTCGGGCAGACCGTGCCCGGTAAGCCATCCGAGGCGATCGCCAGTGCCAAACCGCTGCCGCTGGCGATGCAGGGGGTGCTGGTGATTTTGGTGATCATGTCAGTGTGCTCAAGCTTCATTGCCGTCGCCTGGCTCGGATAAGGGAGTAAAAAATCATGACCGGAACACCATTACTCATCAACACTCTTGTCGTCAACAATCTGGCTGGGCTGCTGATCATCACCTCGCTGCTGGTGATTATCGTGAAGAAACCCGCCACTTCAGCGCTGTTTTATGCCTTGCAGTCGCTGGTGTTAGTGCTGATTTTTCTGGTATTGGCCGAGACACTCAACGCCCACGAACTGTACCTCTGGTCGCTCACCGCCTTTATCACCAAGGTGGTGCTGGTGCCGTGGATTATGTACCGCGCCTTTCGCCAGATGGAGGACCCCAAAGCTAACGGCGGGGTGATTGGCACCGCCAGCCTGATTTTTATCGCCGCCATCATCATCTTGCTGAGCTACTTCGTAGTCGAGCCGGTGCAGTTGCCGATGGTCAGCGCGCTGAAACCCGCACTGGCAGTCTCTCTGGGGCATTTCCTGATTGGCCTGCTCTGTATCGTTACCCAGCGCAATATCCTGAAAAATATCTTTGGTTACTGCCTGATGGAGAATGGCGCGCATTTGATGCTGGCGCTGCTGGCCTTCCGCGCACCGGAGCTGGTCGAGATTGGCATTGCCACTGATGCTATTTTCGCGGTGATTGTGATGACGTTCATGGCGCGCAAGATTTACCGCACGCTGCACACGCTGGATGTTAAACAACTGACGGCGCTAAAGGGGTAATGAAATGAGTCATACTGACCTGCTGTTATTGCTGCTGGCGATACCGCTAATCACCTCACTGCTGGCCTTTGCCTGTCGCGCCTTGGGCAGTGCCGCCCGCATGGCAACCACTGGGGTTCATTTTGTCGGTATCAGTCTGTTGCTAGTCGTGGCCTTGACGGTGGTGTGTCGGGTGGCGCTCGGCGGAGACATTCTGGCCGCCCATGATTGGCTGCATATCGACAGCCTCAGTGCCCTGTTCCTCGCCATTCTGGGCATTATCGGTTTTATCACTGGCCTCTACTCCCTCGGCTATATGCGCCATGAAGTGAATAATGGCGAAATCACCGTGGGCACCCTGTGCAACTATTATGGTTTCTTCCATCTATTCCTGTTCACCATGCTGCTGGTGGTCACCAGCAATAACCTGATTCTGATGTGGGTGGGCATCGAAGCCACCACCCTCAGCTCAGCCTTTTTGGTGGGGCTATATGGTCAGCGATCCTCACTGGAGGCGGCTTGGAAGTACATTATTATCTGTACCGTGGGGGTGGCATTCGGGCTGTACGGCACGGTGTTGGTGTATGCCAATGCCGCCAATGTACTGGCGGATCCGGGGAGCGCCATTTTCTGGACCGTAGTCTCCGAGCACGCCAAAGAGCTAGACCCCAGCCTGATGCATTTGGCCTTTGTCTTTATCCTAATTGGCTTTGGCACCAAAACTGGCCTGTTCCCGATGCATTCATGGCTACCGGATGCCCACAGTGAAGCACCTAGCCCCACCAGCGCCTTGCTATCGGCGGTGCTGCTCAACTGCGCCCTGCTGGTAATCATCCGCTACTACATCATTATCAGCGCCGCCATCGGGCCGCACTTCCCGCAAATGCTGCTGTTGGTGTTCGGCATGATGTCGGTGGCGGTCTCCGCGTTCTTTATTCTGGCGCAGCGCGATATGAAACGTCTGCTGGCCTACTCCAGTGTCGAGAACATGGGGCTTATCGCCGTGGCGCTGGGAATTGGTGGCCCGCTGGGGGTGCTGGCTGCACTGTTCCACACCTTGAATCACAGTCTGGCGAAAACCTTGCTGTTCTGTGGCTCCGGTAACGTGCTGCTGAAATATGGCACGCGGGATATGGGGGCGATTAAAGGCATTATTCGTGTCGCTCCACTTACCGCCGTGTTATTGGCCGGGGGCGCATTGGCGCTGGCGGGGATGCCGCCATTTAATGTGTTTATCAGCGAATTTATGGTGGTGGCAGCGGCGATTAAAGCCGGGCATATCGGGTTGGTGATTGCACTGCTCTTGCTGCTGACACTGGTGCTGGCCGGATTGGTGCGCATGATTGCCAGCACCGTGCTGGGCACCCCGCCGGAAGCGGTCAGCAAAGGTGAACTGGGGATTCTCACTACCGCGCCGATGGTGATCTTATTGCTGCTGATGCTGCTACTGGGGGTGCATATTCCCTCGCCAGTGACCCGCTTACTGACTGATGCGACACAAATTGTGCTCAAAGGCGACAACAGCGCCCCTATTGAGCAACCCTTTCTGTTGCCGTGGCAATCGCGCCCCCCAATAACAGAGATTTCTCCGGCGGCCCCTTCTGTCGCTGAGACGCAAACCGCCCTGCAACTTACCCCGACACGTCAGGAGATGTAACGTGACTCACGAAACGCCCATTTCAGCTATTCCGGCTTCAGGCCAGCCCGTTTCAGGTCAGCCACACGGCGGTGAAAAATTAGGTGCCGCCTATGTGGCCCGCCTACGTGAACAATTTCCGACGGCGATCCTTGATGAGGAGTGGCAGACCCACGACCAATTGACTATCACCATTAAGCTCAACAGCCTGCCGGAGGTGGTGGAGCACCTCTATTATCAGCAAGGCGGCTGGCTATCGGTGTTGTTCGGCAATGATGAGCGCACTCTAAATGGCTATTTTGCCATTTACTATGTGCTGTCGATGGAGGGCCGCGAACAGTACGGCGCGGAGACTGGCAAACACTATGGTGACAAGTGCTGGGTGATCGTCAAAGCGCTGATCAGCCCCGAACGGCCTGAGTTCCCGTCAGTGACACCGCGCGTTCCGGCGGCCGTCTGGGGTGAGCGCGAAGTGCGCGATATGTATGGCCTGCAACCGGTGGGTCTGCCCGATGAGCGCCGTTTAGTGCTGCCCGATGATTGGCCGGATGACCTCTATCCGCTGCGCAAAGACACCATGGATTATCGCCAGCGCCCCACCCCCACGGGGGATACCGAAACTTATCAGTTTGAAAATGAAGCGGGCAGTAGCAGCCGCGTAGTGCCGATCGGCCCGATGCACATCACCTCCGATGAGCCGGGCCACTTCCGCCTGTTCGTCGATGGCGAAGACATTATTGATGCCGACTACCGCCTGTTTTATGTCCATCGCGGCATGGAAAAATTGGCTGAAACCCGCATGGGCTACAACGACGTCACTTTCCTCTCTGACCGCATTTGCGGCATTTGCGGCTTCACTCACAGTGTGGCCTACACCTCGTCGATTGAGAATGCACTGGGCATTATCGTGCCGCCACGGGCGCAGATGATCCGCACCATTTTGCTGGAGGTGGAGCGGCTGCACAGTCATCTGCTCAATATTGGCCTCTCTTGCCACTTTGTCGGTTTTGATACCGGTTTTATGCAGTTTTTCCGCGTGCGCGAGAAAGCCATGACCATCGCCGAGATGCTGACCGGAGCGCGTAAAACCTACGGCCTGAATCTGATTGGCGGGGTGCGCCGCGATATTCTAAAAGCCGACCGCCTCAAAACCCTTCAGTTGGTGGCCGAGATGCGCGCCGATATCGGCCAGTTGGTGGATATGCTGATGAGCACCGCCAACATTGAGCAGCGCACCGTGGGGGTGGGCCTGTTGGATCGCAAAATTGCCCGCGATTTCAGCCCGGTCGGCCCGATGATCCGCGCCAGTGGTTATGCCCGTGATATGCGCCACGACCACCCCTACGCCAACTATGCCAACGTGCCGAAAGAGCTGTTTAGCTTGGAGGGTTGCGACGTGAATTCGCGCCTGTTGGTGCGGGTGCGCGAGTTCTTTGACTCGCTGGTGATGATTGAATATGGCCTGAACCATATGCCGGGCGGCCCGTTACTGGAGGAGAAGGTCCACTATCAGCCGTACAAATTTGCTCTCGGTTTCTCCGAAGCCCCCCGTGGCGAAGATGTTCACTGGAGCATGACCGGCGACAACCAGAAACTGTTCCGCTGGCGCTGCCGTGCCGCCACCTATGCCAATTGGCCAGTGCTGCGCTATATGCTGCGTGGCAATACCGTCTCTGATGCGCCGCTGATTATTGGCAGCCTCGATCCTTGCTACTCCTGTACTGACCGGGTCACTTTGGTGGATGTGCGCAAGCAGAAATCCGTCACCGTGCCGTACAAAGAGATCGAGCGTTATGGCATCGAGCGCACTCATTCGCCGCTCAAATAGAGGGATGAAGAATGTTAAAACTGTTTAAAATCCTGCGAAAAGTCGGCGATACCACGGTGAAATACCCGTTTAAGCCGCTCGAGGTCAGTCAGGGTTTTCGTGGCAAACCCCAATATGATGCCGAGCAGTGCATTGCATGTGGCGCGTGCACCCTCGCCTGCCCGGCGAATGCACTGACGATGGAGACCGATATCGCCAACGGAACTCGCCAGTGGCAGTTGTTCCTCGGGCGCTGCATTTTCTGTGGCCGTTGTGAGGAGGTCTGCCCGACGCGCGCCATTGTGCTGTCACAAGAGTTCGAGCTGGCGGTGTTCAACAAAGCGGATCTCTATCAACGCGCCAGCTTCACCCTCGCCCATTGCCAGCAGTGCCAGAGCGCTTTCGCACCGAAAAAAGAGGTGGATTATGTCATGGCACTGCTGATTCATTCGGGGATGAGTGCGGAGGATATTGAGCAGCAACGGCCCCATTTTGAAACCTGCCCGGAGTGCAAGCGTCAACAGAATATTGTCATCAATCACAATGTGATACTCAATCCGCACCCTGATGAGGGGAGTCACCTATGAGTCAGCCAACGCCAACAAAATCTATCTGGGGGCATCATGTTAGCCAGCCCGTGCCACTGGACCCCGCTGTCGCGCAGTTAAAAAGCAAACTGCTGAAAGATATCAAGCGCTCCGCCTATGTCTATCGGGTGGATTGCGGTGGCTGCAACGGCTGCGAAATTGAGATTTTCTCCTCGATTACGCCGCTGTTCGACACCGAGCGCTTCGGTATCAAAGTGGTCGCCTCGCCGCGCCATGCGGATATTTTGCTGTTCACCGGGGCTGTCACTCGCGCCATGCGTAGCCCGGCACTGCGCGCTTATGAATCTGCGCCTGATCCTAAAATCTGTGTCTCTTACGGCGCTTGCGGTTGTGGCGGCGGCATCTTCCACGACCTCTATTGTGTCTGGGGCGGCAGTGACACCATTGTACCGATTGATGTTTATATCCCCGGCTGCCCGCCGACCCCTGCCGCCACTATTTATGGCTTTGCGGTAGCACTCGGCCTGTTGGAGCAGAAACTCAAGGGGGAGGATCATCAGGAGGCAGCCGACGAGCGGGTGGCACTGATTCACCCGGATGCGCCGCTGACACTGCGCGTGTTGCTGGAGCGCGAAGCCCGCCGCATGGCGGGATATCGTCACGGGCGGGAGATCACCGATCGCTTTTTGTCACTGCTGGTCAATCAGCCCTTGCAGGGGTTAGATCAGCGCTGCCAGAGCTACCTCAGCCAGCAAGATGATCCGCGCTTGAGCGAGATCTTTGCTTGCCTACAACAGATAGCCATGATGCAACTGGCAGGAGGTGTCACCTATGAGCGCTAAGGTGATTTTCTATGCGCTGAACCAGAAGTTCCTCGACAGTGACGACGACATGCCCGAGCAGGCGCGGCAGGTGATGTATTACTCCTTGGCGATCGGCCACCATGTGGGGGTGATTGATTGCCTGAAAGCGATATTGGCCTGCCCGCTGGCAGAGTATGAGCAGTGGTTTAGCCAACTCCCTGAGGGTGAAGCGCGCCGCAAAATGGCGGGCCTGCTGAAGTTTGGTGAGATCACCATCGACAGTACCCATACCCAATTGCTGGCGAAAGCCTTTGCGCCACTGGCTGAAGACGCGGCCTCGCTGCACCAGCCATGGAGCCAACAACTGCTGCAAATTCTGTACGATATCGAGCAGGAACCGGCCATCTACTTAATGGTGAAACGCCGCCCATGAGCTATCCCAATACAGTCACTAATGTCGTTTTAACCGTCGGCAACAGCATGATGGGTGATGATGGCGCAGGCCCGTTGTTGGCCGAGCGCATGACTCAGCAGCCCTTAACCGATTGGCAGGTAATCGACGGCGGTTCAGCACCGGAAAACGTAGTGCATCGTGTCCGCGCCTTGCAACCCTCGCGGCTGATTATTGTTGATGCAGCGGAGATGGAGCTGGCCCCAGGGGAGATTCGAATCATTGACCCGGAGCGGATTGCTGAGATGTTCATCATGAGCACCCATAATTTGCCGCTCAATTTTTTGATCGATCAGCTCAAGGAGGATATCCGCGAGGTAATTTTTGTCGGCATCCAACCGACATTGGTCGCGTTCTACTTCCCGATGACTGATATCGTCAAACAGGCGGTGGAGATCGTCTATCAACAGCTACCCCACTGGCAGGGTGACGGCGGTTTCGCGCATCTATAGATCAGTGACGGCGTGGCGTCGTCAAATTTGCCGACGTCACACCCGCCGACAGTTCCCCCAGCTCTCTTCGCCAATCACCAAAACTGATTAATCCTTTATAAAACAATAGCATTCATTCACTTTCATGTCACAGGACCAACTTGGCATAAACCATGCAACATGTGGGTGAATGTATTCAAGTCAGTGATTCGGACGCGCGAGCGCAGCCAACACATCTGCGGTTTGAAAGATGACAACAGAGTTACCCAATAGATTTCAAAGTGCAGGAAGGCGGCAAATGAGTGAATCCCGATGAGCTGACATCAGTCAGTGATTCGGGTGAACGAAAGCAGCCAACACACCTGCAATTTGAAAGATGACAACAGAGTTACCCAATAGATTTCAAAGTGCAGGAAGGCGGCAAATGAGTGAATCCCGATGAGCTGACATCAGTCAGTGATTCGGGTGAACGAAAGCAGCCAACGCATCTGCGGTTTGAAAGATGACAATAGAGTTACCCAATAGATTTCAAAGTGCAGGAAGGCGGCAAGTGAGAGAGTCCCGATGAGCTGACATCAGTCAGTGATTCGGGTGAACGAAAGCAGCCAACGCATCTGCGGTTTGAAAGATGAAGGGTAAGGAGAAAGCAATGAACCGATTCATAATAGCCGACCCCAAAAAATGCATCGGCTGTCGCACCTGCGAGGTCGCCTGCGTGCTGGCACACAATGGTGGCCGATTGGAGACCATGACCAAGGCCAATTTTGCCCCACGACTGAAAGTGGTCAAGGGGTTGAATGTCAGTACCACCATTATGTGCCGTCACTGCGAAGACGCTCCTTGCGCCAATGTCTGCCCCAACGGCGCGATTATTCGGGCGGCGGACAGCATTCAGGTGCTGCAAGAGAAGTGCATTGGCTGCAAAACCTGCGTCGTGGCCTGTCCCTATGGGGCCATGAATGTAGTGACCAAACAGGTCGAAGTCATGTTCAACGGCCTCTCGCAGGGCTTTTGCCTCAAAGCCGAAGCGCAAAAATGTGATTTGTGCGAAGGGCGTGCGGCTGGCCCCGCCTGTATCTCGGTTTGCCCCACTCACGCGCTCCATATGATTGGCCGCGACACTATGCAAGCCATGCTGCGCAAAAAACAGATGCGCGCCGCGCTGGATGAAGCTAACGAGATGAATTTTTAAGCCGATATTGCCGCAACTTTAGAAGCTAACGAGACAATTAGCCAAAGTTATTGGAGTTGCAGCAAGGCAGCAATTGAGCGAATCCCGATGAGCTGACTCAAGTCAGTGATTCGGGTGAACGAGAGCAGCTAACACCGCTGCGGCTTCAAGAACGAAGGATAATTAATAATGTATAAGGCACTCACTGTCTGTCCCTACTGTGGTTCCGGCTGCAAAATCAACTTACTGGTTGAAAACGGTAAAGTCGTTGGCGCGGAAGGCGCTAATGGGGTCACCAATCAAGGCGAACTCTGCCTGAAAGGCTACTACGGCTGGGATTTCCTCAATGATACCAAGCTGCTGACGCCACGCCTGAAACAGCCGATGATCCGTCGCCAAAAAGGCGGCAAACTGGAAGCGGTCTCTTGGGATGAAGCCATCGAGTTTGCCAGTAGCAAACTGCGGGCTATCAAAGAAAAATATGGCCCAGAAGCCATTATGCACACCGGTTCCTCCCGTGGGCCGGGCAATGAAACCAACTATGTGATGCAAAAATTTGCCCGCGCAGTGACCGGCAGCAACAACATTGATTGCTGCGCTCGCGTGTGTCACGGGCCGTCAGTGGCGGGTCTGCAAGTGACTCTGGGCAATGGCGCGATGAGCAACTCCATCTGTGAGATTGAAGACACAAAATGCATTTTAGTGTTTGGCTACAATGCCGCCGACTCCCACCCGATCGTCGCCCGCCGCATCCTCAAAGCCAAAGAGAAAGGGGCAAAAGTCATTGTCTGCGACCCGCGCCATATCGAAACAGCACGGATTGCGGACCTGTGGCTACCGCTGAAAAATGGCTCGAATATGGCACTGGTCAATGCCTTTGCCAATGTGCTGATTACTGAAGAGTTATACGATAAAGATTATGTATCGCGCTATACCGAGGGTTTCGATGAATATCGCGAGATTGTCGCCAAATACACCCCGGAATATGTCGAGAGCATCACGGGCCTACCCGCGCAGACCATCCGCGAAGCCATGCGCATCTATGCCGCCGCCCCTTCGGCCACTATTTTGTGGGGCATGGGGGTGACTCAATGGGGTCAAGGCGTGGATGTGGTTAAGGGATTATCAGGATTGGCGCTGCTGACCGGCAACCTCGGTCGCCCCAATGTGGGTGTCGGCCCGGTTCGTGGGCAGAATAATGTGCAAGGTGCCTGCGATATGGGTGCACTGCCCAATATGTACCCCGGCTACCAACCTGTCACTGATCCCGCCACACTGGCGAAGTTTGCCAAAGCATGGGGCGTCCCTTCCCTGTCCGACAAAATTGGTTATTCACTGACTGACGTGCCGCACAAAGTGAAAGAGGGAAAAATCAAAGCCAACTACGTGATGGGCGAAGATCCGCTGCAAACTGAGCCGGATCTGTCGATGATGCGCGAAGCTTTCAGCGAGTTGGAGCTGCTGATTGTGCAAGATATTTTCATGACCAAAACCGCCGCCGAGGCGGATGTGATTTTCCCTGCTACCTCGTGGGGAGAGCATGAGGGGGTCTATTCCGCCGCCGACCGGGGTTTCCAGCGCTTTGAAAAAGCGGTTGATGCTCAAGGAGATGTGAAACCGGATTGGGAGATCATCAGCTTGATGGCCACCGCTCTTGGCTATCCGATGAAGTATCACAATACCAAAGAGATTTGGGATGAACTGCGCGAACTATGCCCGCTGTACTATGGCGCAACCTACGAGAAAATGGCTGGATTGGGCTATATTCCGTGGCCCTGTACCACCGAAGATAGCCCCGGTACACCGTGGTTATATGCCGGTAATAAGTTTGACCGCCCCGGCGGTAAAGGATTGCTGTTTGCCAGTGAGTGGCGTGCGCCTATGGAGCTGGTGGATGACGCGTATCCACTGGTGCTCTGTACCGTGCGCGAAGTAGGCCACTACTCTTGTCGCTCAATGACCGGTAACTGCTCAGCGCTGCAAACATTGGCTGATGAGCCGGGTTATGTGCAAATCAGTCCGCAGGATGCAGATAAAATGCAGTTGCGGGATCAACAGCTGGTCTGGGTTGAATCGCGGCGCGGCAAGGTGATCACGCGGGTTTCGGTCAGTGAGCGCATTAATGTCGGTGCGGTCTATATGACTTACCAGTGGTGGATTGGTGCCTGCAATGAATTGACGCTGGACCATCTTGATCCGATCTCCAAAACGCCAGAGTACAAATATTGTGCAGTGAAGCTGGAAGCCATACCAGATCAAGGATGGGCGGAGAATTATGTTCAGCAAGAGTATAGCCAGTTGAAGGCACGCCTACGGCGGGAGGTTGAAGCTTAACGGCGACTTCGCTCCTGATATGTATTGTGAGCCAAGGGTTGACCACGCCTAGGGGCACTTCGGCGGTTTACACCGCGACGACCCCAACGGCGTGTTTCCCCTTGGTTCAACTTTATAGATCATCTGCCCTGACAAAAATAGGCTTACTCCGCCATCCCATCTTCTTCTTCGATACTTTTTACTGATATTCCGAGTCGCTGCATGCGGGATAACAAGGTGGTACGTTTTAACCCCAGCTTAATGGCTGCCCCTTTGGCACCCGCGACCACCCCGTTGGTTTCACGTAATACGCGAATAATGCGCGCCCGCTCAGACTCTGAAAACTCCGGCTCTTCGCTTTCCGGTAATAGCGGCCTGCGAATGGTCCGTTCTGGGGTGGGTTTGGTCACTTCTAGCGGCGATAAATGATATTCCAGCTCTTGTAACTGCAAATTCAGCGTGGTGCCTCGGCTGAGGATCACCGCCCGTTCAATCACATTTTCCAGTTCGCGAATATTCCCCGGCCAAGGTAAACGGCTGAGTAAACGTAATGTTTCACTGGGAATCGTATCGATGACGCGATTCATGCGTTTGGCTATTTTCTGAGTGAAGAATTTCACTAATAGGGGGATATCTTCTGGCCGCTCACGCAGCGGGGGGATCACAATAGGAAAAACATTGAGTCGATAATAGAGATCACTGCGGTATTCTCGATTAACCATCATCAATTTTAAATCACGATTGGTTGCCGCAATTAGCCGTACATCAACCGGAATAATTTTACTGCCCCCCAAGCGCTCTATTTCCCGCTCTTGTAATACCCGCAGGAGTTTCGGTTGCAGTTCAAGGGGAATATCCCCGACTTCATCAAGAAATAGTGTCCCGCCATCGGCCATCTCAAACCGACCAATACGCTGTGCTGATGCTCCGGTATAAGCGCCCTTCTCATGACCAAACAGGTCGCTCTCCATTAAGCCAGAGGGAATCGCCGCACAGTTCATTTTCACCATGCGCTTATTCTTACGGGTACTTAAATTATGGATTGCACGAGCAATTAACTCTTTACCGGTGCCGGTTTCGCCGAGAATCAAAACCGTGCAGTCACTGGAAGCCACCATTTCGACCTGTTCCAGCACCGCTTTAATACCGGCGCTATGACCAATTATCTCGCCAAACTCCTCATTATGAATAATCTGATCCGTCAGATAGAGATTTTCATTGACCAGTGAGTCTTTCAGGCGGGTAATTTCGTTATAAGCCAAGGCATTATCGACGGCGATAGCAATACGGGCCGCAATTTGTCGTAATAACTTGAGATTGCTGTCGGTGAAAATATCACTCTGACATTGCGCCAGTTTTAATATGCCCAGCATCTTATGGCCGAAAAAAAGGGGCAGCAAACAAACCACCTGCAAACCCTCATCCAGCATACTCGCCAGTTGCTTATCTTCGGGTGCCAAGAGCGAGATATCCGCCAGATTTACCAGTAATAACTCCCGACTGTGTAACACCTGCCCGGTTAAAGTGCCGGTGATATCGATCCAAGCTTGCTGATGCTGCACCGTTTTACCTATTTGGTAGCGGGTAGAAAAAACATTCAGCTTATTTTTATCGTCTTGGGTGCCACATATTGCCAGACTGATGTAATCGATATTGAAAAAGCGATGTATCTCTTTCGAAACCTCGGCTGCTAATACATCCAATTCCAGTTTAGAAATAACCGTATTGGTGACATCGACTAATATCCGGTAGTGATCCCGCTCAAAGCGCAGTTTTTCACGTTCAGAGCAGGCTCGGCTTATTTCAGCGATATTATCCACCGCGATAGCAACCACATCAGACAGTAATCCCAGAAAGATAATGGCTTGTTCATCAAACTCACTGTCATCGGTCTTAATAAACTCAACACAGCCTGACCAGTGATTATCATGGCCCAAGGGAAAATGACAGCCCGCTTTTAGTGCCTGATAAGGCTCTAAATTGCAGACAGCCGAAAACTCCCGTTGCATACGCTGATGATCACTCCGCAACGGTATTTGTTGTTGCCATGCCAGAGCGCCTGGCCCTTCTGCAAACAGGATATTTTGTGCTCCCACGACGGTGTTGGTGGCATCATCATGGGTATAAAGAGTCATTTGGTTGTACAGCGGGTTAAGCAGCAATAAATTGACACGCTGAAAACGCACGATAGAAAAAGAGAGCTTTCTTAGCTCATTCACTAAATCGGTGATATCTCGGAGTAATAATAATCTTTTCGATACCGCAAACAGGGTATCTTGCCAAACCTGAGCCAATGTGGGACGGGGTAGTTTTTTTGCGCTATCCATTATATTCCCAACGTCATTCAGCCCAAAAATAGATAACAGTTACTTTAAGATATTGAAATCAGAATATATATATTAACCCGCGATAAGCTTGATCTGGGTTAATAAACAACTTCATCTGTAATTATTGATTCTCCCGCCTATTGAAATCACGTCTCATTTACATCGAAAATCAAACATTGAGTTATCTAGCGTTACACCTCACAAGAGTTAGTGTAATCTTGCACCATCGCTATATAAATATATGCATATCGATATTGCGATATTTATTAGTCATAACTGCTTAGGCATACCCATCTCATTAAAAGTCAAAAGCCAGTCAGGATAATCCCAGACTGGCTTCTATTTTATTGTTACCTTAACAGACAATAATCGATTATTTCTTCTTGGCGTATTTCAGTGAGTCCAGTGCGACTGCAAAGATAATGATGGCACCCTTGATAATATACTGCCAGTAAGGGTTCACGCCGATATAAGTCAGGCCGTAGTTAATAACGGTAAAGATAATGACCCCCGTCACAACGCCGATGACCGTACCCACACCACCACTGAATGAAACACCGCCCACCACGCAAGCCGCGATGGCATCTAACTCATACATAAATCCAAGGTTGTTGGTCGCACTACCAATACGGCCCGCTTCCAACATCCCGCCGAAGGCATAGAACACACCGGACAGCGCATAAATCATGATCAGGTTCAGGGGCACATTCACACCAGAAACTTTTGCCGCTTCTGGGTTACCGCCGATGGCAAAGATATTTTTGCCGAAGCGCGTTTTATTCCACAACACCCAAACAAAGCCGATGGCAATTAGCGCATAGAAGGTAATGTAAGAGAGTTTGAAATCACCAAACCGCAAGAATCCTTGCGCAAAGGTTGAGAAAGCAGGGTCAAAACCTGCAATAGGTGATGCGCCGACGAAGTCGTAATACAGGGAGTTAATACCGTAAACGATAATCATCGTACCCAATGTGGTAATAAACGGAGTCACATTAAGATAAGCGATAATAATACCGTTGACCAAGCCAATAATCGCCCCGATTAAACAGACGGTTAAGATAACGATTGGGATAGGCACGGTCTGTAAATCAGGGAAAACTTTATTCACGTTGTCCATGGCTTGCAGCATGGTTGCCGCAACGACCGCCGCCAACCCCACCTGACGGCCAGCTGACAGATCCGTCCCTTGAGTGACAATCAGACCTGCAACACCGAGAGCAATAATAATACGCACGGAGGATTGGGTCAGAATATTACTCAAGTTCATCAGACTTAAAAATGTCGGGTCCTTGACAATAATAATCGCCAGTAATACGAATAATACGACGTAAATCCCGCTCTCTTTAAGGTAAGTGAGCATACTTTTCTTATTTAACGCATTCATAATAAGAACCTTCGACTGGATTAGAGATGCAAGGATGCAAGACGTAATATTTCATTCTGCGTGGTTTGTTTAGTTTCAACAATTCCCGCAACCTGACCATTACTCATTACCAAAATTCTGTCAGTGATCCCTAATAGCTCAGGCATTTCAGAGGAGATAATAATAATTCCTTTGTCTTTCTTCGCTAGTTCAGTCATTAACTGATAGATTTCAAACTTCGCACCGACATCAATCCCCCGAGTCGGCTCATCCAACATTAATATTTCTGGTTGAGTCAGTAGCCAACGGCCAATAATTACTTTCTGCTGGTTACCACCCGATAATGAACCAATACTGGTACGGTGACCGGGCGTTTTGACTCGCATCGCATCGATAACCCATTGGGTATCGCTCTTCATGCGCGTATTATCCAGCAGCCCAAATTTATTTTTATAATTACGAATATTAGAGATAAGGGAGTTAAAACCTACATCGAGATAAGCGTAAATCCCAGTGGAACGGCGCTCTTCAGTCACCAGTGCAAATCCATGATTAATGGCTTCATTGGCACTGTGGTTATTAATACTTTTGCCATGTAGCTTAATGGTTCCGGCGACTTTTTCGCGGATACCAAATAAGGTTTCAACAATATCAGTTCGTTTTGCCCCTACCAGCCCGGCAATCCCCAAAATCTCACCTTTATGCAAATCAAAGGAGATATCACGAATAGAGGGTTGGCGTAGCGAGGTGAGATTTTTGACTTCCAGAATAACTTCACCCGGCGTATTTAGGCGGTCAGGGAAACGTTGGCTCAGTGAACGCCCCACCATCATGGAGATAATTTGATCCATGGTCAGCCCTTCTAGCGGCTGGGTAGCAATCCACTGACCATCACGCAGTATGGTAATTTCGTCACATAGCTGGAATATCTCTTCCATTTTATGGGAGATATAAACAATTCCACAGCCACGCTCTTTTAATTTGCGGATAATCGTAAAGAGATGATTCACTTCTTTCTCTGTTAATGAGGAAGTCGGCTCATCCATAATGACGATTTTGGCATTGTAAGAGAATGCCTTGGCTATCTCGATCATTTGCATCTGAGATACTGATAACGTGGCGACTTTATCGCGAGGATCAATATCAATATCCAATTCATCAAAGATAGCTTTGGTATCTTTGTACATTTTATCTTGATCGACAAAGAAACCTTTGGTTGGGTAACGACCCAGCCACATGTTGTCCATCACGGTACGTTGTAACACCAGATTTAATTCCTGATGCACCATAGAGACACCATGTTCTAATGCTTCTTTCGAGCTTTTAAACTCTATTTCTTGCCCCTGAAAGATAATACTTCCGGAGTCTTTTTTATAGATACCAAACAGACATTTTAATAACGTTGACTTACCTGCACCATTTTCTCCCATTAATGCATGGATCGAATTTGGCCGCACTTTAAGATTTACGTTATCTAACGCCTTTACACCCGGAAATGATTTATTGATATTACTCATTTCCAGCAACCACTCGCGAGGTTGTGCTGTATTAATATCGGCCATAGTTATACCTGGCTAAGAACCGCCACCGACTTGCTGGATATATCATTCACCCATCCATCAGCGCGCACTCTAAAATAAGGATCAATGCAACAGAAAACCTTCAGCCCCGGAGCCAAGCTCCGTATACCGAATTCTCGGTGCCGGGCCTGAAGGTTAATGACTCTCTACCCTTTAGACTTGGGTGTAAAACGTGTTTCGACTGTTACTTAGTAAATTCAGCCAAGTTATCTTTATCAACACCAACATACGGGATACGTACGATCTTGTTGTCGATTTTCCACGTGGTGCCTTCAGCAGCAGGTTTACCGGCAGCCAAGTTTTTAGCCAGATCAAAGGTCGCTTTAGCCTGGTTGTTGGCATCGTTCAAGACGGTACCGGCCATTTGGCCTGATTTCACCATCGCTAATGCTTCTGGCAAGGCATCAACACCGAACACAGGAACGCTGGTTTTGTTGTGCGCTTTCAGTGCTTCTACTGCGCCCATCGCCATCGCATCGTTGTTAGCAATAACCACTTCGATTTTGTTGGCGTTAGGACCAGATAGCCATGCATCCATCTTATCTTTAGCCTGTGCGGTATCCCACATCGCGGTATCTAACTGCAACTGTTGAGTTGGAATACCTTTTTCATTCAATGTCTTAATGACGTAAGTGGTACGCGCTTCAGCATCTGGGTGACCCGGTTCGCCTTTCAGCAGCACAAATTGAATTTTGCCGTCTTTATTCAGATCCCATGCTGGGTTGGCTTGCCAGTGTTTAGCAATCAACTCACCCTGAATAACACCGGACTCTTTGGAGTCAGTACCAACATAGTAAGCTTTGTCATAGCTATCCAAGGCTTTACGTGAAGGTTCTTTGTTATAAAACACAATCGGTACATCGTTGGCGCGGGCTTTATCAATCACCACGGGTGCGGCTGCGGGGTCAACCAAGTTAATTGCCAGCGCTTTGACGCCCTTGGCCAACAACACGTCGATTTGATCGTTTTGCTTGGACTGGTCATTCTGGGAGTCATTCATTAGTAAGGTAACGTCAGGAGATGCTTTGGCATCTTTCTCTATCGCTTTACGGACCACGGACATAAAGTTGTCATCATATTTATAGATGGTGACACCAATACGGGTATCAGCTTGAGCAGCCGCGCCAAACAACATGCTGGCAGCCAGGGTTGCTAATGTGAAAACCTTCTTATTCATTTGTATCTCCGGGTTTATGTAGGGTAGTACAGGGTGATAACACCATCGCCTAACGAGAGAAAACTGTCGTAAAGCGGCTGACACTGAATATTTATCGTCCTTGAGCGCACTCCACTCCGAAAAAGCCGCCTGAGTCGTCATAAACCATGTCATTTACAAACAAATCGTTTGCGGAACAGATGTCTGTAAATCGCTATTCTAAAACCCGCTACCGTTGGTTTTTTTATCCGGTAACTGATGACATATTGATACATTCAGGTAGAAAACAGCTAGAGCATAGACGGCTCGTTGTTAAGAATCTGTGAATTTTCTCACAGATTGAAAACGGTTACACAAGAATAAATCCCTAACTAGTGAGCAACACCACAAATTGCGACAGAATGCCGTGGCACCAGTGTCGGAGTGAAACAGTAGGTCGCGTGAGGATCTAGTGGGCGATTTGCCCCTTCGAGGGCCAGTTCCGTGGCTAAAGTTGCCATGGAAACAATCGGATAGCGGATGGTGCTGAGTTTGGGGCTGGTATAGCGAGCAATGGGGATGTCATCAAAGCCCACCAGCGAGAACTGCTCAGGGACACTGATACCGTTCTCTTTCAGCGCGGCCAATGCCCCCGCCGCCATTGAGTCGTTGTAAGCGAACACCGCACTAAGCTGCAAATTGCGCCCCAGCAAGTCAATCATGGCGCGCTCCCCCCCTGCTAAGTCTGGCGTGCCATAGGCGCGCCAACTGTCGAGAGCCGTGATACCCGCAGCCTCAAGCGCATTCAGGTAGCCAGTCTGGCGCTGCATGACATCATCAATGGGGTGATTGGAACCGAGGAAACCGATGCGCTGATGGCCCTGCTTGAGCAGTTGACGACACGCTATTTGCGCACCGCTAACATTGTCTAATCCTACACAACGATGCTCGAAGCCAGGAATAATTCGATTAATCAGAACCATACCCGGAACTTGCTCTAAAAAACCTATTAATTCGCCATCACTCAATGCCTTAGCATGGACAACCAACGAATTACAGCGCTGACGAAGTAGCACCTCAATGGCATGGCGCTCTTTATCCGCCTGATGGTAGCTATTGCCAATCAGCACGTATTTTTGATGCCGTTGAGCCACAGTGTCTACCGCTTTCACCAATGCACCAAAAAAGGGATCTGAAACATCCATGACGACTACGCCAACCGTATCGCTGCTTTGTGTCGCCAGCGCCTGCGCATTAGCATTCGGGCGGTAGCCCAGTTCAGACACCGCCTTCAGCACAGCGGCGCGGGTTTCGGGCCGGATAGCGGCGCTATTATTGAGCACGCGGGATACCGTCGCCAACGAAACGCCCGCCCGTGAGGCCACATCGCGAATAGTGATACTGTTGCCAGATGAGTGCTGAGCGGCCATGACATATCCTGTGAACATTATTTCATCAATAAGTCACCATGCTCGCGTTGGTATCAACTGGGCATGGCAGGTGGCCTATCCTACCCAGTTTGTTGAATTTGCCACGTGAAATACGTCACAAGAAAGAAAACGTTTACATACAAATTTGTAACCCGCCCAATCATTTTTATATTGCGGACGTATTCAGGGCTTAGTGTTGCGAGGTTGTAACGATTGACCACAGGCATACGCAGTCAATTTTCGCCATAGCCATTCGACCGGCCCTTGGGCGAAATAACGTAGCCAAAACAGTGAGAAGAGGATGTTACACAACCAGACCAACGGAACCACTGCCAGTAATTGCAAGCGGTCAAGTTGCTGGTATAAGCCGAAATGATAGAAGATCAGTGTGCATATCAATGTTTGCAGTAGATAGTTGCTTAGCGCCATTCGACCCACCTGCGCCAACCAATGGCTAACACGCCAGCCGGATAGGGTCGGCCAGAAGCCATAGAGTAGCGCCAGATACCCCACCGCCTGCAAAGGGGCACCCAACTCGCGGGGAACTTGCAGTAAAAAGCCCGTCCAACGGTAATCCCAGCCCCCCCCCCATTGCAGGGCCACGCCCGGAATCTGGATGAGCAATGAAAGCGGTATCAAACAGGCCGCAATCAGTCGGTAGTGGCGCAAGCTGAACTCACCGCGCAGCCAGCCTGAGCGCATCAATCCGGCCCCAAAGAGCATAGAACCCGCCAGTTCCCAGCCATATTGTGCGCCGATAGCAATCAAATTGGATGACAGCAAGTCCAGCCGATTCTTCCATGCCTCGATCCCACCTTGCAGCTTCCAGAATGCCTCGTATTGCAGGTCTGCTGGCCCTGGTTGCCAAAAGCGGCCCGGTTCCCCGCTGCTGATAAACCCCAGCAGCAAGAGTACGGCGACGCCAAGCAGATAGAGCACCCCTCCGGTGCGCAATAAGCTGGCGGCATCTTTGGCATCCCGGATCATTCGCCAACACACCAAGCCAATCAAACCATAAGCAAATAGAATATCTCCATCCCAGAAGAAGATACCGTGAATCAATCCCAGCAGTAGCAACAGGGAAAGACGCGCCCGTATCCAGCCTTTACCCCGCTTAAGCAGCAGTTCGAGGCCCGCGCCAAACAAAATGGCAAAGATGGAGAGAAATTTCGCCTGCGCCACAATATCGAGAATGGCCCAAGTCCAGCTATCTGACAGTGAGGGGAGGCCCAAATAAGCGGGATTGAGGTAAGCGGCCTTTGGTAGGCCAAACGCACTGATATTGAGCAGCAGAATGCCAAGAATGGCCAGCCCTCGCGCACTGTCTAACGTTGCGATGCGTTGACGCATACCCGACATCCTGTGTACGGGCACCCATTGGTGCCCTCTCTGGCAAAAGGCTAATTAGCCGTTGTGACGTACCGCGCGCAGGAATTCCTGACGGGTATTCTGGCTGGACTTGAACAATCCGCCTAATGAAGTGGTGGTGGTAGCACTGGTCGCATCACGGATGCCCCGTGCCTTGACGCAATAATGCACCGCATCAATCGAAACAGCGACATTATTCGTGCCCAACAGCGTCTGTAACGCCAACAGAATTTGCTGCGTCAGTCGCTCCTGCACTTGCGGGCGCTGGGCGAAGAACTGCACGATACGGTTGATTTTGGACAACCCAATCACACTGTCTTTAGGAATATACGCCACTGTGGCTTTACCATCGATCGTCACAAAATGATGCTCGCAGGTACTGGTCAGGGTGATATCCCGCACCGTCACCATCTCATCGACCTTCATTTTATTTTGAATTAAGGTAATTTTGGGGAAATTTTCGTAATCCAGTCCGGAGAAAATCTCATCAACATACATCTTGGCGATGCGTCTTGGCGTATCGGCCAAACTATCGTCGGTTAAATCGAGATTCAATAACTGCATGACTTGCGTCATATGCTCTTGAATCCGGGTCTTGCGCGTTTCGGCATCTAACTCTTGCTTGCGCAATGGGGTTTCGAGGCCACGAGCCAGCAGCGCTTCATGAACCAGCTCAGCTTCTTTACTTAGCGATGACATTCTTTTCTCCAACAGGCTACGCGTCCGGACGAGATAAACATGATGCAGATCACACCCGGATTTTGCTCCCCACTGTAGTTGAGAGCAAAATGATTATCCAGTGATTGTTATTCATAACCAACTGTTCTTTCCATCATGATGAGCGTGCTGTTCTGCTTGTGTCTGAGCACCCCATCACCCCACCACCGCTTCACGGGCGCGTGCGGGCGTTTTAATCGCTAGCGCACCGGCAATAATCAGTGCCACCACCGCCACATAGAGCGCCGGTTCCAGTCGGTGAGTCAATGCGGTAGAGATTGCCGATAATATCGGGCCAACCAGTTGCCCGATGGCATACCCCGTGGTCAGCAGCCCCGCCATATAGCGAGTGTGCTCGGGGGCCAATTCACGGCCATGCTGCAATGAGAGCTGAACCACACTGAGGAATCCGCCACCAGTCAATAGTGCGCCCAATGCCAACCCGCTCACTCCCGGCACTAGCTCTGCGCACAGGACACCCAGCGCCTGCACCCATAATGTTAACGCCAGACGGGTTTGTGAGGTCAGGCAGTGGCGAGTCAAAATACCAATGGTGATCCCGATCACCGCCGCCCCACCGAAAACAGGCCAGACGAACTGGGCAAACAGGCTCTCAGGGAAGCGCGCGGTCGCCATTTGTGACAAGAAAGTCGCGGGCAGAATGTAGCCAAATCCCGCCAAACTGTAGCTCCACACCAAGCGTTTGAGTGCGGGGGTTAAGGTCAGTGGAACCGCAGCAATGTGCGGTCGATGCAACTCCCCACTGCGCGGCAGATTGATGCTAATCGCAGCAATAATCATCAGCGCCAATACGCCATACACCGTCCAGGCTTGCGCGGCTGATAACTCATAGCTATGGATAAGCACAGCGAGCATACCGCTGATGAATATACCGGCACCCGGCCCGGCAAAAACTGCGGCGCTGAGCGCGGGGCGGCCAAAATGCGCCAGACGCTCATTCGTCCAGGCCGCAATCAGCACCATAGACCACCCACTGGCCCAGCCAATGGCAAAACGCACCACGCCATGCCACCACACGCCATCCACCACCGCCGACAGCAGAGTGAGCGCGACCGCTCCCCATAGCCCCAGCCATAAGCGCCGTTCAACATGGCGGCTGGCCCGCATAGCATCAAAGGCACCAAACAGGTATCCCAGATAATTAAAGGCCGCCACCAGCCCTGCGCCGGTCAAGGTGAATTGATGTTCTGCAATCATCAGTGGCACTTGTGGCGTAAAAGCAAAACGCCCAATCCCCATGGCGACGACCAATGCCAGAAAGCCACTTATTGCTATTCTTAATGCCATCCACTCCACCCATTCATTACTCTGCCAGCGGATTGCTCTGTCAGTCGGTTAAAAGAAAGTTGCCAATATCATGCCTGAGCATTAGAATCACAAAAAATGAATAATAGTCACTAAGTTCATCACAAAAAGAGAACACTTATGGACCTGACTCAGCTACGCATGTTTTGTTGCGTGGCGGAAACCGGCTCCGTTGCCCGAGCAGCGGAGCAGATGCACCGCGTCCCTTCAAATTTAACGACACGCCTGCGCCAGCTTGAAATTGAACTGGGCGCGGACCTGTTTATCCGCGAAAAACAGCGCCTGCGCTTGTCACCCATGGGCCATAATTTTCTCTGCTACGCCAATCGGATTTTGGCGCTGAGTGAAGAGGCGATGCGCATTACTCATGCTGGCGAACCGGCAGGTAACTTCCCGCTCGGCTCAATGGAGAGCACGGCGGCCACCCGCCTGCCCAATCTGCTGGCGGCTTATCATCAGCGCTACCCCAAGGTCTCTTTGTCACTGATCACCGGCACGTCAGGTGAAATCATTGAACAAGTCCGTGCCGGTACATTGGCGACCGCACTGGTCGATGGCCCAGTTCAGCACGATGAACTGCACGGCTGCCGCTCTTTCGAGGAGCAACTGGTGATCATCTCCTGTCTGGATCACCAGCCAATTCTGCAAGCCCGTGATGCCGTGGACGAGACCCTGTTCGCCTTCCGCCCCAGTTGCTCTTACCGACTACGGCTGGAGAGTTGGTTCCGTCAGGCGGGTGTCCTGCCGGGGCAAATCATGGAAATTCAGTCCTACCATGCCATGCTCGCCTGTGTAGCCAGCGGGGCGGGGCTGGCACTGATCCCTCACGCCGTATTGACGCTATTGCCGGGCCATGAAGGAGTGCAAGTCCATCAATTACCTGCGGATATTGCCGATACCGCTACTTGGCTTATTTGGCGCAAAGATGCCTTTAGCCCCAATGTCCGCGCACTAAAAGAGCTGATCATCGAGCAAATTGAGACGCATTGATTGAGCAAGCAAAACCGCGGCTTCCCGCCATAATCTATACAAGAATAGGTTGCAGTTATCTCGAGAGATCACACGCAACATATATGATACATAAAGAATATATTTATATAACACACATCATGCAGAAGCTATAGGAGCAACACCATGGAGATGATTAAAACTCGCGCCGCAGTCGCATGGGGGCCAAACCAGCCGCTATCCGTTGAAGAAGTTGATTTGATGCCGCCACAAAAGGGCGAAGTGCTGGTACGGATTGTCGCCAGTGGGGTTTGCCACACTGACGCCTACACCCTATCGGGCAAAGATCCTGAAGGGATTTTCCCCGTGATTCTAGGTCATGAAGGCGGCGGGATTGTCGAAGCGATTGGTGAAGGCGTGACCAGTGTTGCCGTGGGTGATCACGTCATTCCCCTCTACACACCGGAGTGTGGCGAATGTAAATTCTGCCGTTCCGGTAAAACCAACTTGTGCCAAGCAATTCGCAGCACACAGGGCAAAGGCTTGATGCCGGATGGCACCACCCGCTTCTCTAAAAATGGTCAGCCCATCTTCCACTATATGGGTACCTCAACCTTCTCTGAGTTGACCGTAGTGCCGGAAATATCACTGGCAAGAATCAATAAAGAAGCGCCATTAGAAGAAGTTTGCTTATTGGGCTGTGGCGTCACCACTGGCATGGGTGCGGTGATGAATACCGCCAAAGTGAAACCAGGTGATACCGTCGCCATCTTCGGTTTGGGTGGCATTGGTTTGTCCGCTGTTATTGGCGCACAAATGGCGGGTGCTAGCCGAATTATCGGGATCGACCTCAATACCAGTAAATTCGAGCTGGCCCGCAAACTGGGCGCGACTGACCTGATCAACCCGAAAGATTATGATAAACCTATCCAAGATGTGATTGTCGAGCTGACCGATGGCGGCGTTGATTTCTCATTTGAATGTATTGGTAACGTCAATGTCATGCGCTCGGCACTGGAGTGCTGCCATAAAGGCTGGGGCGAATCCGTGATTATTGGTGTCGCCGGTGCCGGTGAAGAGATCTCCACGCGCCCATTCCAGTTGGTGACAGGCCGTGTATGGCGTGGCTCTGCATTTGGTGGCGTCAAGGGTCGTTCAGAATTGCCGGGCATTGTGCAGCAATATCTGGATGGCAAATTTGCCCTGAGCGATTTCATTACCCATACCATGGGCTTGGATCAGATCAACGAAGCTTTTGACTTGATGCATGAAGGCAAATCTATTCGTACTGTGATTCATTTTGATCATTCTTCAAAAAACAAATAGAGCAAGAAGGCAGACAACGCATGAATACGTCACTTGAACTTCTCGAAGAGCACCGGATGTTTGGCGGATGGCAGCAGCGCTATCGCCATGCCGCTAGCAGCCTGAATTGCAATATGACGTTCAGCATCTATCTGCCGCCACCACGGGATGATAACCCACCGCCAGTGCTCTACTGGCTGTCGGGGCTGACCTGTAATGATGAAAACTTCACACTGAAAGCCGGTGCGCAGCGCATTGCCGCTGAACTCGGATTGGTGCTGGTGATGCCAGATACTAGCCCACGCGGTGATGGCGTTCCTAATGATGATGGCTATGACTTGGGTCAGGGGGCGGGATTTTATCTGAATGCGACACAAGCGCCTTGGTCGGCACATTTTCGGATGTACGACTATATCAGCCAAGAGTTGCCAGCACTGATCCGCCAGCATTTTAGTGTGAGTGAACGTCAATCTATCAGTGGTCACTCAATGGGCGGTCACGGGGCACTGATGCTGGCGCTGCGCAACCCGCAGCAATATCAGTCGGCCTCAGCTTTTGCGCCGATCGTGAATCCGTGCCAGGTACCTTGGGGCCGTAAAGCTTTTACGGCCTATCTGGGCACGGATGAGAGCCAATGGCTGCAATACGATAGTTGCCATCTACTGACCCATGCACAAGCTCAGTTGCCGATGTTGGTCGATCAAGGCGATGGCGATCAATTCCTTGCTGAACAGTTACAACCCGCAAAATTAGCCGAACTGGCGCGCCAACGTGATTGGCCGCTGACTTTGCGTATTCAGCCAGGTTATGATCATAGCTATTTCACTATAGCGACATTTATTGAAGATCATCTGCGCTTCCATGCAGAGTATTTACATCTATAACGGTAATAACTAACCTGATTAATAATCATTAAATACCTCAAGCCCCTACGGGGGCTTTATTTATTATATATAGTGGGCAATAACGGTAACGTTCAATATTAATTAATATCGATTATAGCAACAATTAGTAGCGGCGGTAATTAATCATTATTAAGATCAAGAATAATAAAAACCAAAAAACATTGATAATCAGATCAAAAAGAATTACAAATAAGCGGAGAAGTATTAGCGCGAGATAATTAATTATCGAACCGCGTAACAACAAAGCCATTAAAACAGATAAATAAAGCGAGATATTCCCGCATGCTTATAAGTGAATTCTTCAATGATGTAAAACTCAGCCCAATGGCTAGTATATTAGCCATAACAATAACCACATTGGGAATGGTTTCATCATTTTTAGTATTAGTGCTTTATTTAACAGATAACAATATTGAAAAACATCATAGTCATTATTCGCAAACTTATCGTCTAGAAACTCAATTGACTCTGCCTAGCGGTGACAAAATTACATCCGCTCAAGTGGCACTGCCTCTATTATCCGTATTAAAAAATGAGAAAAACATTCAGAAAATAGCCTACACGTTTCGATTATTCACAAATTTGCAAGTCAATGCCCGAGTATATAACAAAGTCGATATCTATGCTGTTAGCCCAAACTTTTTCAATATCGTCATGCCCTACTCGCAAAAAATCCCCCCTCTGGCCCGGAATGAAATTATTATCACGCCTGAGTTTAATCGCCAATACCTTCAGTTGGATAACCCTAAAGGGCAGATCATTACATTAGGGGGGAAACACCAATACGTAATAAAAGAGGTGGTTGAGCTCAATAACGCCAGCCGTTTTAACACGCAGGCGGTTATTGCTTTTTCTCCAGAGATGATTGATGGCTACCATGACAAACGGCATGATTGGTACGATATGCATGTCTATGCATTTGTCACTATAGAACCCGGTACAAAACTCACTACCGAGCAATTGAATACACTGATTACTCAACATGTCCCCCGCCTTCCTGGCGCACCATTTATCGTTAGCCCCGAAGAATTTATTCAGCTATCGGCACGCAACATCACTGATATTCATTACGACAATTCGTTGCCTGATGAAATGAGTACAGTAATTTCAAAATCCTATATATATACGTTGTATGCTGCGGGTATCTTTATCTTTTTAACCACGGTCATGAATTTTTTCAATGTTAATAATGTCATCAATAGCAATAAAAAAAGCAGTTTTCAGATAAAAAAGTCAGTGGGTGCATCTCATGCTCAACTGCTAACAGAGTCATTTTACATCGCAACATTACAAACACTGTGCATACTGATATCAGCAATCATCCTTTTGGTAATTCTGATCTCTCTGTCTATTAATATCAAAACGCTAATCCTAATTCAGGGCATTAGCTATTTATGGCACGCACTCCTGCCGGTATTGATGTCCATCTATGCCGCAGTGATAGCATCCCATTTAACTTATCTCTATGTTGTCGTCTTTCCCAACCCATCCAGTCACAGTAATTACTATAATGATCAGCCGTTATCGCGTTACATCTATCAAGGTCTATTATGCGTTCAAATAATTATTGCGGGTGTCATCATCTATTTATGGGCAGGTATCATGACACAAAACAGCTTTATACAACGTCATGACTTTGGCTATGAAAAAGACAATATTATAACATTCCCTCTCAGTGATGAGCTGAGCACCACAGCATCAATCAATAACTTAGAAGATGAATTTAAACGCACTATTGGGGTAAAGGCACTCTCATTAAGCAGTTGGCAACCCTTTAATAGGTCAAGACACAGCTCTTCAATATCTCATCAAAATCAGCAAGAGAAAGATAAGTTAGTGTCTATAAATATTCTTAATGCAAATAAAAACTTTGTCGATGTTTGGGGTTTAAAAACATTAGCTGGCAATGAACATACTCTTGTACCAAGTGATAGTGATGACCTTTATCATGCCATAGTGACAAAGTCTTTTATTTCTGCAATGGGATTTGCATCCTATGATGAGGTGCTTAACACGACATTTTATATATACAGCGGTGATGCACAACGTAAAATACGCATCCTTAGTGTCGTAAATGATTTTTATCTTGCCGAACAAAATGAAAAAGTGACGCCACAACTCATATTTATTGAAGATAAAACGCAACAATATGGCGCACTAAAACTACAAACCAGTCACGATATTGCCATGACAAAAAGAGTCCTTGAGCGTTATCACATCACTCCTGAACAAATAAAATCAGTTAACTCTCTACATCAAGAGAGCTTAAGCAGTAGTAAATTAATACAAACAACCGTCAATAACCTGACCTTACTGTCAATGGCATTGATATTGATAAGTACAGTTATCATTAGCATGTCAGAGACAAAACGAATCGAAAAGACCTTAAGAATAATGGACGCAATAGGTGGATCTATTTACACGAACATAGTTTTCTTTATACAACAAAATATCGCACCGGTCTTTGTTGCAGTCATAATCTCTCTCCCTGCAGGGCAGTTTTTACTGAACCTCTGGCTTAATCAATATGTTATTGTCAATGGACTGTCATATATCTATGCCATGGCTGCACTCTTAGCATTCATCGTTACTATTATCATGGTTATGTGTGCCACCTTATTTTTCAATAACACATTTTCCAAAAAAAACTCTCAATAAAAATACCTTAAATACGGAAAACAAAGAACAGATTATATGGATATACAAATCAAGAAAAAAAAGCCTACAAATAGAAATGCGAAATTAATTGTATTCTGTACATTGCTTATGCTTATTGCATGTGTTTTTTATATCATCCGATTATCCACACTGCAAAGCACCTTGTTAATTTCACGGGAGGATGTCACCTTTCATACGGTTCAACCGGAAGCTTATCAAGAGACATTGATTACCCGCGCCATAACTGTCCCCAAGGAGAGTATTATTGTATCGAGTGAGCGTGGAGGGAAAGTCATTGAAATCGTCAAGCCCGCTTTTGCGCGCATCGTAAAAGGCGATGTGATCGCTCGTTTATCTAATTATGACTTCATGCTAGAAACAACATCTAAGATGGCTGATATTACAGAGCAAACAAATAACTTACGTAATATGAAGATGCGATTGGAGCAAGATAATCGCGACACAAAAGTTAATTTGCAAGAGGCTCAACATCAATTAGAGATAATTTCTAAGAATTTGGCAAGGCATCAAGCGCTCGATAAAAACTCACTGATTGCAAAGTCAGAGGTAGAGTATCAGCTCGATCTATTCCGGCATTGGAAAATCAAGAGTGAAATATTTAACCAACATAATGATGCGAATAAAAAATCAATTCCAGCACAGTTTAAGCACATCGAGGAATCCATTCAATTACTTGGAAGAATGATGAAGATGGTTGAAAGTGGCTTGGAGCAACTCGTTATAACCGCACCTATTGATGGGACGTTATCTTTTCTCGATATCGAACTAGGGCAGCAAATAAAACCGGGTGAGAAAATCGCCGTAATAGATAATTTAACATCTTATTACTTCAATGCTTATTTCAGTGAGTATTATCTCGATAAAATCAAGCCGCAGAGCCACATCGCGTCACAAATCAGTGGGCAGGATACCCCCCTTTTTATTGAGTCAGTATCCACCATTGTAGAAAATGGTCAGTTCAAAGCTAAACTCATTCCCGTTGACGAAACCTCTCTCGAACTTAAAAGGGGGCAATCCATTGAAATACACATTCCATTGCAAGAGAAAAACAATAGCGTATTGCTAGTGCCTAGCGAGAGCATTATTTCAGACAAAAATGGAAACAGTTACCTCTATATTTATCAGGAAAAATTTGATCATGCGATGAAAACAAAAGTTGAAGTAAAACGAAGAAATGCCATGAAAACAGAAATTACATCAGGATTAAAGGCGGGGGAATGCATAGTTATACTCCCAGAGAAGAATAGTACTGAGTACAATATTGTTGAGTTCAAATAACATGCTAAATATGCAGAATGCGGACAAGTTCCACACAACCAAAACGGTTAGAACCAAGGCTTTAAATCATCTCAATCTTACCGTAAAAAAAGGTGACTTCGTTTCTATCATGGGGCCATCAGGATCGGGTAAATCAACATTACTCAATATTATCGGCATGTTTGACTCTCTGGACAGAGGCTCACTTACCTTAGCGGGGAGAGAGGTTACAAACCTAAATTATTCACAGAAAATTTCGTTACGTCGAGAGTTGATAGGATATATATTTCAATCATTTAATCTGATTCCCCATTTATCCATTTTTGATAATGTCGCGTTGCCGCTGAAATATCGTGGCATTGCCAAAAAGGAGCGCATTGAACGAGTCAATCAAGTTTTAAATATTTTCGGTATCGACAACAGGAGAGATCATAAACCGATGCAGTTGTCAGGCGGCCAACAGCAGCGGGTGGCTATTGCCAGAGCGATGGTATCCGAACCGGCATTACTCTTGGCAGATGAACCCACCGGCAATTTGGACAGTAAAAATGCACGTGGCGTACTTCAGCAATTAAAATATATCAATAAGAAAGGTACAACCATTATTATGGTCACCCATTCAGATGAAGCCTCAACCTATGGAAGCAGAATCATTACCATGAAAGATGGCAATTTCATCTGATGGGTAAATTGTATAAATCGCCATATTATATCGATTAAAAATGTTGATAGTGCTCAACTCAACGAGCACTGAAACCACACAAGCATGATCTCAGTGCTGAGTTATTTTCAGCGCTATAACTCGACCTCTTCTCCTTTACGGTGTAAACGCAAGGAGACCAAGAAGGTTAGGAAACACATTGCTGAAACATACCAAAAGAAACTATTTTCCATGTCAAAAGACTTGAGCGACAGCGCCACATATTCAGCGCTACCGCCAAACATCGCATTCGCCACGGCATAAGATAGCCCCACTCCCAGCGCTCTAACTTCCGGTGGAAACATTTCGGCTTTCAGTAACCCACCAATAGCGGTGTAGAAGCTAAGAATAATCAAAGCAGTAACAATCAGCATAAAAGCGATATAAGGGCTAGTGACCCCCTTGAGGGCATGCAAAATAGGCACCGTCAGCAACATTGATAATAGGCCAAAAGTCAGCATAGAGGTACGGCGGCTAATGCGGTCAGATAATGCGCCAAACAGTGGCTGAATCAGCATAAAAATAAACAATGCAGCCGTCATCACTAAACTGGCAGTTTTCACATCCATTCCGGCAGTGTTAACCAAATACTTCTGCATATAGGTGGTGTAAGTATAAAAAGAGAGAGAACCACCCGCCGTGAAGCCCAGCACCATAATAAATGCACGGCGGTTCTTCCACAGACCTTTCAAACTCCCGGCATCTTTCTTATTTCGGGTTTTTTCATCGGAGGTTTCATTCAGTGAACGGCGTAAATAGAGAGCAACCACCGCCAGCAATGCTCCCAACACAAATGGAATTCGCCAGCCCCAACTGTGCAATACTTCTGATGACAAGGTTTGCTGTAATAGCACCAGCACTAATAGGGCCAGTAATTGCCCCCCAATCAAGGTGACATATTGGAAAGAGGCATAAAAACCTTTGCGCCCTTTCACTGCAACTTCACTCATATAAGTCGCACTGGTGCCATACTCCCCGCCAACAGATAGGCCTTGGAATAAGCGAGCCACTAATAACAGAATCGGTGCCAGACTGCCGATGGAAGCATAGGTTGGCAGGCAGGCAATCATTAGCGAACCCGCACACATCATATAGACGGAAATAAGCATGGAGAGTTTACGTCCATGTTTATCGGCAATATAACCAAATAGCCAGCCGCCTATTGGCCTCATGAGAAATCCGGCGGCAAAAACCCCCGCAGTCTGCACTAATTGAGTCGTTGGATTATCACTGGGGAAAAAAAGAGGTGCGAAATAGAGGGCACAAAATGAGTAAATATAAAAGTCGAACCATTCAACCAAATTACCAGAGGAGGCACCAACAATAGCGCGAATTCTCTGCCGGGTATCAGCTTTCTCTGTCAAGCGTGCTGATTGTGCTGCATTTTCTGCCGATATTGTTTCGATGGATGTTGTTTCTGCCATTTGATGTGTCCGTCATCTTGTTGAGTGCCTATGCCCGCATAAGCACTCATTTATATATTGTTATGTTGTTATATATTGGTAACAATATCGTTTCAATTGGTGTTGCCTTCGAGATGACAGTTTAGGAATAAACTCACATTTCCCTGTGATTTCAGTTACACAATGATGTATCTCGCGTGTATGGCGAATTTGTTTTTGTGAGGATGAACTCAGATATCAACAATGGCTGATCATATTGCGGAAATGATAACTGGCCAGAATCCGTGCTTCACTGACCAATTATCTGTTGGGTCATTTCGGCCTAGAATGCCGAGCCGGGTTGTAACAGAAAAGCTTGTTCCTCCGCGCTGGAGACGCGTCCGAGAATATGATTTCGGTGCGGGTAGCGGCCAAAACGATCAATAATCGCTTTATGGCGTAATTCATAATCCAACTGGAGTTCATCGCCTAATTCGGTATAGAGCGCCAGCGCTTGTTGATGAATTAGTGCCGACTCTGAATGCATATATGGCATATAGAGAAAACCGCGTTGTACATCAGATAATAGCCCTGTCTGACCACTACTGACAGCCTCTTGGGCCAAGACTAACGCCATACCATCACAAGAAAAAGAGGTGGGTAAATCGCGGAACATATTTCGGCTGAACTGATCCAATACCAGTATTTCAGCCAAACGTCCCTCGATATTTTGTCGCCAATGCGCCAGTTCTCCCTTTGATGCAGCTTGCCAAACTGAACCAAAATGCTGACGTAAATGGGCATCAAAATCTTCATCCTTTTTGAACCACAACGCCGAATCCATTTCACTAAACCAGAACTTAAGAATTTTTTGATAGTCCATGTCATACCCCTGCTTCGTCAGACGACGATAAATATCAGTGAAAAAGAGTTGTACCCATCAAGACCGTCTCAGTCTGTGGCCTCCATCCATTCACCCACCATACAATCTCTGCCATAATGGCGCTCTTATTTTATAGGTAGTTCTGCCCCCTTCATACCTTTTAGCAAGGGTGCGCACCGACCACGGAGCTCAGCATGGATCACTGTAATACCTCGGACTTACTCTCTCTGGAACAAGCACTGACTAAAATGCTGTCACGGGTCACGCCATTGCAAGCAACAGAAATCGTCCCACTCGCGGATGCTGCGGGGCGTATCACAGCCAGTGCAATCAATTCCCCCATTGCCGTTCCACCTTTCGCCAATTCGGCGATGGACGGTTATGCTGTGCGCTGTAATGAGCTTAGCAGCGGAGTGCCACTTCCGGTGGCCGGAAAGGCTTTTGCAGGTGCGCCTTTTAAAGAGGCATGGCCTGCCAACACCTGTGTCCGCATTATGACTGGTGCGCCGATTCCTGTGGGAGCCGATGCCGTTATCATGCAAGAACAGGCTGTGGTGAGCGAACAAGGCATCACATTTACTGGCAGTGCGCAGCTCGGGCAAAACATCCGTCTGGCGGGTGAAGATATTGAGCAAGGTGCGGCGGTGTTCCCTGCTGGCGTAAAATTAGGTGCCGCACAACTCCCCTTGCTGGCATCACTGGGTATCGCCGATGTCGCTGTTTTCCGAACATTAAAAATCGCTATTTTCTCTACGGGTGATGAGTTACAAGCGATCGGGCAGCCACTGGGCGAAGGGCAGATTTACGACACTAATCGCTTTGCGGTTCACTTAATGCTGCAAAAATTAGGCTGCCAAATTATTGATCTTGGTGTCATCCGTGACGATCAACAGGCATTACGCGAAGCATTTGAGCAAGCCGATGGCGTTGCTGATCTGGTCATCAGCAGCGGTGGCGTCTCTGTCGGTGAAGCGGACTACACCAAACAGATGTTGGAAGAGCTGGGCGATATCGGTTTCTGGAAATTAGCGATCAAACCCGGCAAACCTTTTGCCTTTGGCAAATTGGATCACGCCTGGTTCTGCGGCTTACCGGGTAATCCGGTCTCGGCTGCCCTCACCTTCTATCAGTTAGTGCAACCGTTGATTGCTAAACTCTCAGGTCACTCAGAGTGGCATCCGCCAGTCCGCTTAAAAGCAAAAGCAGTGACAAAATTGAAAAAATCCCCTGGCCGTTTGGATTTCCAGCGTGGGATTTTCTCTACCAATACCAACGGCGAGCTGGAAGTGCGCACCACGGGCCATCAAGGGTCTCATATATTCAGCTCATTTAGCCAAGGCAACTGTTTCATTGTACTGGAGCGGGAGCGCGGCTCGGTAGCGGTTGGCGAAACCGTCGAAATAGAGCTATTTAACGCGCTGTTAGGGGGCTGATATGCTGCCTGAACTCTCCGATGCACAAGCCCTGCGCTACAACCGGCAAATCGTCCTGCGTGGTTTTGATTTTGACGGACAGGAAAAGCTTAACGCAGCCAAGGTGTTAATCGTAGGATTGGGCGGTCTTGGCTGTGCGGCAGCACAATATCTGGCAGTGGCAGGGGTGGGCCATCTTACACTGCTGGATTTTGATACCGTTTCTCTCTCCAACTTGCAGCGGCAAATTCTGCATCGCGACAACCGCATCGGGATGTCTAAAGTCGCCTCTGCCGCACTCACACTGTCAGAGATGACCCCATATCTGTCACTGAAAACCATTGATGGTCAGCTAGATGACGATCAACTCGCGGCCACCATTGCTGGGCACCACTTGGTGTTGGATTGCACCGATAATGTCGCCAGCCGAGAACAATTGAACCGTCTGTGCCATGCCCAGCGTAAACCGCTGGTTTCAGGGGCGGCGATTCGGATGGAGGGGCAAGTCACTGTCTTTACCTATCAGGAGGATCAGCCCTGTTATCGCTGCCTTAGTCGGCTGTTCGGCAATAACGCGCTCACCTGTGTTGAAGCTGGGGTGATGGCCCCATTGGTGGGAATTATTGGTAACTTGCAGGCGATGGAAGCCATAAAATTACTGACAGATTATGGGAAAGTGGTCTCGGGCCGGATATTGATGTATGACGCCATGACGGCAGAATTTCGCAGTTTAACACTGACAAAAGATGCCCATTGTGAGGTTTGCAGCAAGGTTTAGCGGGTTTCAGGGCATAAAAAAAGCTGATGCAATGCATCAGCTCTCTTATCGATACACCGTCAAATAATCAGGACTGAATACCTTGGCTACGCAGATAATCTTCGTAGTTACCGGTAAAGTCAATCAGCTTGCTAGGTGTCATTTCAATCACGCGGGTCGCCAATGAACTAACGAATTCACGGTCATGGGAAACGAAGATTAATGTGCCTTCGTACATTTCCAATGCCATGTTAAGCGCTTCGATTGATTCCATATCCAAATGGTTGGTTGGCTCATCCATCACCAGAATGTTAGGACGCTGCATCATCAGCTTACCAAACAACATCCGCCCTTTCTCACCACCCGACAAGACCCCGACTTTCTTCTTGATGTCGTCCTGACTAAACAGCAAACGGCCCAGCACACTGCGCACAGCCTGCTCGTCGTCTTTTTCCTGTTTCCACTGGCTCATCCAGTCAAATACTGTCAGTTCGATCTCAAAATCGCTGGCATGATCCTGCGCGTAATAACCGAGTCTGCTGTTTTCAGACCATTTCACGGTGCCAGAATCGGGTTCGTAATCCCCTACCAGCGTTTTCAGCAAAGTCGATTTACCGATACCGTTCGGCCCGAGGATAGCCACTTTCTCACCCACTTCCAGGCGCAGATCCAGCTTTTTAAACAGAGGACCGCTATCAAAACCTTTGGTCAACAGTTCAACTTCCAGCGCATTACGGAACAACTTTTTATCCTGATCAAAGCGGATAAACGGGTTCTGGCGGCTAGAGGCTTTCACTTCATCAAGCTGAATTTTATCAATCTGACGGGCGCGCGAAGTTGCCTGTTTAGATTTCGAGGCGTTGGCACTGAAGCGGCTAACGAAAGATTGCAGCTCAGAGATCTGGGCTTTTTTCTTAGCGTTATCAGAGAGCAGACGATCACGAGCTTGAGTCGCAGCCGTCATGTATTCGTCATAGTTACCCGGATAAACACGCAGTTCGCCGTAATCCAGATCCGCCATGTGGGTACACACCATGTTCAGGAAGTGACGGTCATGGGAGATAATGATCATGGTGCTGCTACGTTCGTTCAGAACTTGTTCCAACCAGCGGATAGTATCGATATCCAAGTTGTTGGTAGGTTCGTCGAGTAACAGAATTTCCGGGTCTGAGAAGAGGGCCTGCGCCAACAGCACACGCAATTTAAAGCCGGGAGCGATTTCGCTCATCAAACCATAATGTTGTTCAACCGGAATACCCACACCGAGCAGCAATTCACCGGCACGGGCTTCTGCGCTGTAACCATCCATTTCACCATAGGCAACTTCCAGATCAGCCACTTTGTAGCCGTCTGCTTCACTCATTTCAGGCATGGCGTAAATGCGGTCGCGTTCTTCTTTTACTTCCCACAATTCGCCGTGACCCATAATAACGGTGTCCAGCACTGTGTTGTTTTCAAAAGCGAATTGGTCCTGACGCAATTTACCCAGACGCTCATTCGGGTCAAGGAATACGTTACCGCCGCTAGGTGCCAGATCACCACCAAGGATTTTCATGAATGTGGATTTACCACAACCATTAGCGCCGATCAGGCCATAGCGATTACCGCCACCGAATTTTACTGAAATGTTTTCAAACAGCGGCTTGCTGCCGAATTGCATGGTGATATTGTTAGTACTTAGCACAGAGCTCGCTCTCGATTGGATTTCTGAATAGGGATATTCAAGAATTATAGAAAATGTGATTCGGCGCGCATTATGCCACAAGATGGCGAGAGTATCGCCTCCAGTTTTGCACGAAATCTCAGCAAGGGAGCAATTCTGCAAGTGAACGGAGATTTAAGCGGAGATTACAGCGGCGCTAGAGAACGTAAAAAGAGGCGAAATCGCCCCTTATATTAACTAGCGAGACACCTAAACTATCAGTGCTATGCCTTATCGCAACATTGCAATGCGCGCTGCTTATCCAGCAAGAAAGGCCGTAAATAGCCCACTGAATTCGACATCGGTAACACCTCTTCGCTAAGGCGTATATTCAGCACATGACTAATATAGTGACGCCGATGCTCTATTCTTTGCCAAACCTCTGGGTAATGGGTCGCCAGATCGAGGCGTAACTGTTGATCTGCCAGTGCAATACACTCCTCCGCGCTCACACCAGCATAACCTTTTACTGAAGGGATAATATCGATTTGGAATAACATGCCACTGCTGATTCTCTCTTCAGAACCACTATAAATAGGGGAACACAACCACTCTTCATCAGCCACTAAATGACCGGGATTTAACGACCAGTGATATTGTGATTTAGGGGATACCGCCTCAACGAGCGAATACATCTCTTTGCCTAACATGCCAATACGAATATTTTCCAGCCAAGCCACGACGGTGGTGTAATAAGGGATAGCAACCCTATCGAGATAATCTCTTTCCGCCAAAGGCAGTTCATCTGCCTGATGGACAGCATAGCCCGTTCTGCTACTCAGCCCCCCTTTAAATCCAGTGGTCAGCGATATCTTATCGCCAAGTTGAACCACTTTATCACCGGGATACAAATTAGCCTGTTCAAAACGAGCGCCCGTCGCGGCAATCATGACGACTGTATTGGGTTGCCCTTCATCAGCCAGATAACTGCCCAGTTGTTTTTCTGTTTTACCAATATCGACGGCAGCCAGCGCATTAAGAATACAATTAGAGGCCAGATTCGCTCCATATTCATAATGTGCTAGTTCATTAGCATTATTGATTACTCTGGCAGCCGTATCGCTGCCAATAAAGAGTGCGGTGGCATTAATAACCGCCGTGCTAGGTGAAACAGATTGCTTAATCGCCTCCAGAATAAAATAGGGAATATCAAACAGCTGACTATTATCGTCCTGTTTGCTGGTAAAGAGTTTCCACCCGACGACGCCCACTTTTTTAGCCCTTTGAATGCCGGTGTCCGCCAACAATTCAGCCACTGTTTTGCTGTTTTCCATCGGCTGATTTGGCAGAGAAAAATAGGGAACATGAACCCCGACATTCTTCACTCGTGCATAGTGAGATAATTTTAAATTCTCGTTACCCAGCAATAGATAAATTTCCCCTGAGGTATGTAACACCATCGCCGCCTCTTCAAATCGGGGAATAAATCCAGCCAGATACTCAAAGTTGCCACCATGCTCTTTATCGGCATAAATGAATAGATAATCGATATCAGCCCGGACCATATTGCTGATGATTTTGGCTTTCCGAGCAGCAATGGTGCTATCGCTAATCGCGACCTTAGAGACAGCGTTAAATCTTGATGGGGTATCAATAGGGTTAAGTTTTATCTGGCGCTTAGCAATCATCTTATCCATAACAATAATGACCCTCGTGAGTTAATTTAAAACCACATTTTGGTTTATTGCATTGTGTTACAACCATTTAGCATCACGGGTAAAGGAGATAGTTAACCAGCGATGGGGGCCTGATTCACCAATCGCATGGGATATTTCATCACGTATTTTGTCAAAATAAGGCACGCCACTGTTTTCCATTTCAGGCGGTATAACAACATGAATTTCAACAAATAAGCCTCGGCCAATACGCGTGGCGTAATGTGAGTAATCAACAAAATTGTATTTCGCCATCAGCTTATCCATTAAATTCTCCATCGAGGTATCTAATGTATCTGGCGTCATTTGTAATACTTCACGCACTGCTGCAATCACCGTTTTTATCGGAACAGGTATCAGTATCAGAGTTAACAGTGCCAAAACAGTGGGGTCGGTATAAACAATCAAATGTTCATATCGAGTACCTTCCATACTCCAGGAAAGTAAAAAAGCCACCAATAAAGCAGAACTAATGCAAGCTGACATCAGCCAACTCTTGGTATCCAGCGCAATTAACTCAGACTTAACCCGCTTATTCAAACGGCGCTGTTTTAAGAAGATGGTGAAACAGAAAATGCTAACCACCAGAGCATAAACAATTGCCCAGCCGAGTTCTAATTCCCGACCGCCATCGATGATACCTTTAATAGCGTTAACAAATGCATACAGACAGAGGAAAGCCAATAAGCTGCCATTAAAAGCCAATACCAACGGTTCTACATGCCAAAATCCATATTGAAAACGCCGACTATTCGGTTGACCCAGTAAGCGGGAAACCAGTAAGGATAAACTGCACATACCCGCATCTAAAGCAGAGAACATGCCATCAAAAATAATCGACATCGAACCACAAACAATACCGAAAACAATCCCCATAACGGCAATAATCAAAGTACAAAAAATCGATCGCCGTAAAATTTGTTGTTCAAGTTTAGTGTCATGTAGCATGATTGGAACCTGCTCACTGAGTGTCGTCATGATTACAGCCTATTTTTATTGCAACCTATTGTTTTATTACGAACTATTGTTTTTTTATTTTAATTCAGCTTGATATGTGAATCACGATAAGCACAGTGACGGTAAATCAAAGCTAATAGTAGTTAGTCATAGAATTCTTTTTTTACCAGTAAATTAGACTGCCGTCTTCAACAGGATGCATTGTTAATTCGTTGTTTTTATTATTTTAAGTTTTATGGTTTTTGTTATCCACAATTTGTATGCCATCAATCCTCACCGGATAGCATGTATAAACTTTTCATTTTCATCTTAATCCTAGAGCCTCCCGCCAGTAGAGTTTTATACTTAACGCTAATAACAGATTTCATTATTTCTAATAACATCCCCACAGGATTAGAAAAAATAATTATCACCAGAAAATGAGTAGAAGTTGTTATTCGTCAAGAATGCTATTTCTGCATAAATATATTATCCAAGGTTTCGGGTAATACCCGTCTCGGGGGAAATATGACGACTAAGCTTAATATTCTGTTAGTGCATGGCGCGTGGGCTGATGGCTCACAATGGCGGCATATTCTCCCAGCACTACATGCTATGGGCCATCGGGTGATGGCTATTCAGAATCCGTTAACTTCATTGACGGATGATGTTGAGCGTACGATTAAGCTGACAACCGTCTTATATGGCCCAACATTATTGGTCGGTCACTCCTATGGTGGAATGGTGATTACTCAGGTCGGCCATCTGCAAAATGTGGTCGGTATGGTCTATCTCGCGGCTTTTGCTCCCGATGCAGGTGAAAGCTTATCGACTCTTTTTGCATTGCGAAAAGCCCCCATTGGTGCGGCATACATTCGTCCCGATGATAATGGGTTTCTGTGGATCGATACCGATAAGTTCCATGAGAACATGTGCCACGATGTTGATGAAGACGAAGCACTGGTGATGGCTTTGGTGCAAAAACCCTTAGCGGCACGTACTTTTACTGATAAGTCTGCCCAGCCTGCCTGGCGGGTAAAACCCTGTTGGTATCAAGTTTCGACGGAAGATAGAATGTTGCCAGTGGAAACACAGCGCGAGTTCGCCAAACGAATTCAGGCCCAAAAAGTGATTGAATTGCCCTCCAGCCACGCCTCACATATCTCTCATCCACAGCAGATCATTGCCCTGATCGCCGATGCGGCGAACGCAGTGAGATAATTTTCGCGCTGACAACCACACTGAAATGACCGTAGTACAGATTCAAAACCCATCACCACCCGAGACTGATAAACGCAAAAAATCCGCCCGAGAGCGGATTTTTATTAAGCACAGCATTTCACCGTTAAAGATGGAAGCTGATCATCCTAAGCAGTTGCTTAGAAGGTGTAACCTACGCCAGCAACCCAAGTACCCACGTCAACATTGCGGATACGGCTCTGCTCGTAAGAGACGTCGAAAGCAACGTTTTGGATTGGGTTGAACTGCATACCTGCGCCATAAGTGAAGCCGTAATCGCTGGTGCTGTTTTTGTCGTTCATAGACGTTGGGTAGTTCTGGCTGGAACGACCATAACCCACACCGACCAGACCATAGATGCTAGCCCAATCGTTGATGCGGAAAGCTGGACCCGCAGTGATTGCGTTATATTGCGCTTTTTTGTAAACAGACGCGCTGTCACCGAAGCTGCTTTTTTCAGTGTGAGTGAAAGAAGTGATGTAGCCCAGTTGGGAATCGCTCCACTCATAACGGTATTTCAGGTTGAAGCCTGAAGATTTGTTAGCAACACCTTGGTAATCGCTCTGGGCATAACCACCAGAAACGGTGCTTTGACCTGCAAAAGCTGAACCTGCAGTCACTGCTAATACACAAGCTGCTACCGCTGAAAGACATGTAATTTTAATCATAACCACCTCGAAAGACGCAAATTTTTAGATGAAACAAAAACACCATGAAATTATAACAACAATCAGTAGGAAACTCTGCCTACTAATGATTGTCTAATCATTTATTTGGTGTAACAAAGAATTACAAGTATCTTCCATCTTACTAATACGCTTGCGATTTTCCCCTATCTTACACCTTTATGTGACCCCCATCACCAAAAGTCATTCCAGACTATTCTTAATTTTTAAGCTCAAATAAGCGCCAAAAATAGCGTAAAAAAACAACAGCGATAAAAATAATTATTTTTTTATCTCTTTTGGCTGCGTGTTGGTGATTTTTAAACACTCCGCTGACATTTCATTTACACTGGCAAAGACTAATACCTAATAATTTTCTTTGAGGCTCAAAAGGATGTCTTTGTCTCCCCCATCCAAACATTCACTTCCGTTGCTCCCTATTTTCTTGCTGGTGATCGCCATGATCTCTATCCAGAGTGGTGCATCACTGGCGAAAAGCTTGTTCCCGTTAGTTGGCGCACAGGGGATAACCTCGCTACGGCTCGGCATCGGCACACTGATCTTGTTTGTTATTTTTAAGCCCTGGCGGATGCGGTTTGCAGCCGGTAGCCGTTTGCCTCTGCTGGTTTATGGCGTGACACTCGGTGGCATGAATTTTCTGTTTTACCTCTCCCTGAAAACGGTGCCGCTGGGCATTGCTGTCGCGTTAGAGTTCACTGGCCCTTTGGCCTTGGCGATGCTCTCCTCTCGCCGCCCGGTAGATTTTATCTGGGTGGGATTAGCCGTACTGGGCCTATGGTTCCTGCTACCACTGGGGCACAACGTGGGCACTATCGATCCCTTCGGCGCGGCGTGCGCACTGGGTGCTGGTGCTTGCTGGGCGCTCTATATCATCTCAGGGCAAAAAGCTGGCGGTGACCATGGGCCGGGAACCGTTGCGGTAGGTTCTCTGATTGCCGCACTGGTATTCTGCCCTATTGGCGTGGCCTATAATGGGATGGCGCTGTTTGACCCCGCAATTTTGCCCATTGCCTTAGCTGTCGCCATTTTGTCCACAGCACTGCCCTATTCATTGGAAATGGTTGCACTAACCAACCTTCCCACTCGTACATTCGGAACATTAATGAGTCTGGAACCTGCATTGGCAGCAATTTCAGGATTAGTGTTCTTAAATGAACATCTGACGTTGATTCAATGGCTGGCACTGGCATCAATCATCTGCGCCTCTATCGGCGCGACACTGACCATCAGACCTAAACCAAAGCTTGATAACATTAACTGACAAGAGGCATAAGGTGGAGATTAGACCTGCAACAGCAGCAGATTTTGCCGAAATTTGGCCTCTATTTCAGGCTGTTATCAGTGGCGGAGACACCTACGTCTTCAGCCCCGATACACCTGAGCAAGATGCCTACGACTACTGGTTTGGCACGGGTGTTCGCTGTTTTGTCGCCGTGCACCAACAGCGGATTGTCGGGATGTATAAACTCATCAATAACCAGCGCGACTTGGGTGCCCATGTAGCGAATGCTTCATTTATGGTTGATGGGCAAGCGCGTGGCTTGGGGATCGGCAAAGCACTCGGCATTCACTGTATTGAGCAGGCGACCGCGCTGGGTTATCGGGCAATGCAGTTTAACTTTGTTGTCAGCACCAATACTCAAGCTGTCGCGTTATGGCAAAAGCTAGGTTTTGAGATTATTGCCACCCTGCCAAAAGCTTTTAACCATCGCCAACTCGGCTATGTCGATGCTTATGTGATGCATAGGGTGTTAGAGCCAAGCTCACCCTAATTGCCCTTTTGACTCCCAAAGGCACTTTTATCTATGACACGCCAGCCCAGCTATTTCGCGGGTTGGCGTTCTTTTATGGTTTTTTTTTTCATTTTTTTGCATCCAAAACGGCAGGCTGATTCGTATAGATAGAGGTGAGGCAAGACTTCACCTCTACCATCCTAAAAGGAATACATTATGAAAACGCTTATCCGTACTGCAATCTGTGCTTCCTTGGTATTCAGCACTGTTTCTATGGCCGCTATGATGTCCGAAACTGTCATGGTGGGGGGAGCTTCAATGTTCCCAAGCAAAAATATTATTGAGAATGCGGTGAACTCAAAAGATCACACCACATTAGTCGCTGCTGTTAAAGCTGCGGGGTTGGTTGACACCCTGCAAGGCCCCGGCCCCTTCACCGTGTTTGCGCCCACCAATGCCGCATTTGCAAAATTGCCAGCAGGTACGGTTGAGAATTTGGTCAAACCAGAAAATAAGGCCATGCTCACCCAAATTCTGACCTATCACGTGGTGGCAGGTAAGTACGATATGAAGCAGCTAGAGAGTAAAATTAAAGCCGGTGGCGGCAGCGCTGAACTGAAAACCGTCAACGGCCAACCACTATGGATTATGAATAATGGTCCACATAACATTCAGCTTAAAGATGGCAAAGGCAATATCGCTAATATCAGCACCTATGATGTACAACAGAAAAATGGTGTGATCGATGTGATTGATACTGTCCTGATGCCTAAATAAATCCCGTCTATACTGGGTGCAGTGTCTCACTGCACCTGATGGATTTTTTAGGGATTGGCGCATGAATGAGTGTTCTCTGGAACAACAAATCGGACTGATAGAAGCCATTGCTAAAGGCGATCAGTCCGCGTTTGAAAAGCTTTACCGCCTGACCTCTCCTCGATTATTCGCGGTCGCCTTACGAATGCTACGTAACCACGCCCGTGCAGAAGAAGTTTTACACGACAGTTTTCTTACCGTCTGGAATCGGGCTGATAACTACAATGCACAGCTCAGCGCACCACTGACTTGGTTGACCCATATCGTTCGCAATCGGGCAATCGATCTGATGCGCGGCAGTGATAATCGTCTGCAAACACTCGACGGCGATGAAACTGATGTGCTGACCGATAATGCGCTAACACCTCTGGCGCAATTACAGCAAGACGGCGAGGCGAAACAACTCGCAGAGTGTTTAGCGCATCTGCCCACAGAACAACGTCAAAGTATTATGCTGGCTTATTATCAAGGGCTTTCTCATGGGGAAATCTCTAGTCATTTACAACAACCCCTTGGTACGATAAAAAGTTGGATACGTCGTGCACTGGACCACCTAAAGGGCTGTGTAGGCTTATGAAAAACAGACGTGAGTATGACTCAGCACTGGCCGCAGAATATGCACTAGGCACCTTGCGCGGTCTGGCCCGAATGCGATTTGAGCGCCGATTTCGTCGTGACCCACGGCTGGCGGCAGATGTGGCGAGTTGGCAGAGTCTGTTTACCCAACTGGACAATCAGCTCGCGCCTTTAGAGCCGCCTGAGCGCGTTTGGAAGCGCTTAGAGTTGGAGTTACCCCTGATCAATATTCGCCACATCAAACGTAATCGTTGGTCGTATATGGGCTGGGCGCTCGCCGCCTGTCTGGCCGCGATCCTCATCGTGCCGCGCCTATGGGTGGAGTCCCCCACTGCGATACCGATAGCCGTCCTATCGAATAGCCAGCAGAACAGCCAGTGGGTCGTCAGTCTGGAAAAATCGACCCGCTATTTAACCTTAACGCCACTGAATCCCGTCGTGGTAAGCAGCAACAATAGCCTTGAGCTATGGAGCATTCCTGCCGGTGAAAAGCCGCACTCATTGGGGTTGCTCAATGCCCAAGGGCCGACCCAACTAAGATTGGCTGAAAACCAGCTCGCCGATCATTCACTGCTGGCCATTAGCCTTGAGCCTCATGGGGGTTCCCCAACGGGTCAGCCAACAGGGGCAGTCTTGTTTAGCGGGCCATTGCAGAATCTGTAGCATGCTTTTTGCTGAGCACAGCGACTTGCCTTTAATGCGAGCCTGTTCGCAGCATTTAAGTATCCCTATCACCGCATTTTTTATCTCGGAGGCCATGCATGCAAGACTGGGACCCTGATTTATATCGCCAATTTGAAGCAGAACGCACCCGCCCTGCTACCGACTTGTTAGCGCAAATTGATGTTGTGACACCACGCTATATCAGTGACTTAGGCTGTGGGCCGGGTAACTCCACTGAATTACTGCACCACCGTTTCCCCAACGCACAGCTTGTCGGCATTGATAATTCGATAGCGATGTTAGCGAGCGCGCAGCAGCGCCTACCTGATTGCGCCTTTCTTGAGGCTGATATCCGCCAATGGCAGCCCTCGGAGCCACAAGATATCATCTATGCCAATGCATCATTACAGTGGCTAACTGATCACCAGCAGTTGTTTCCGCATCTACTTGCTCAGTTGGCACCTAACGGCGTGTTGGCTGTGCAGATGCCGGATAATCTGGACCAACCCAGCCATCGGGCTATGCGAAAAGTCGCGGAAAATGGGCCGTGGCAACAGACATTGCAAGAGGCTGGAGCGGTTCGGGCAAAAGTGCTCACTGCCAGCCAATATTATGATTTACTGGCCCCCGCCGCTGAGCAGGTGAATATATGGCGCACGACCTATTATCATCCAATGCCTTCTGCTCAAGCGATTGTTGACTGGTTACGCTCCACTGGCTTACGACCGTTTCTGGAGCCACTCTCTGAAGCTATGCGATTGGATTTCCTGCAAGATTATCTGGCCCTCATTGATGCTGCGTATCCACCACTCGTTGATGGCAGACGCTTACTGGCATTTCCGCGCTTATTTATCGTCGCCCGCGCCCGCCCATAACCTCACAATATATACCGGTTAAATTAATTAACCGGTATATCGCACGGATAAAACCGCATCAAAATAGTCCATATTATAAACTATTAGCTAGTGAATTATTTTATTTATTATTCACTTACCGTCCTGCCATTTCATTAATTTAAAACATGTGAATTTAGTAGCAGCATGAAATAACCACTCAACATATTGGAAAACTTTTAAATAATAAAATAGATATAAATCACAGCGATAGTCATTATCAATTAGACCTGAAATTAAAAGTGACACTATCCTATTAAAGGAACAAAAAATTACATTTTCAAACACTTTCGGTAGTTAGCTATTTAATTGATAGGCGCTATCTGACCTGCAAACTTAAATATCTTTGTTATACTTATTGCGGTGAAGAAATTGGCAATCAACTCAATAAAGGGATACCTATTATGAGTACAGCAAAACTGGTAAAAGCAAAATCTTCTGAACTAATCTATACACGTAATGACGTTGATGAACATGCTAAGGCGCTGACGATTAAGCTATTAAACCAGATGGTTATACAGTTTATTGACCTGTCGCTGATCACCAAACAGGCGCACTGGAATATGCGCGGTGCTAACTTTATCGCAGTCCACGAAATGTTGGATGGCTTCCGTACCGCCATTAACGACCATCTGGATACTTTTGCAGAGCGAGCGGTTCAATTAGGCGGCGTGGCGCTCGGTACTACACAACTTGTCACCGATAAAACCCCATTGAAGAGCTATCCGACCCATATTCATAGTGTGCAAGAGCACCTAAAAGAGTTGGCCGATCGCTATGGTGTCGTCGCAAACTTCATCCGCAAAGCCATCACTGAAGTCGACGATGAGGCCAGCGCTGACATGTTCACCGCCGCATCTCGTGATCTGGATAAATTCCTGTGGTTCCTTGAAGCCAACATTGAGTAAACACCCGCATTTTTTATCCAATACATCATAAGTTGAAAGATAATCGGTATTTGAAAAATAATAGGCAGGGTCGGTCAAGCGGCCCTGCTATCTCCCCCGCACTCCCCTCTCCCAGACTGCACTCTTTTCAGACAAAAATTCGATACAGTTAACAATATTGTTACATCGGTGTTGTTTATCGATTGTTTATTCTTGATTGCCGAGTTAATAATAAGTAAACATATAGCCCATTGCACCACAATGACATTGCCGCACCATTTTGGTGAGTCACGATGGTGCAAACAGAGCTAACTAAGTAATTTCAGGCTAACTACCTAGATCAAACTCTTTATTTTTAAATAACTTGCATTTCTGGCACGATCTTTTCATATTGCTCCCTGAAATATAAAAATGGATCTCTTTGCCCCAAGCAATTGGCGTCGCAGGTTACCCGTGACGTCGGTACAAAAGGTATATCCACAAAAGCATAAAGGAACACCCACTTATGAAGTCACTTGTTAAAGTTTCATTGGCCGCACTCGCGCTGGCCTTTGCCGTTAGTTCCCACGCCGCAGAAAAAGAATTGATTGTTGCTACAGATACCGCTTTTGTCCCATTTGAGTTCAAACAAGGCGATAAATACGTCGGTTTTGATATCGACTTATGGGATGCCATCGCGAAAAAACTGGATGTGAAATACACCCTGAAGCCGATGGATTTCAGTGGCATCATTCCTGCGCTGCAAACCAAGAACGTGGATCTGGCACTGGCCGGTATCACCATCACCGACGAACGTAAAAAAGCAGTCGACTTCTCTGACGGCTATTACAACAGCGGCCTGCTGGTCATGGTCAAAGCTGACAACAACGAAATCAAAGGCGAAGCGGATTTGGCGGGCAAAGTCGTCGCAGTGAAAAGCGGCACCGGCTCTGTTGATTATGCGAAAGCCAACATCAAAACCAAAGACTTACGCCAATTCCCTAATATCGATAACGCCTATCTGGAGTTAGGAACAGGCCGTGCTGATGCAGTTTTGCATGACACCCCTAACATCCTTTACTTCATCAAAACAGCTGGCAATGGTCAGTTCAAAGCGGTGGGCGACTCCATTAAAGCTCAGCAGTATGGCGTAGCATTCCCGCAAGGCAGTGACCTGCGTGACAAAGTTAACGTAGCTCTTAAGTCTCTGAAAGAAGACGGCACTTACGCTGCGATTTATAAGAAATGGTTCGGCGTAGAACCTAAGTAATTCATTTTTGCCGTTTTTAGACCAGGAGAATATCCATGCAGTTTGAATGGAGCGCTATTTGGCCCGCCATCCCAATCCTGCTTGAAGGCGCCAAGTTAACCCTATGGATTTCGGTCCTAGGGTTGCTTGGCGGCCTAATTATTGGGGTTATAGCCGGTTTTGCCCGCGCTTATGGTGGTTGGCTAAGCAGAAATGTCGCATTAGTGTTTATTGAGCTGATCCGTGGCACGCCAATCGTGGTGCAGGTGATGTTTATTTACTTTGCATTGCCGATGATGATGCCCGTGCGCATCGATCCTTTCTCAGCCGCCGTTGTGACGATAATTATTAACTCAGGCGCTTATATCGCGGAAATTACCCGTGGTGCGGTGCTGTCAATCCACAACGGGTTCCGTGAAGCCGGTCTGGCCCTCGGGTTATCCAAACGCGATACCTTGCGTTACGTGATTGCCCCTCTGGCCCTGCGCCGCATGCTGCCACCACTGGGTAACCAGTGGATTGTTAGTATCAAAGACACCTCACTGTTTATCGTGATTGGCGTGGCAGAACTGACTCGTCAGGGTCAGGAAATTATCGCCGGTAACTTCCGCGCCATGGAGATCTGGAGTGCGGTGGCGGTAATCTATCTGATAATCACCTTGGCTCTGAGCTTCGTTCTGCGCCGGTTAGAAAGAAAGCTGAAAATAATATGATTGAATTCAAAAACGTCTCCAAACACTTTGGCAAAACCCAAGTGCTCCACGACATCAATCTAAATATCACCAAGGGAGAAGTGGTGGTGATTATTGGTCCTTCTGGCTCGGGTAAATCTACCCTGCTGCGTTGTATCAATAAGCTAGAAGTGATTACCAGTGGTCAATTGATTGTTGATGGTCTGGATGTTAATGATCCTAAAGTCGATGAGCGCCTGATCCGCCAAGAAGCGGGGATGGTGTTTCAACAGTTTTACCTGTTCCCGCATCTGACCGCACTTGAAAACGTGGCCTTTGGCCCAATCCGTGTGCGTGGAGCCTCTAAAGAGGCGGCGAATAAGCTAGCGATGGAGTTATTGACCAAGGTTGGACTGGCAGATCGTGCTCACCATTTCCCGTCAGAATTGTCGGGCGGTCAACAGCAGCGAGTGGCAATCGCTCGTGCTCTGGCGGTAAAACCCAAGCTAATGCTGTTTGATGAGCCAACCTCGGCACTGGACCCAGAATTACGCCATGAAGTCTTGACCGTAATGAAAGATCTGGCTGAAGAGGGCATGACCATGGTCATCGTCACCCATGAAGTAGGCTTTGCTCAAAAAGTGGCATCACGCCTGATCTTTATCGATAAAGGGCGGGTGGCGCAAGATGGTGATCCAGACAGTCTGATCACTAACCCGCCAAGTGAACGTTTACGGGAATTCCTGCAACACGTCTCTTGAGGAGCGGTTTAGCATTATTCTAAACCAAAGCTGACATCCTAAAACAAAACGGGCGGGCATCTTCATGATCCCCGCCCGTTTCTTATGGCATCCGATCAAACATGAGTTTGTTGATTCTTGACCTGAGCAAAGGCGGTCATTAGCTTCACCACATCCTGCATGCCAATATTGACCTGATTGATCACCTCGCCCGCATCCTGCGTTAGCGTCACCCCGCCCCCTGCTTGCTCAACACAAGTTCCCATGCCTTTCATCGCCGCCATCACACCGCGCTGAATGGTCTTGGTCATCTGTTCTATCTCTGTTGCCGCCTTACGTGAGTGCTCTGCCAGCAAGCGAACTTCACTTGCCACCACAGAGAAACCCTTACCATGTTCACCGGCATGGGCGGCCTCAATCGAGGCATTGATCGCCAATAAATTGGTTTGCGACGAGATTTTCCGAATGGCTTCGACCATGGTGCCAATCTCTTGCGAGCAGCGGCCAAGATCACTCACCACATCCGAGGTTTCGCGCGCAATAGACTCCACTTCCTGCATACCGCGCACGGCCTGTTGAACAATCTCAGCGCCTTGCGAAGCGGATCGGTCGGTCGTGAGTGACAAATGATGCACATCACGGATCAGGTTCTCCTCATGCTCTTGTTGCAGCATCAGTTGCGTAATATCTTGCGCAATTTTCACCACTTTGATCACCTGCCCCTCATTGTCCATTATCGGGTTATAGCTCGCCTCCAGCCATACCGGTTGACCCCGACTGTTCACACGTTCAAAACGTCCGATAATAAACTCACCACGGGCTAAACGCTGCCAATGTTGGCGGTACTGATCTGAGTGGGCAAATTCTGGCGTACACAAAATCTGATGCGACTTATGCTGAATATCAGCCAGTGAATAGCCAATCACACTCAGCAGATTATCGTTTGCCTCCAAAATAATACCTTCCGGGGAGAAGGTAATCATTCCCATCGAACGATTAAGCGCTTTTAATAAACTCTGGTGTTCCTGAGATTGCAAAATTCGCTCAGTGACGTCATGAGCGATCTTTATAATCTCCATCACGCGCCCTTGATTATCCAGTACCGGTGTATAAGTCCCCTGCAACCAGATAGTGCTGCCATCTTTACGTATTCGCTTAATATTATCGGTTATTGGCCGCCCCTCATTGAGCAATTTCCAGTGACGACGATAGGCATCACTGAGCACATATTGCGGGTCACAAAACAATTTATGGTGTTTACCAATCACCTCATCCTGCTGATAGCCCATCGCCTGTAAAAACAGCTTATTAGCGTGCTTTACCGTGCCATCAGGCTTAAAGATAATCATTGGGACAGCGTTATCAATCGATGTTAATTCAGCGCGAGAGGACGCATGAGATGAGCTGAAGTTGAACAACATAAGTGGAGTCCTTCTGGTGAATGATTGAGCAGCAAATTCGTAATGTGCTTTTCAACGTGCTTGTAATGAACTTGCACGGTAAAACTCGGAGAACCTTAATGGCTTCCCTTGAGATTTTATTCTTCACCCTGGACGATGAGGTATTTGCATTGATGAAATCAAAACACGACAAAAGAACAAAAATAAGCGTGTACTTGTCGGCTATATTGCCTGACTAAGATTTATCTTAATCAGCATAGACTAAAGTATTGAGATTTGCAGGAGGCTAACCCCCTGCGGCTTCAAGATAAAGTCAGTGATTCGGGTGAGTGAGCACAGCTAACAACCCTATGGCCTCAAGATCGAAGGGTGACCCCAAAGTCATTGGAGTCGTAGGTAGGCAGCAAGCGAACTCATCCCGATGAGCTGACTCAAGTCAGTGATTCGGGTGAGTGAGCACAGCTAACAACCCTACGGCCTCAAGATCGAAGGGTGACCCCAAAGTCATTGGAGTCGTAGGTAGGCAGCAAGCGAACTCATCCCGATGAGCTGACTCAAGTCAGTGATTCGGGTGAGTGAGCACAGCTAACAACCCTACGGCTTCAAGGACGAAGGGGTCCAGCGTTCTGCTTTCCAGCGAGCTTGCTCTTCCGGCGTCAGAAAAGTCCATGCCACAAAACGACTCACTTTCTGCCCCTGCGCCATATCGATGGTACGAACCTCAACTGCATTGGCGTAGCGCAAAGCATGATAGATGGCGGGTAACGTCGTTTTCTTGGAGATCAATGAGGTAAACCAGAAACAACTCTTCGCTTTAGTCGCGCTTTCAACCACCATGCGACTGACAAAACCCTCTTCTCCGCCCTCACACCACAGTTCGCTATTTTTGCCACCAAAGTTTTGTACTGGCTTGGCGGCAACCTCACCTTTACCCAATTTGTGCAGCTTGCGACGTGTCGTGGCGGCGGCCTCTTCTGCCGAGCCGTGGAACGGGGGATTGCACAGCGTGGCATCGTAACGTTCATTCACCGCCAAAATACCCTCGAAAATAGCCTGCGGATCTTTTTGTTGTTTCAACCGCAGGGTATTTCTCAGTGTCGGATTCATGGATACCACCATTTTTGCCGCGCTCAATGCTTGTGGATCAATGTCAGTCCCAGTAAAACGCCAGCCATATTCACGCTGACCAATAATGGGATAAATGCAGTTGGCACCGACACCAATATCCAGCAGTGCAATGTTTTTACCTTCCGGGATCACCCCGTCATTGCAACTGGCTAATAAATCAGCTAAATGATGAATATAATCAGCGCGCCCTGGGATTGGCGGGCATAAAAAGTCAGCGGGAATATCCCAATATTCAATCCCATAAAAATGTTTCAGTAGCGCCCGATTCAGCATTTTGACGGCCAAAGGATCGGCAAAGTCGATAGAAATATCACCGTAGGCCGTCGGGGCCAAAAAAGGGATTAACTCTGGGCAACTCACTGAAAGCGCATCAAAGTCATAACGCGAGCGATGACGATTTCGGGGATGCAATCCGCTTTTTTCTTTGGGGAATACTTTTTTGTTTTCCATCGTACTGACTCTCTGATCGGCATTTTCTGGCGCGTAAGATAGCATAAATCGCCCTAAAGCGGGTGCTGTACTGATTGGCATGGTACCAGGAGCGATAGCGCGATTAGAACGGCGCAAAATAGCACCTCACCACAACAATCAAAAAAACTGAATGACATTATCAATTCTATCCGGTTTTAAAATAACGGCAGGGGAGTACTATAGCTCCTATCGAAAGGGAACGCCCTTTCAACCTTAAAACCGAATAGGAATACATCATGAAAAACATCAAAAATTTCGTTGCAGTTATCGCCCTGTCTACTTTGTCTTTCGGTAGCTTCGCCGCAGAATACGTTAACAGCCAAGATGCCGCTAAATTAGAACAAGCGGGAATCATCACCGTCAGCGGCGCAACTGACCTGAGTAGCTTGAAAGCACAACTGGCAGAAAAAGCCGATGCTGCTGGTGCTAAAGCCTTCACTATCACCTCAGCAACAGGCAATAATTTGATGCATGGTACTGCGGTAATTTATAACTAATAAGCACATCACCACAGCACCGAAAGAGATAGTTATTCTCCTTGAAAGCCTATCAGCCAATCTGATGGGCTTTTTGCTATGAGAGGCTGTTAATGTGTTCCAGCGCCTGCTCAACAGAGTCGGCCTGCCCCGTCGCCACTAGGCAACATGCCAACTGTTTTTGAATCGCCTCAGGGATTGGAACTTCGCCCGCCACACAGCGCTCAATCCAAGCTGCCGTGATCGCCGCGTCTTTCGACGTGGGCAGTTCAGACTCCGCCGGCTCTGATTGGCGATCAAGTAGAATTTGTTGTCCGCCCCCATTAATATAATGAATCGGCGAGCTACGTACTGGGCTGGCATAGACCTCACCTTCGGTGCCTTGCTGCAACAGTGCTGGCGCATTGATCGCCTGGAAGAAACCGCCCACTTTTTGCATATATTCAGGGTGGGACACACTGGCTAGCCGCAGTGCTTCGTCGTGAATGAATGGAGTCGCCAGTTTTGCCAGTGTGTGGCTGCTGTTTCTGACCCCCATACGCCAGCGTTGCTGCAATTGATTGTCCAACGACGAGGAGAGTGCTGACACGGGGATAAATACTGGCAATCCGTCATCCAGACGCTGTTGAGCCTCTGCTGCGGTAAGTGACCACGGAATATTTAGCTGTTGGAAAATCTCGGCACTGGTCACTCGGCTGCTGTCTTCCGTCACACCGTGGACCACCACCGGCAGACCCAGACGCCAGAGTAGCAGAGCCAGTAGTGGAGTCAGGTTGGCTTGCTTACGAGCACCATTATAGCTTGGGATCACCACCGGTAGCGGGCGGCCCGCCGGTGCACGCAGAGGCATCACCTGCTCCTGCATCGCCTGATAAAACCCCAAAATCTCCTGCTCAGACTCACCTTTGATCCGAAAAGCAATCAGGATGCCCCCCAGTTCCAGCGCGGGGACTTGCTCTGCCAACATGGCTTTGTACAGCGCATAAGCTGTCGGATAATCTAGATCGCGGGCATGGTTCTTGCCGCGTCCAATCTCTTTGATAATTTTGCTGTAATCCATGGTGCGGCACTACCCCTGTCACGGTGCGTTAAACATAAATCAGGTTAGATATTACTGAAACTCTATCACTGATAGTAATAGATATACCCGAAATAGTTGTTACGGTGGTATTCCGCTGATTTCACACGCTATTTGATCAAGGATATCAATCGGCCATGTTGCTTCCAGTGACGGTGTCACTTATCGACTTATTAACCATTAGTTGGCGGGGAAACAGGCCACACCCCAAATAAAATAGAGGCAGTGGCCAGAAGATTAGCGCGGTTTACCCAGTTCTTCCGGTGGGCTGAACAGAACACGATAAATTGCACCGCCTAAAGCTCCCCCCACCAAAGGAGCGAGCCAGAAGACCCATAATTGTTGCAAGGCAACGCCTCCGGCAAAAATAGCCACACCGGTACTACGCGCAGGATTTACCGAGGTATTATCCACTGGAATACTGATCAAATGAATCAGAGTGAGACATAGCCCGATCGCCAGCGGAGCCGCGACAGCCGGGGAACGAACATCGGTCGCCCCCATAATGACCATCACAAACCCCATGGTGAGAACCACCTCAGCCACCAGCACGGCTTGTAAGCTATAGCCCCCCGGCGAGCGAGCACCAAAACCATTACTGGCGAATCCGGCAGTGACATCAAAACCCGCTTTGCCACTGGCGATCAGATACAAAATAGCCGCCCCCGCTAACCCACCCAGCACTTGCGCTACAATATAGGGCACCAATTGTGAACCAGAGAAGCGGCCACCAACCCACAAGCCCAGTGATACCGCTGGGTTAAAATGCGCGCCAGAAACATGCCCCAATGCATAAGCCATAGTGACGACAGTTAGGCCGAATGCCAACGCCACTCCAAGAAATCCAATCCCCGCCACTGGGAACATCGCCGCCAAGACGGCGCTACCACACCCGCCTAACACCAACCAGAAAGTGCCAATAAACTCTGCCATTAGCTGTTTCATGCTGCTTCACCCCTGCCTGATAAATATGTCGATAGCAGTTAGCGCTGCCGCTAACCCATCACCAGCTATTTACGCCGAAGGTACTACCAGGCTTAACTTGTCAGGATCAGCTCCCCAGCGGCTTATTTAATCTTAGTCACTGGTTTTATACCGATGGGGAAAGTTTTCGAGTGATATAAGGTCTTAAATGAATTATTCAGTCAAAAAGAGAGCAATGAGCAAAAACATCAAACTTTATCCCCGTTTTTTGCGCCCTCTCTTCCCTGCTGTCTTCGCAGGTATCGTCGGTGCTGGCGCAATTTTCCCCTCCGGCATCTCGGGCTGCTCAATCGGAAAGACAGGTAACGCCGCCAATAACCGTGAACCATAGCCCTTGGTCAATAAGCGCCGGTCATAAATCACAATTTCACCATGGCACTCATTACTGCGGATCAACCGCCCGACCTGCTGAATCAGGTTAAACGAGGCACTTGGCAAGCTTTGCACTTCAAATGGGTAGCGTTTCAGTGACTTCAGCCACTCACCTTCCGTGAGGATCACCGGGCTGTCGATCGGCGGGAACGATATTTTGTGGATATGAACCTGAGTCAATAATTCACCCTTCAAATCTAACCCTTCGGCGAATGATTGCAGACCAATCAATACACTGGCGATACCATTATTGACCCGCTTACGATGCTCTTCCACCAGCCGATAACGCGGTTGATCGCCCTGTACCAGCAACATCAGGCGCAAATCCGTCACGTGGCTGAGGAAAGTTTGCATCGCCCGATGGCTGCTGAACAGAATCAACATCCCCTTATGCCGCCCACTGGCTTGCTGGGCACGGAAGAAGTGCGCCATTTCTGCCAAATGTTCAGCCTCGTGGGCCATGGTCGGCTCGAAACGCATTTTGGGAATGATCAGCTTCCCTTGCTCAATATGGTTAAACGGTGATGAGAGTGCTTCAAACCGGTCACCGGCCTTTTCGCTCAGGCCGCTCAGTTCCTGCAAACGCGCAAAACTATTCAGTGAGCGCAGTGTCGCAGAGGTCACAATCACATGGGGCACTTTACGCCAGAGCATTTTATCGAGTTGATCACTGACCCGAATGCCCACACAGTGAAAATAGAGGTGCGTTTGATTTTCGCGGTAGTCGCGGGTTATCCACTTGGAAATAGGCGCATTCGAAGCTTTTGCCATCGCCGCCAGCCGCCACAACTTGCTCATGGCCTCCAGATAACCCAGCGTCCGGCTCATTTGGATAATTGCACGATGCAAACGGACAATGTCGTGTTTACCCGTTTGTTCGCTTAGATCATTGAGTACAAATTCGGCCAAACCGCGTAAGGCATCCGTCAGCTTGAATAATTTGGCGCAATCCTCCGTCAAACTGCCCGGTAATTCGCCCATTTCAAAGCGGTACACCGCCGGGCTGCCATCGGCTGGCAGCAACTGGTTCACTTGCTGCTCGACACTCAACATCAGTTCACGCAGCTGCTCGCAATGGTCTTTCAGCCGATCCGGATTGGATAAACTAGGGGGATTTTTTGGCCGATACTGCACCATGCATTGATCCACCAGCCGCACAATCATATCCAACTGCATATTGGCAAAAACGGCAGTAATTTCACCTTCAATCTCAAGGGCATCCCGCGCCACATCCGGCAAATGGTGACCTTCATCCAACACCAGCAGCAGCTCTTTGGGATTGGGCAACACAGATTCAGTTTCCAGTGCCGCCATCACCAATGCATGGTTAGCGACCACCACATCAGCACTCTCTATCTCTTTACGGGCAATAAAGAACGGGCATTCACGAAAATAATGGCAATTGCGCCCAAGGCAGTTGGCCTTATCGGTGCTTAATTTGGCCCACAAACTGTCACTGAGCGACAACTGATGATGGTCACGCAGCCCGTCCCAGACATAGCTGTTCAGTGATTTAGAGAGCGCCAGACAGGTGGCTTGCTCTTCACCATTGGCCGGGGCCAATTCATCACCGAGAAACAGGGAGAGATCCCCCTGCCCAGAAACATCCGTGCACATAGCGGCCAAATTGCGCGGACAGACGTACCGCCCACGCCCAAAAGCGCCGGTGAATTTAAGATCGGGAATAATTTTCTTCAGCAGCGGTAAATCTTTGCTGTAAATCTGATCCTGCAATGCCACGTTCGCGGTGCTGACCACCAATGGCTTGCTCTCTGCTCGGCCAACCGCAATGCCGGGAATCAGGTAGGACAAGGTTTTGCCGACACCGGTCGGGGCCTCAATAGCCAAATGGCGGCCAGCATCCCCCGCCAGTGTTTTCGCCACTTCGGCTATCATCTGGCGCTGTGGCGCACGAGAAATAAAATCGGGGATCTGCTGCGAAAGCGCCTTATACCACTGACTTATTTGTTCTTTTACTGCTGGGGACAACGCCATGCATATCTTATCTAAACTGGATGTTGCCCTATTGTCCCACACCGCAACGCTCACGTCAGCCTGAAAGCGGCGTGACAGTAGTTGAAATCCGCGACTTGTGCCAATGAGAGCGGAATGAAATTTACGCAATGTCGCAGTTATTTATATTTTGTCATAAATATATCACACAGATGCGGTAAAAATTCTGCGCTGGACGAATTCAGACAGATATTGGATACAGCAAAAAAATTTACCATTCGCGTTTTTTCAAATAAGAGAAACAGGGCAAAATATGAAACGTAATATTCTGGCAATCCTAGTACCGGCTTTATTAGTTGCCACTACGTCACACGCAGCAGAAATTTATAATAAAGATAGCAACAAGCTTGATTTATACGGAAAAGTAAAAGCACTGCATTACTTCTCTGACAATAATAAAAGTGATGGCGACAAGTCTTACGTCCGTTTTGGTTTTAAAGGTGCCACCAAAATTACTGACGAACTGACGGGTTACGGCCAATGGGAATATAACATTGCCGCTAACTATGCAGAGAGCCAAGAAACAAAAGATAATAAAACGCGTTTAGCTTTTGCTGGTTTACGTTACGGTAATTTAGGCTCAATCGATTATGGTCGTAACTACGGCGTATTATATGACGTCGCCGCTTGGACCGATATGTTGCCTGAGTTCGGCAACGACAGTTACACCCGAACTGACAACTTTATGACTGGCCGTACCACTGGCGTGGCAACTTACCGTAATACCGATTTCTTCGGTCTGGTTGATGACCTGAAATTCTCGCTGCAATATCAAGGCAAAAACGGCAGCGAATCCGAGAGCAACAACGGCCGTGCCGATGCGACCAAACAAAATGGCGACGGCTTCGGCATGTCTTCCAGCTATGAAATTGGTGCGGGTGTAAGTGTGGGTGCGGCCTTTGCCTCATCTAACCGAACCACCGCACAGAAGAACGGCACCTTCGGCAAAGGCGATAAAGCAGACGCTTGGACTACCGGTCTGAAATATGATGATAACGGTGTGTATCTGGCAGCAACTTATGCTGAAACCCGTAATATGACCCCTATTTCCGGCACTGCGGTGATTAATAATGTGTCAACCAGCGTGAGTGGTTTCGCTAATAAAACACAAAACGTCGAGTTAGTTGCACAATACTTGTTCGACTTCGGCTTAAAACCTTCTTTGGCGTATGTTCAGTCTAAAGGCAAAGATATCGAAGGTATCGGCGATGCTGATTTAGTTAAATATGTTGATATTGGTGCTTCTTATTACTTCAATAAGAACATGTCCACTTACGTTGATTATAAAATCAACCAACTGGATGACAATAATAAGTTGAAATTGAATACCGATAACGTGGTCGCTGTGGGTCTGGTTTATCAGTTCTAATTACCTTGCATCGGTATTATCCTCATTGCTTTACTGTTTGAATGCTTCATTGTGATTTGTGAATTTAATATGTGACTTGTGATTATGCCGGGATAACTCCCGGCTTTTTTTTTATTTAACACTTCTTTATTTAACAATAAGTGATGATTTTACCCGCAAACAACTCGCTGTGAGCAGACTATTGAGCGGTAGTCACAGCCAATAACGCTGTTTCGCGCAGTGCCTCAGCGACCGCACCTCTTCGCTTCGAATCGTCCATAGCAGAAAAATCCGCGCGCTGAATCCATTGCTGATAGCGATTTTCACCTAAACCTTTATCCGCCTGAACCATCAGTGGCACCAAGCGAATGCCGATGTGATCAAGGCTGCGATAGGGCCATTTCTTCTGTTCATCCGAAAAAGGGGCCATAAAATCAAGCGCTTTAATCAAACCGCTGCCATTCGGTGTTTGGTAACGCCACAGATCGATATGGACTTTATCGGCCAGTTGGGCCATCAAAACCGCCGCTTGTAAGCTGAAATAGCTGTAGTGGAAAGAGCGAGTTCGTGCTAACTCCAGCGGCTGTGCCCCTTCGGCGGCTAGCTGGGTGTCCAGTTTGGTTTTCAGTAATTCAGCCATTTCGGCCACCACTTTTGGCTGTTGCAGATACCAGGCAATACCTGCGACTTGGGCCGTATACCAGTTGCCATGATTATTCTGCGCCGACGCCTCTTTTTTACCGGCGGGGCTATTTTGTAACCACTGTAGATAGGCCGTCATCCATTGGCGCATCTGACTCTCATCTTCTGCGGTCCAGTGCTGATTTTGTCGTAGCATCATCAGCGAATCGACAATACGGGTAGCAAAATAGCGCCCATCCAACACTCCAGTACCTCGTCCGGCAGCGATTCCGGGCACCCCCTGAGCAAAATTGAGATTCGGGTTCATGCGCGTTTGTGGCGCAATAAACCAAGCCCGAATCAAGCTGATGGCTTTATCGGCATATTGCTGCTCACTGGAAAAATACCACGCCAGTGTCAATGTTTGTACTTGGGCGGTAAAATCAGCAAGGCGCACACCATCACTGTCCCCATTTTTACTCGCCGGATTAATCTGCCCATCTTTGCGCACCCAAGGTAGGTCATCACTTTTTTCGCTATCTGGCCACCAATATGCGCTAAGACTTAGATAATCATGTTTAGAACCACTGGGCGGCACTATGCTTTTATCCATGACACTTTGATCCGGGCGTTTCAGCGCTTTATCCGCTTGCTGTAATAACTGCTGATAAGCCTGTAGGGTCTCCTTCGATGCCTGTTTTTGTGCAATTGTGAGTTTATTATGCTGTAACTCACTGGCTGATAAAAAAGCATACTCATTTTGCGCGGCATCAGCAGGCACAGCAAACAGCATCAATAGCAGCATTAGCCCAGTGTAAAAACCTCCCAAAAAGATGGGGTTAATACCCAATAAGCGCCTCTGGGATAAAGAGATTACAGCCATAAATTATTCGCCTCGTCTGATAGTCAGAAATAGATACAAAGTCATCCCTAAGCGTTGATTCGAGCTTTATGCATCATGCCTGAAGCATTTTTAGCTTGCATGGAAAGCCTAGATTTTGTCACTGCTTATCCGCCCACCCACCCTCAACTTCAAGAATAAGCCCCTGTTTTAGCGTAAATTTTAGACGGAAAATTAAAACGTAAAAAAACGATAAAAACCTTTGCCTACGGACACTATTCTCATGTTTACTGGTGCATCTCTGTTTTACTGCCCTTTTCTTATTGAATAACTATGCCAAAGCAAAATAGCCGTAATCTGTGGTTACTGATCGGTTCACTTTTCACCTTATATTTCGTCTGGGGTTCAACCTATCTGGTCATTCGTATCGGTGTGGAGAGCTGGCCGCCACTGATGATGGCGGGCTTACGCTACCTGATCGCTGGGGTGTTGCTGTTTAGCTTCCTTGCCATTCGAGGACATGCCCTACCCACATTACGTCAATGGATGGGGGCCAGTGCAATCGGCATCTTATTATTGGCGATCGGCAATGGGCTGGTCACCATCGCCGAACATCAGCACGTCCCTTCTGGTATTGCCGCCGTCATGGTCGCAACCGTACCGCTATTCACTCTATGTTTCAGTATGTTATGGGGTATGCGAAACACAAAACTGGAATGGTCGGGGATTGCACTCGGGCTGGTCGGGATTATCTTGCTGAATACTGGCAGTAACTTATTGGGTAACCCAATGGGCGCAGTCCTGATATTACTGGCTTCTGCGAGCTGGGCATTTGGTTCGGTCTGGAGTTCACGTCTGGCACTGCCAAGTGGTGCAATGTCCGGTGCTGCGCAGATGTTGGTTGCAGGGGTGGTGCTGTTAGTCGCCAGTACCTTAAGTGGCGAAGAGCTGAACCAAATGCCAAGTATGGGCGGCATTCTTTCATTGCTGTACTTAATTGTTTTCGGCTCAATGCTCGCCATCAGTGCGTATATGTTCTTACTGAAGAATGTCCGTCCGGCGGTGGCAACGAGCTACGCCTATGTGAATCCCGTGGTTGCTGTGTTACTGGGTATCGGTTTTGCTGGTGAAAGTTTGTCGACAACCGAATGGTGTGCATTGGCCGTTATTGTTTCTGCAGTGGTATTGGTCACATTGGGGAAATTTCTGTTCAAACCGCGTTAATCTCTTCGCATCAAGAATGCAACACAGTTGTTTCATTGAGTGAACAGGCTATAATTCCCGCTGGTTAGATAAAAAGTGAAAATAATTATGCTGAGAAAAGCACTCATTATCCTGATTGCGATAATGGCTCTGAGTTCATTAGGCGGCGTTTTTCTCGCCGGGCTGAACATCTATACTCGTTCGACCACCCCACATGAAACTGAAACGACAGAATCCTCCCCACTGTCTGATATTGGCCCTGCGGGCTTATCGAACAATGGCCAAGAGTCTCCGTAGTGCCCATGAATCACACGGAGCAATCATTACCCCGTGTGATTCATGAAAAAATCCCCGCTATAGCGACATCTGTTGTCATTATGTCTGTTACCAACATACTCGTCACCGCTACGGCCCCAATGCCTCGATATATCCCAATACCTTGATATACAGTGGGTATATCCCTCTTTAAAGTGTTGTTACGCCCGATGTAAAAGCGGTTGCTTGCATCTGCTTAATGACGTCATACGCTGACCAAGGTAATACGCTAAATGCTTTAATCAATAATGTATCCTTGGCTGACGCGGCTTCCGGCGCATTGACCGTGTCATTGATTGCTTGTCTTATACGGGTCATCTGCTCTGGGGATGTCGACAGCGAAGTAATCAGCGGCAACCCAGGTGCGGCTTCTGTTTGCGCTATGATCTTTAATCCGGCAACTACGGATGGATTTGCCCGTTGTAATAACGCGAAGCTAATACAATCTATCGCAGCAATATCAGCCTGCTGCTGTCGGATCATTTCAATTGACTGATAATGGCTTCCAGAAGCTAATGCATGAGAAAAGAATCGCCCATTAATAGCCAAGGGTGTAATCAAAGCTCGTAAAGCATTGTACCCAGACTGAGAATCTATGCTGTTATACGCGACTCGCCGGTGCCGAAAATCGGCCAGTGTTTCCCCTTTTTCATCCGCTCGAACCACAACTAAACTGCGGTAATACTCTGCCGTACAATAAGGTGATTGATAGCTGAATACACCGACCAGTTGCACATGTTGCTGTAATAGGGTCACCAGAGGGAAGCCACATGTCTGGCTCAGAAGCAGATTGGGATCATGCCAGTGTTGCAGTAAATCCGAGGGCCAGGCTAATTGCTGATCGGATGTAGTGACACCATAGCGATGTAATTGCTGCAATAATAGTTGACCAAAAGGCTGGATATCTTGCGGCTGAATACCGTACATCGGAAGTGAAATCAGCATAGGTTCCTACTGTTCATCAGAACAACAAAAAAATAATCAGCCGCGGTTCTCTACGGGAAGCATTTGCAATTCGCGCCAACGCGATAACCGTCGACTCCAACGAGAGAAAATCATATCCGTAATTATTGCCAGTAGAGCAACAACAACCGCGCCCTGAATAACATAAGCGGTATTAAAGCCACTTAGACCAATAATAATGGGAGAACCTAGCGTTTTCGTCCCGACCGTGGAGGCAATAGCAGCAGTACCAATATTGATAATGACCGATGTTCGAATACCCGCAACAATAACAGGTGCGGCAAGAGGTAATTCAACCCGCCACAAAATCTGCCTGGTACTCATTCCCACCCCTTGAGCCACCTCGCGGATACCGCGTGAAACAGACTCAATACCGGTAATCGTGCCTTGTAAGATTGGTAATAGGCCATATAGCACCAAAGCGATAATGGCAGGTTTTTCGCTAAACCCCATCACAGGTACTGCGATGGCAAGTACGGCAACCGGTGGAAAAGTTTGGCCCATTGCGACAACAGTTTCGACCACTGAGCGAAACTCTTTCCCTGCGGGGCGCGTGATTGCAATTCCGGCACCCACGCCAATCAAAACAGCGATGATACTGGAAACCAGTACCAGCATGACGTGAACGACGACCAGTGACCAAAATGTATCTTGCAGATAAATGGGCCTATCGAGATCAGGAAATAGTGCAGCGAAAACACTGTGCAGGGAGGTCATGCCAAAAACTAGACCCGCTAACAGAAGCACAGCCCAGCAGAGTGGGTCTTTTAACCAACTTAGTACCTGAAATGATTCGCGCTTAGAGACTGCTCTCTTGATATGACTGGCTTTGGTCGCCCCAAGTTTCACACGCCCCCCTTATCGGCTACCAAATCAGAGAAATAGAGCACGCCCAATGGCTGCCCATGCTCATCGCTAACAGGTAATTTATCCGTCTGCCTTGATACAAACAGGGAAAGCGCTTCACGCAGAGTGGTCGTACCGAGTATCGGCAACCCAATAAACGTTTCACCGCGCCTAACCCGTTGCTCAGCCCATCCCAGTGATAGCAGCTTAATACCGAGATCACTACGACCAAAGAAATCACGGACAAAATCATTGGCGGGTTGAGTTAACATTTCAAGCGGCGTCCCTTGCTGTATGACTCTCCCTTCATCCATCAGGACAATGCGGTCAGCTAAACTCAACGCTTCATCAATATCATGGGTGACCAGCACGATGGTCCGGCCCGATAATTGATGGATACGGGTAATTTCGAACTGCAACGCTGCTCGGGTTACGGGATCTAGCGCGCCAAATGGTTCATCCATCAATAAAACTTCCGGATCAGCGGCCAAAGCTCGAGCGACACCAACCCGCTGCTGCTGCCCACCTGAGAGCTGATGGGGATAGCGATGAAGGAATTGTTCTGGGTCCAGATGCAATAACTCGAGTAACTCAATAACCCGCTGGCGGATACGATCCTGTGGCCATTTGAGTAACTGTGGCACAGTGGCAATATTGCGCTCCACAGTCCAATGGGGAAATAAACCTATAGATTGAATGGCATACCCCATCCGCCGCCGTATATCTTCAGGCTTATAGTTACGGATCTCTTCACCAGCGAAATGGATCTCCCCTTCGTCGTGCTCAATCAGTCGGTTAATCATCTTCAGTGTGGTCGACTTACCAGAGCCAGAAGTCCCAATCAGTACGGTGAACTCCCCTTTGGCAATCTGCAACGTCAGGTTGTCTACCGCCCGTTTGCCGGCAAAATATTTACTGACCTGATGGAAATGAATCATCGGTTTGAAGTATCCATAAAAATAACGATGAATTTAAACAGTGAGTCAACCATGACTGCCATCACTATCACGGGTATCACGCCCAGTAGCACTAAGTCCAAAGCACTACTGAGCAGGCCTTGAAACATGATCGCCCCTAACCCACCGGCACCAATCAATGCGGCCACTACAGCTAGCCCCACCGTTTGCACGGCAATAATTCGAATACCAGACAAAATGAGTGGCAGCGCAATAGGGATTTGCACCCAAAAGAATAGCTGGCTGCGTGTCATTCCCATACCTTGGGCTGACTCTACAACACTGTCAGGAACAGACTCTAATCCCGCCACCACATTGCGCACTAACGGTAATAGTGCATAAAGTACCAGCGCCACAATTGCCGGCGCCAGACCAATACCACTAATGCCGTGCTCAGCTAGCCATGGAATAGCTGCTGCCAGACCTGCTAAAGGTGCAATGAGTAAGCCAAACAAGGCAATTGATGGGATAGTTTGGATAATGTTTAATGTTGAAAAGATAGTGCCTTGAAAGCGGCGAGAGCGAAAACAGAGTAAGCCAAGGGGGATGCCAATAAGCACGGCAGGTACGACTGTAGCCAAGAGAATCTGAAGGTGTTGCCATAGAGCATCATCAAACACGTCTTGACGATTAGCGTACTCTTTCAATAAAGACAGTTGATCAAGTTGCCCTGTTGCCAGCAATATCACTACGGGTAAAACTAGCAAGACATTGGCCAGACTGCGCCAAACAGGGTTTACAATGGCGCGGGACAAGCTATCCACAGCAATCAATAAGCTTAATCCACTCATTAACCAAAACCCACCACCAAGTGAGGTGCGGGCGAGGCTCTCTTCACCTCCTGTTAGTTGTGTGGCGGTTCTTCCCGCCAGCAACAGCAAGCCAAATAGCAGCACTTCGGCAAATAAAACGGTAGACCAATGCAATACACTATTTTGTTTAAAAAAGGCGAGGGTAAACAGTATCACCACAGGAACTAACAACCACCAGACCGGCCCAGTGAACAACGACGTTAGCGAGACTCCCTGCCCGGATATCAACCGATTCGGCGCATGGCTGACAAAAGAGAGCCCTACCCCAGATAAAACCAGCAAAATCATAAGTGCTAGCAAAACTCGGTTTTTAACAGCCATAAAAATCCATCTCCATGACAGGTAATCTTTATCGCAATAGCTGACTACCTGTGTATTTGATGGCGCTACAAACAACTGGCTATAGCGCCGTCCCTAACGTACACAGTTATCCTTTTACGAAGCCTTTCTCTTTCAGGTAATTGGCTGCCACTTTTTTCGCATCCTGGCCTTCAACCGCGATACGCGCATTCAGCTTTTGTAATGTCGGGCCATCAAGAGTGGCAAATACCGGATTGAGTAACTCAGGTATGGTTGGATACTTTTTCAGTGTCGCTTCGCGAATAATCGGTGTTGGCGCGTAAATAGGTTGCACACCTTTGGGGTCTCCCAGTGTTTGCAACCCCAAAGCGGCGACCGGGCCATCTGTCCCATATGCCATGGCAGCATTAACCCCCGAGGTTTGCTCAGCGGCGGCTTTAATCGTCACAGCAGTATCGCCACCCGCCAATGACAACAACTGGTCTTGATTCAATTTAAAGCCATAGGCTTGCTGAAAAGCAGGTAAGGCGTCAGGGCGCTCAATAAACTCAGCAGAAGCCGCCAATTTGAATTTCCCGCCAGCGTTAATCCATTTACCGAGATCATCCAACGTTTTCAAATTATTCGCTTGGGCTAAATCCTGACGCACTGCAATGGTCCAAGTATTATTTGCTGGCGCGGGCGAGAGCCACACCAATTTATTTTTCTCGTAATCCAGCGCTTTTACTTTTTCATAACCCGCCTTACTATCCTTCCACGCGGGGTCTTTTTCATCAGAGAAGAAAAAGGCACCATTACCGGTATATTCAGGATAAATATCAATCTCACCCGCAGTGATAGCACCACGCACCACTTTGGTTGTACCCAACTGTGATTTATTGGTAGTTTTTATCCCATTAGCATCCAGAACCTGCACAATAATGTTACCCAACAATGAGCCTTCGGTATCAATTTTTGAGCCAACACGGACAGTATCTGCCGCGTGAGATACACCACTAACTGCTGCCACCATGACTGCAAGCAGCGCAAAAATCCCGCTACGGGGTAGGGCCTTTGCCATGTTTACCTCTATATGCTCAAGGGTTAGTTAAAGTTCAAACGTGACTATCTATAGAACGTGGGCATCTGAAAGTACGAAGAACAGTTGCCATTAACAAATCAGTAACCATATTAGATTTAGTCTAAAACAAGCCAAATAACCAATTGATATTAAATATATTGTTAGTTAAAAATTGGCCTAGCAGGCTAACCTATTTTAGGTACAACAGTATGATTGCTAAGTACTTAAGCAGCATATCCTTACTCAAGATCTTGAGTAAGATTACATTAATGACTGTATATAACAACAGTTAATTTCAAGTGACGGGAGAGATTGAAAAGAACTTTGTGGTCAAAATCAGCATCCTTCTTTAAGTCTATTAGCTGCTTTCGATTGATGGAGCATGACGACGATTCTCAATGACGCCATGCTGCTCCTGCCCTACCAAAGCTCTATTCCCGCTATCGTAAAAAGGGTGTACCTCTATTTCCAACGCAGTAAAGGCATGTGCTTCAATCCATTGATTATAGCCGTGGACAACAAACTGCTCACTGCGATGCTGGTATTCAACTCGATTTTCCAAATAAATCTGTCGTAACCCGTACCAAGGCAAGGAGGGTAAATCATGATGTACCAGATGGTAATTGAGGTTTAGAAATAGCAGACGCCATGGCCATGCCGCTTCATTCAACGTTGAACGTGCTGCACTATTTTCAACTGCGCGGTGTTCAAAAAAAGATCTTACTTTGGTCAGGCTAAGTGCCGGATAACTCACCACCAGAAGATAAAAAAGGGTGGAAATGCCATAACTCGCCATCCAATGAAACAAGCCGATAAGTAACCCCAAATGAACCAGCCACATCGCTATGGCTTGACGATCACCGGAAAGAAAAGCGCGGGCGGCACTGCGGATGGTATCAATGATATCCAGTGCTGGACCGAGCACCACTCTCCCCAGAAAAGTATTGCTGGCACGTACGATTCGCTTAAACAATGGAGAAAGGTATTTCCATTGCTCACCTGTATAGTAATAACTCTCGGGATCTTTCTCCGGATGGGTCAGATTCTCATCACAATGATGCTGTATATGGGAGTCACGATAGAGGCCATACGGATACCACACCGCAAGCGGTAAAGTCCCCAATAACTGATTAACCCACCGCCAACGAGTTGGATGCCCATGGATTAACTCATGCTGTAGCGACATATACCAAGTGCTCAACAAAATTAGCAGTACGCTACCCATCACAACGCCCACTTGCTGCCAGTAAACAACAGTGACAAACCATCCCGTGTAAATAACACCAATAAGTATCCAGGTCGGCAATTCCAATCGCCATATGCAAGAGCGAGACAACTGCTTTACTCGCCCCCGCTGTTGTTCACTAAGGTAGTGAGCAATGCTTGTAGGACGGTTATCACTTTGGGTGCCAGTTGACGGCATATAAATGGCTCATACTAGACATAATGAGTGCCAGTATCAGTTGAATAGCGCCCACGGCTAACTAACTTAAAACACTATATATAGCTAAAATATTTCTATTTAGACTTCTCTCCAGCGCAACTCTTGTGCAGAGACAGCAATAGCATCCAGTACCTTCGAGACTTTCCAGCCCTCTTCAAAATCGGGCCACATGCGATCTCCAGCGGCAATACCATTAATCAAATCGCGGATCTCGACCGTTTTTTGATCGTTAAACCCTATGCCATGCCCAGCACTAATACAAAATGCGGCATAATCAGGATGCTGTGGCCCCGTGAGTATTGTTTTAAACCCTTGTCTCGCCAGTGGATCATCATGGCGATAGAGCTGTAATTCCGCCATGCGTTCCTGAGAGTAGCTGATAGTCCCTTTAGTGCCTGTGACCACGTATGTCAGCCCCATTTTGCGGCCACAAGCAATGCGTGAAGTCTCGATTGTTCCCATAGCACCATTGGCAAAACGCACCAGCGCACTGGCTTGGTCTTCATTTTCTACCGCTCGGAGCAATGACGGATTTTGCGGATCGGGCCGCTGCTTAATGATGGTCTGCATATCACCAGAGACACTCGCTATATCGCCGACCAGATAATGAGCCATGTTAATAATGTGCGCAGCTAAATCCCCCAGAGCCCCTAGTCCGGCCTGCGCTTTGGTACAGTGCCAATCTAAAGGCGTCAGTGGGTCGGCCAGATAATCTTCGTTGTGAGTCCCGTAGAAATGAACAACATCACCAATTTCACCATTGGCGATAATCTCTCGTGCTAATTGACTGGTCGGATTTTTCATATAATTAAATCCCACCAGCGTTTTTACACCTTTTGCATATGCCGCATCGACCATTTCCTTGGCGTCTGCTGCGTTGAGTGCCAGCGGTTTTTCTGAATAGACATGTTTGCCATGGCTAATAGCGGCGAGTGCCATCTCTTTATGCAGGAAGTTTGGTGCACAGATATCCACCACATCAATATCTGGATCAGCCACCAACTCCCGCCAGTTAGCAGTAGCACGGGAAAATCCAAACTCCGTGGCGCGTTGTTGAGCCAGTTCTGAGGTGGCTTCCGCTAGCATTTCTAATACGGGTCGCCCCTTTAATGGGAAAACAGTCGCGACCTGCGCATAAGCAATGGCATGGCAACGACCGATGTAACCCGTGCCGATAAGGCCAATTCGAACCTTCTGCATACTATTCCTCTGCTTGTTTATAGGTTAAGGCCCGATCAGGGGCTTTAGATGCCAACGGTTATACGAAATTAAAATTTCGCCATCAAGGTAAAAATAGAATGAAAACTTCTTTTTGCGAGGCTGTACGAGGAATATTGTTAACCTATGAAAATTTGCATAAATTAGAGATAAATCTCGGTATCGAGTTCACAAAAATAGATCTACTAGCACTAAAAATAGATTATTTATTTTCATTATGTAATCTGTTGAAAAATAGATTTCAAAAAATGCGAAGTGTTGCGCAGTGCTGATAAGTCGGGGTTTCAATCGCGGAAAATCGTTATATAGTAAGTGCCACGATGAAGCGGTCACTCAATCGCTCCTTTTTAACTTCTACAGGTATTTTGCTATGAGCTCACCTTTTCTGGTTACACCACAGTGGCTGGCGGAACATAAGCACGATGCAAAGATCGCTATTTTGGATGCCAGAATGTCACCGCCAGGATTGACACCTAAAAGGGATATTCAGGCCGAGTTTGAGCAGGGGCATATTCCCGGAGCCGTTTATTTTGACATCGATGCAATAGCCGATCACAGCACCGACTTACCTCATATGCTGCCATCGCCACAGCAGTTCAGTGAAATGGTCGGCCAATTAGGGATCAGTGAGCAGCATACTTTAGTGATTTATGATGACGGCAACCTCTTTTCTGCACCACGAGTTTGGTGGACGTTCCGTATATTCGGTGCCAAAAATGTACACATTTTGGCCGGTGGTATTAACGGATGGCTACAGGCGGGCTATGCATTGGAAAGCGGCCCGGCAAAATCCATCCGCCAGACTTTTAATGCGAGCTTTAATAAAGCAGCCGTCAAAAGTGTTGATGAGGTTATCGCCGCACTTGGCAATAATGAAATACAGATTTTAGATGCCCGCCCAGCAGGGAGATTTAAAGCACAGGAACCAGAACCGCGCCCCGGCCTGCGCCTTGGGCGTATCCCCGGCAGTATCAATATTCCCTGGGGGAGCATGGTAGAAAATGGCAATCTAAAATCATCGCAAGAGTTGGCAAAAATTTTTGCCGCCCAAGGGGTAGATTTAACCAAACCTATTATTGCCAGTTGCGGTTCTGGCGTAACCGCCGCCGTCGTGGTTCTGGGACTGGCGGCCCTAAACGCGCCATTGGTATCACTCTATGACGGCTCTTGGGCCGAATGGGGTGCATCGGATTCCTTGCCAATTGAGGAGTCTCGCCTCCCGTAAAAGAAAGCTAAATAGCAACCAGCCCACGGACGCCATCCTGTTCCATATCGGTGCCACGCCCTCGCTGAATAATTTTGCCACGGGACATCACTAAATAGTTATCAGCTAGTTCTGCGGCAAAATCGTAGAACTGCTCAACCAACAGAATGGCCATATCCCCTTGGGCTGCGAGTTGCTTAATCACCACGCCGATCTCCTTAATAACCGAGGGCTGAATTCCCTCGGTAGGCTCATCCAAAATGAGTAACCGAGGTTGGCAAGCCAATGCTCGGCCAATCGCCAGTTGCTGCTGCTGCCCACCGGATAAATCCCCGCCACGACGCTGCTTCATCTCTTGTAAGACGGGGAAAAGTTGATAAATGCTCTCTGGCACAACTTTGCTCTGTGAGCCAGGAAAACGTGACAGCCCTAACAGGATATTCTCCTCTACTGTGAGTCGAGGGAAGATTTCTCGCCCTTGTGGCACATAGGCAATTCCACTTTTTACCCGTTGGTGTGGAGACTGGTGGCTTATATTCTTACCCTCCCAGTTGATACTGCCATTTTTGAGGGGCACTAATCCCATCAGGCATTTAAGCAAGGTAGTTTTACCGACGCCATTACGGCCCAATAAGCAGGTCACCTCCCCTACTTCTGCCTCGAATGATAAGCTACGCAAGATATGACTACCGCCATAATACTGTTCGAGTTCATTTACTTGCAGCATATTTCTCCCTCAATTCAACGGATAATAGTGAGTCACAAAAAACTCAATTCAGGCTCGCCCGATATCTGGTTTACCCAAAAGGGGGTAACTCAACGACCGAGATAGACCTCGATCACCTGCTCGTTAGCCTGCACCTCTGCTAATGACCCTTCGGCCAACACCTGCCCTTGATGTAACACCGTGACATGATCGGCTATAGTCTCGACGAATCCCATATCGTGCTCCACCACCATCAACGAATGTTTTCCTGCCAATTGATTGAACAATTCGGCGGTATAGGCGGTTTCTGCATCCGTCATCCCTGCGGCTGGCTCATCTAATAGCAGTAAATGGGGGTCTTGCACCAATAACATGCCGATCTCAAGAAATTGCTTTTGACCGTGAGATAATAGCCCCGCCTGCCGTTGCCGCATATCACTGAGGCGCAACAAGGTCAGCATTTCATCAATTTGATCCCGCTGTTCACTGCTTAACTTGGCTCGTAGACTCGCCCAAACGGTTTTCGTGCTTTTTTGCGCCAGCTCCAGATTTTCAAAAACACTTAACGCTTCAAATACTGTGGGTTTCTGAAATTTCCGGCCGACCCCCGCTTGGGCAATTTCAATCGTGCTCATCGTTGCCAGATCATGGTGTTGGTCATACATCATCTTGCCAGTCTGTGGCCGCGTTTTGCCGGTTATCACATCCATTAATGTCGTTTTACCTGCCCCATTTGGGCCGATAAGGCACCGCAACTCTCCAACACCAATCTGCAATGAGAGGTCACGTAACGCGTGAAAGCCATCGAAACTGACATTGATATTCTCCAATGTCAGCACCGGGTCACGTTGTTGGCGATACTTGTCAGCCGCATACTCAATGGCTCCGGGTGCCTGATCGATGATCTCGGGATAAATCAGCTGTTCCGTAATTTGAAATCGACTCATTTTTCTCTCCCTCGTTTCAGCAATCCAATAACGCCTTTCGGCAAGAACAAGGTGACTAAAATAAAGATTAAACCGAGAAAAAATTGCCAATATTCCGGCATCGCCATGGTGAACCAGCTTTTTGCACCGTTGACAATTCCCGCCCCCAGAACAGGGCCAATAAGAGTTCCGCGCCCACCCAATGCGACCCAGATAGCGGCTTCAATAGAGTTCGTCGGCGACATTTCACTGGGGTTGATAATGCCGACCTGTGGCACATAGAGTGCACCAGCTAAAGCACACAGTACGGCGGACAGTGTCCAGACAAACAACTTGAAACCTTTCGGGTCATAACCACAAAAGGTCAGGCGGTTTTCGGCATCACGCACTGCGGTCAGCACTCGGCCAAACTTGGTACGTGCCAATGCAAACCCCAGTGCCAGACTGGCGATTAACAGTACGAGTGTCGCGAGGAACAGGGCGATACGAGTCGATGTTGCTGAGACCGGAAAACCCAGCATGGTAGTGAAACCCGTGAAACCATTGTTACCACCAAAGCCAGTTTCATTGCGAAAAAACAGTAGCATCCCTGCATAGGTCAATGCCTGAGTCATTATGGAGAAATAGACCCCTTTTATTTTGGAACGAAAGGCGAAATAGCCAAAAATAAAAGCCAGTATGCCGGGCACCAGTACAATCAGGCATAGCGCCCAAACAAAATATTGGCTGCCACTCCAAAACCAGGGCAATTCGGACCATGACAGAAAAGACATAAAGGCGGGCAGCCCCTCACCTGCCGCCTGCCGCATCAGGTACATCCCCATGGCATAACCGCCAAGAGCAAAAAACAGGCCATGACCGAGTGACAATAATCCGGCATATCCCCACACCAGATCGAGTGCAATAGCGACAACCGCATAACACAGAATTTTGCCAATCAGTGTTAAGGTATAAGTTGATATGGCCAATGGATTATCCGCTGGCAGCAGCGCCAAGAATGGCAAAATAATCAGCACCACCACCACCACGGCCCCTAATGACAGAGTGATGACAGGTGCTTTTTGTGTCAGAGTAATAGTTAAAGGTTGATTCATTAGTCACTCACCCTGCCCTTGAGAGCAAACAGACCTTGTGGTCGTTTTTGAATAAACAAAATGATCAGCACTAAAATCAAAATCTTACCTAGCACTGCCCCCATCTGCGGTTCCAGAATTTTATTCAACATCCCCAACCCCAGCGCTGCGACGACACTGCCCGCTAATTGTCCAACCCCGCCGAGCACCACCACCAGAAAAGAGTCGATGATATATCCCTGCCCTAATTCCGGGCCGACATTGCCCAACTGCGATAACGCGACACCGCCTAATCCAGCAATTCCTGAGCCAAGGCCAAAAGCCAACATATCAACCCGCCCTGTCGCCACGCCGCAGCAGGCAGCCATAGCTCGGTTTTGTGTGACAGCTCGCACTTGTAGCCCCAAGCGGGTTTTATTCAGCAGTAACCAAGTGAACAGCAGAACAATCACAACAAATGCAATCACAGCAATGCGATTCCAAGGTAAAATCAAATTCGGTAAAATTTGTAGCCCGCCAGAGAGCCAGCCAGGGTTGGCCACTTCCAAGTTTTGTGCACCGAAGATCATGCGTACACTCTGAATCAGCATCAGGCTGATCCCCCACGTCGCTAACAGCGTTTCCAACGGCCGCCCATACAGGTGCCGGATCACGGTACGTTCTAATGCCATACCGATACCGGCAGTGATAAAAAAGGCGACCGGTAAAGCAACCAACGGATAGAGTGCCAGCCAGTGCGGCGCAAATTGTTGAAACAGCGATTGCACCCAATAAGCGGAATAGGCCCCCAGCATCAGCATCTCACCATGGGCCATATTGATGACACCTAATAAACCATATGTGATAGCCAACCCCAGTGCCGCCAGTAATAAGATGGACCCCAGTGATAATCCGCTGAATACCTGCCCGATAACATCACTAATCAATAGGCGATTTTGTACCTGTTTTAAGCTAGTGGCCGCAGCAGCGCGGACTTGCACATCAGGTTCAACTTTGGCATCAGTTAAGTTTTGCAGCCGTGACTGTGTCTGTGGTGAACCGGATTGCCCTAACAACTGTACGGCATTTAACCGTACCTGCGGATTGCTGTCAGCCAACTGTAAATTGGCCAGTGCGATGCTCAATGCGTCTTTGACTTTGCTATCAGTTTCTAATGTCAGGCGATGGTTAAGTAGCGGCAACTGCTCACTTTTTGCCTGCTGTTGTAACGCCAATGCGGCTTGTAAGCGCACCGATGCATCTTCACTCACCAGCCGTTGGGCTGCCAATGCATTGGCAATCAAGATGCGTAACCGATTGTTAAGCCAGATTTTCTTGGGTGTATCGGATGGCTGTAATTGCCCTTCTAGTGGAGTGAACCCCTGATGACTCTGGACGAAAACCTGCCCTGTGCTGTCCATTACCAAGGTTTCCTGTTTCAGTGCCTGCAATAAGGGCAATCGACTGGCATCTGGCTCTGTCGCCCATTGCTGTAGCAAAGTGGCTTGTTGTGAGCGATTAGCCACAGCAAAATCATGGGCTGGCCCTGCAACTGTCCATGTTGAAATTCCCCATAACAGGCCAATCAATAGCCTGAGCGCATAATTAGCGGCTCGACCCCAGACAGGAATTAATGATTTCATAGGCTCACTCATCACTGATATATGGCAAAAGAGATCCAGAGCCAGCTCGCCGTCATCAACAAAAGCCGACTCTGGAAAGTCACTGCTACTGAGTGCTTTTTACTGGATGGTCTGGTTTTTTGTCATTCCCTGCGATAAACGGGCTCCATGGCTGAGCTCGAATTGGCGCATCAGTCTGCCATACGACGTTGAACTGCCCGTCTGCCTCAATTTCGCCGATCATCACGGGTTTATGCAGGTGATGATTAGTTTTATCCATCGTCAGAGTAAACCCTGAAGGTGCCGGATAAGTTTGCCCTGCCATAGCCGCACGGACTTTGTCCACCTCTGTTGATTTAGCTTTTTCCACCGCCTGTGCCCACATATGCATACCGACCCACGTCGCCTCCATCGGATCATTGGTCACGGCAGTATCAGCATTCGGCAACTTATGCGCTTTAGCGTAGGCTTTCCATTGCTCAACAAACTTCTTGTTCGTCGGATTATCTACAGATTGGAAATAATTCCAGGCAGCCAGATTACCCACCAATGGCTTAGTATCAATGCCACGTAATTCCTCCTCTCCCACCGAGAAAGCAATCACTGGAACATCAGTTGCTTTGATACCTTGGTTTGCTAACTCTTTGTAGAAGGGGACATTTGAATCACCATTAATGGTGGAGATAACCGCCGTTTTACCATCAGCGGAGAATTTCTTAATATTGCCAACAATAGTTTGATAATCGCTATATCCGAACGGGGTATATATCTCCTCAATATCTTTATCCTGAATACCTTTGGTATGTAGGAAGGCCCGCAGAATTTTATTAGTAGTACGCGGATAAACATAATCAGTCCCCAGCAAAATAAAGCGTTTTGCTGCACCGCCATCTTCACTTAATAAGTATTCTACTGCGGGGATAGCTTGCTGATTGGGTGCCGCACCGGTATAGAAAACATTCGGTGACATCTCCTCGCCCTCATATTGCACCGGATAGAACAGTAAGCCATTTAACTCCTCAAATACTGGTAAGACAGATTTACGGGAAACAGAAGTCCAAGCACCAAATACCACTGCGACTTTATCTTGTGTTAACAATTGCCGCGCTTTCTCCGCAAATAACGGCCAGTTAGAGGCGGGATCCACAATCACGGGCTCGAGTTGTTTACCCAATACACCACCATGAGCATTAATATCATCAATACTCATCAGAGCCATATCCTTCAATGGTGTTTCAGAGATAGCCATCGTGCCGGACAACGAGTGCAAAATACCCACTTTGATGGTATCCGCAGCCAGCGAGCCAAAAGCCACCCCCATGCTGATAACCGAAGCCGAAAGTGCAAAAACCTTAATTAAGTTACGATGTTGCATAGCGTTAACCTCTGGTCGTTGAGTAAAAAACACAAGATCAAATTACTCTGCGCAATCGCCATGCCAATTTTATATCTTGATAATTTAATTGAAGAATAGATATATTCCGGCCAATTAGTCGAAGATATAGGCTAATTATCTGCACCATTAATGCGCAATGTATGGGCACAGACAGTGCAAAAGATCAGAATCTTAATGTGAAGAGCCATTAAGGCGTACGGGGAAAAAAATGTTTGAATCAACTCAGCGATGGGGGCACGAATTTTAACGAAAAACAGGAATGGCGAATTGCCACTCCTGTCTTCTTATTACTAAACCGTATCAGTTACTTATATCAATATGGTAACTGTTGGCCGATATTATTATTTTTACTTTTTAGGGCCACGGATACGTAAAGTTAAACCTTTTAGGAAATAACGTAAAACCTGATCACCGCAAGGGCGGAAGTTTTTGCTGCCCTCTTTACGGAACAAGGCATTCAACTCAGGTTTTGATACTGGGAATTCAACCGCGTTAAACACATCATGCATATCAGTATCTTTCAACTCAAATGCAACACGCAGTTTTTTTAGCACAATATTGTTGGTGATGATGGGTTCTACCGCAGGTGCGGGGAACTTGTCATCTTTACCTCGACGAAAGAAAATCAGGCCATTAAGGAAATGTGCCATCACCAGATCAGGACAATCCTGATAACCAGCTTCGTCTTCTTTCTTAAGAAAATTAACGACATCCGCATTGTTCACATCAAAATCAGCCAGCTTAATGATCTCTGTTATCTTGGTATCATTGACGTTAAGCATGTAGCGAACACTACGGAGCACATCGTTGTTCATCATATTACTGCCCTATTCCTATTATTTAGATTAGACGTGGCGAAAATCGCAAGAAAAACAAAATATTTCTTTAACGTCTAGCGGGCCGTATTGTATAGATCAACGTTGATTTTCTCAATGTAAATCTGATTGATGGACAAACCTCAAAATAGATAATATACAGCCGTTAACACTATTATTCATAGAGAACAACTAATAGAATATTAAGCTAACTAATGAAAGATTAAGATAATGTGTTATTTAACTCTTATCTTAATCTTTCATTATTATAATGACATCAGATACCGGCCTTAATGCTATTGGCGGGCTGATAAAGTGAAACCTCTTCGCCAAGGATATATTTTCGACGTAAAGTCGCAGAGACTTTATCCATAATCATGACGATAACCACCATGATTAATGTAATAAACATTACGACATCCCAGTTCCATAACCGCATATTTTCAGCATAAACTAAACCAATACCGCCCGCGCCCACAAAACCTAATACGGCAGCCGAACGGGTGTTGGATTCAATTTGATAAAGACTTAACGCCAAGAATGTTGGAAAGGATTGAGTAAAAATACCAAAGCGATGTTTTTGCAGTGCATTGGCTCCCATTGCCGTCAGCCCACGACTAGGCGATTTATCCACGGCTTCATGCCCTTCAGCATAGAGTTTACCCAGTAATCCCACGTCTTGCATAATAATAGCCAGCACCCCAGCCAATGGCCCCATGCCCACTGCCCGAACAAAAATTAGCCCCCAAATGGCCATATCAATACCTCGAAAGATATCTAAGAAGCGGCGAATCATAAATGAAATAATACGCAATCCTGGTGTCGACATAACATTCCGTGCGGCCAAAAATGATAAGGGTAACGCGATTAATGTCGCGGTGAGTGTCCCAGCAAAGACAATGGCTAAAGTGATAAATATCTGACTGAAATAATATTTAAATGGCCAGTTAATAAAATCATGCCAAACAAACATTCGTAAAAAATAGCGGCTTATTTGCTGGCTTCCGTGGGTAAAGGTCTGCCACGGAATACCAAAAACTTTGAAGAAGAAAAGATAATAGAGAAAAATGACTATAGCAATAGCAGCAACCAGCCTGACATAGCGCTTTTGCTGTAAAAAAAGCTGAGGATGTTGTTGTTTGAGCGCTGATATCTGCTCCGTTGTCAGATGATAAGCCAACATTATGACACTCCTTCTACAACTCGCTTCCGTAATTTACCGGATGCATAATCCAACAATGAAACCACAATAATAATGAGCAATAATGTCATACTGACCTGATCATAACGATCCAGCTTTATCGAGGTCATCAGCTCCTGTCCAATCCCCCCAGCCCCCACCAATCCTAAAATGGTTGATTGGCGGAAGTTAATTTCCAGACGCATAAAACTGTAAGAAAGGAAAATAGGTTTTACCTGCGGCCAGAGAGCAAAACGCATTCGTTGCAATTTACCGGCACCACAAGCGGCCAAACCGCGAATCGGTTTATCTGATGCTGTTTCCAGTGACTCATAAAATAACTTAGTCAGACTGCCAATCGTGTGTAAGGCCAGTGCAAGGAAACCAGGAATAGCGCCAATGCCAAAGGCCATAACAAACATTACCGCCCAGGCTAATTCAGGCATGGTACGCAAAAACGCCACGAAGGTTCGAATAAACAAGCGCAACCAAGGTGGGCTTTGCGTATTATTCGCCGCCAAAAAGGCCAGAATAGTGGCAACTATCACTGACAAAATAGTTGATGCCACCGCCAATTGCAGTGTTTCCCAAATTAGCGGTAACTGAATCGGTAGCCGATAGCCCCAATAAGCAAAAGAGCCTTCGGTACGACCATCTGCAAACAAATTATGCCAATGAAGTATGGGGATGGTTTCAGCCAGATAATCAAAGAAACTTGGAATGGAAATAAAAACAGTATGAAGATTAAACTCAGCAATACTTCCCGCGCCAAGATAGATAATTGCCAGTGTTAATGACCAAATCAACGTTTCACGTTTCTGTTTACCGCGTATCTGCTGATAGTAGTGGTTAAAATCTGTATTCAAAATTAGTTACCACCTAAGAGCAATAGCTCCGGCCAAGCCAGAGCTATTTTGTTTTATCTACTGGTTCGACTTAACGATCGCCTTTGGTTAATTCGCGCTTCATATCAATGATATTTTGATACTCGCTGAGTGATGTTTCACCAATATGCTGTTTTCCGCCCATCGCTTTAATAAAGCAACCGTGATCTTCTTTGTCCAATTTTTTAACCGCCGCGACTAATTGCGCTTTAAATTCAGATGGCAACGCGCTGCGAACTAAAATTGGGCCATTAGGAATTAAGGGAGATTGCCATATAATCCGGATCTGCTTCATTAAATCAGGGTGGTCCATGCGAATCATGCGGGTGAATGCGCCGCTGGTATAACCGGTATTATAATCACCAATCATTGATGCCCAAGTCACCGCACCGGCAAACTGACCATTAATAACCCCGAGTATATCTTGCTCATGACCGCCAGAAAAAGTCACGCTGGAGAAGAAGTCGTTATATTTATTGTCTGGTGTCCCACCAAATTTCTGCTTAAAGCTTTGATTCGGTATTAAGAAGCCCGATGTTGAATCGGGATCAGCAAAGCCAAATGCTTTACCTTTCAAATCTTCAATTTTCTGATACGGGCTATCTGCTTTTACCACGACAACTGAATGATAACCACGCGATTTATCAGTGTCATCGATTGCAATACCCACAATATCAACAGCTTTAGGATCTTTGATATAAACAGAAGCAAAAGAGGAGGGTGACATGCTTAATACTAAGTCAATCTTCCCACCCAATAGACCTTGGATCACGCCAGAGTAATCAGATGCGTTATGCAAATTCGTTTTTACATTTAACTCTTTATCCAAAAACTCTTTGACGCACATGTTATCGCCAATTTGCTGTGTCGCATTCTGCCCACCAAGAATACCCAGATTAATTTCTTTAGGTGCATCCGCTGCTGTGGCATTAAATACCATCATGCTTGCCAATAATGAGGTAAGACAAAGTACTTTTTTCATTAAAATAACCTATTCTGGTAAAGGGATAAGTAGGGATTAATGCAAAAGATCAGTAGACTCATCGCTATAAATATCTTGAATAATAGTGTCATTCAGTTGCGATGGAGGCCCGTCAAAAACAATTCTTCCATGTGCAATACCAATAACGCGTGTACAGTAATCCTTAACTAAATCAACTGAGTGTAAATTTACGACCACTGCAATATCGTTTTCACTTATTTTCTGTAATGTATTCATAATGCGTGTTGTATTTTTGGGGTCCAAAGACGCAACAGGCTCGTCGGCCAATAATATTTGGGGGTTCTGCATCATGGCGCGACAAATAGCCACTCGCTGCATTTGACCGCCAGAGAGGTTCTCTGCACGCTGTAAGGCATGGGGCAACATATTGAGCCATTGTAATAATTCGATTGCTCTGGCCCGATCTTGCTCAGCGAATATTTTGAAAAATGATTTGAGGGTTGAGGTGTAGCTGAGGCGGCCTAATAAGACATTTGTCATCACATCAAGACGGGGAACCAAACAGAAGTCCTGAAAAATCATGCCGCATTTAGCACGCCATTGACGCATCTGCTTTGCGGTAAGTGCTGCTATATTCTGCGTATCACCATTATCATGATAATTGAGAATTTCACCCGCACTGCTGGGAATCGTGCCATTTAAGACATGCAGTAATGTGGATTTACCGGCACCCGAACGGCCAATAATAGCGACAAACTCACCCGCATGAAGTTCAAAATTAATATCATCCAAAACGCGATGCTGTGATTTATACGCCTTAACTAATCCTTTAACGGCAAGTACCTTTTTACGCGGTTCTTGCACCACAGCCGGATAATCAGCCACAGTGAATTGACGTAATGCCTGGCCCATGTCATGTCTCTCAGATTGCCTGTAGTCATGAGCCATTAACGGATATTTTTATTGCATATTGATGATAGTTTTATGAGAGAAAGGTGACAAAAAATAGTCACCTTTCTGATATTTTTAAGAGTATATATTTAGTGAGTCATGATTAGTTTATATCATTATCACAGGTCTGCTAGGTAGCGCTAACTTCTTAACTTTCGGTAGACAAATAGGACAACCAACGAACCGATAACGGCAACCACAAAGCTACCAATGTTAAATCCATCAACTCTACCCATGCCAAAGAAGGTGCTGATATAACCCCCAACCAGAGCACCGACCACACCGAGAATGATGGTCATAATAAAGCCACCACCATCCTCTCCGGGCATTATCCATTTAGCCAGAATACCGGCAATAAGACCAAAAATAATCCAAGATAGTATGCCCATAAACACCTCCATAAAATTAATCTTCGCTGATAGCGAGTTTCGTTTCTCTGTATTACAAACTCAAACAGCTATCATCATCATCATCATCATTAAGTTAAGACCCGATTAACAAAATCTGCAAATCAGATCAGACAATGTTCAGCATAAATCAAATAACGGGCTGACGTGGGACGAAAATCTGGTTAACACCCTGTTGTTGTAACCTTTTCAGCAGATCAATCCCCCCATTTGGGGCACTATGAGCCAACTCCCTTTCACTGGTAAAGATAGGGCTGGCCCAATATATATTGACCGGATCACCTTGCTGTAGAGGTAATGTAAGATTGTCTGCATCAGCATATAATGCTGACGATAAGATGTAGCCTTCGTAACCCTGCGGGGCAACAGACGACTCCAATGTATGTCCCTCCCCTAACCAGGTTATTTTGCTCCAGGGAACATGAGAGAATCCAGCTAAAGCACTCGCCATATGAATGGCATTGTCCTCATTGACATATTGCCCATCGATCGCGATAGCCATCTCCAAACGCCGGTATTTAGCGGCATCATCATTGAATAATATTTCGACCCATGGCTGAGGGCGAATACTGATACCCAATGTTAGAAAATAATATATTCCCTCTTTTTCATGCTGGGAAATGGCCATTGGCGGCCACTTTCCTTGATCGATGGCATAATATTTTAACGATGGACCGAAATGCTGTTCATAACATTGAATATATTCGGCCTGTAATACAGGCCACGGATTCCCCTCTTCCTGCTGCCAAGTCCGCCAAAATTGACGTGTATTTTGTGCAATAGCATATTGAGTATTGGTTGACGCTGAGCCAAGAGGTAATGTTAGGGGGTTATCTTTGATACAGCTGGCAGAATAGCAAATAGAGTGGTCAATATATAAACTCCAGCCAGGAATGATCGCCAGTAATTGGCCTTGATACCACAATGCCGCACCATCATCACTTTCAGACCAGACTACCGTAATAAATTGTGGGTCAAGTTCTGCCTCACCAGCCACATTACGGCAAAACTCAGCCGCTAATCGGGGGGCTAAACCTTGTTCGAGGGCCGCATTGTCAGCCGATTGAGGTGCTGCGACCAAATTCCTTACCCAGCAGGCACGAACAGGAAAACGCTCTTCAAACGCCTCTTGCGGATAGATATAGAAGTACACCACTCGCTGGTCCTGCTGCACCACGGCGACTAACGTCTGGTTTTCATTACTGACTTCGGCCAGCACTTCAGATTCTTTCATATCGCCTCAACTGTATCGGCAAAGGATTTCAGGCGAAACACACTGCATGCCTGCCGTAAAATAAGTCTATTAGCGGGTTACTGATAATCTCATACTAATAACTTTATACTGATAATGTAAACATGCTGGTACTCACAGCATGAGAGGGTAAAACTTGGGCATAGTGTAAAACTGAGTGACAGTGTAAAGCGCCCTTGTCCTTCAAAGCATTGGCAAAAGTCTCAAAAATTTGCTGGGTGCGATAAATATCCACATTTTCTATTTTTATACTGGATTCAGTATATTCCTATGTAACCCTGCGGGATTTATAGACCGACATTGAGATATTTATAATCAATAGTTGGTAGTCTACAACCAGATTTCACGCTAAAATAGAGGTATTATTTTTCGCCAAATTGAAGGTTCACATGGCCTATATACCGAAGAATTACACCCGTCTGGAGAGTGGTTATCGGGAGAAAGCACTAAAGATTTTCCCATGGGTTTGCGGGAAATGTTCTCGGGAATTCGTCTATTCCAATCTGCGGGAGCTGACAGTCCACCATATTGACCACGATCACAGTAATAATCCCGAAGATGGTAGCAATTGGGAGATGTTATGCCTTTTTTGCCATGATCATGAACATTCTAAATATACCGAAGCGGATCAATATGGTTCAACCGTGATCGCTGGCGATGACGCCCAGAATGACCAAGGAGTAGCAACCCACAATCCATTCGCCAACCTAAAGTCGTTGATGAAAAAATAAGTCTATCTGGTCGCAAATTTATGGCGACCAATATTGCTTAATGGGTATGGAGTGGTTAAAAACCCAATAATTGCCGGTATGAACGGTGCTCTTGTTGTTCTGGCAATAATCCTAGTTTGTCAGCTAAATATCGGCATTCACTCTCCAGACTATTAAGCGCCGTTGCATCATCAGTCATGATGGCTATTTCGGCAAAGTGACCAAGCCCAGCCAAGTTATCTATCGTGACGTGAAATTTCCCAATAAAATAGATACTACGTTGTTTTTCTAATGTGAAAGCGGGTTGATACCCTAAAGTGCCCAACATGCTTTTCACTTTATCGATATCATCAATATTACTGGCTTCACAACGCTCGGTTTCAGGTCCTTTGACTATCCATAACCGTATGCCAGATGGGCTCATCTCCCGCAAAACCATACTGATCTTGTTAGCGGCTAAATCATCGCCATTAGCTTCCAGATAGATGTCTTTTTCATGATTATTAAGCGTAAAGGGGATTGCTTGATATATTCTCAGCTGTTCATGTATTGAGTCTATATCCGAAATATGGAATTTTAACTCCACTTCATATTTGCCAACAAAATGCTCACCCATAAAATACCTAACTGCCCCATGTAATGATTTAATCAGATTTTATACCCCATCGGAAAATAATCAAAAATATTATCGAAATATAGAATTAATTTTCCTAACCCACATTTATCTAATCACTTTTTGGCTCAAGCATTAATTTCATTAACAATAAAACCGTGATGACAACGAAAGTTGAAAGCCATTTAAGCCTAATAATGTGAAGCCTCTCACAAAGCAAACGATTTATCGAGAAAGCCTCTCCTCCCTCATGCTTACATCATGGCACGACTCTCTCTGTTTCATAGGGATCTGAACGTGGGTGTCATGCCCGATGATATAAAAAGTCAATGTCATTACAGGAAACCGCGCCAATGAATCACGCCAATGATGAGAAAACGCAGACCTTGCTGGATCAGTTACAGCAGATTGTGGGTGCACGCTACTTGCTCACCAGCGAGCGGCAAACCGAGCGATATCGTAAGGGTTTCCGCTCCGGGGTAGGAGCGGCCCTCGCCGTCGTATTTCCTTCAACGTTATGGCAACAGTGGCAGTTACTGCAAGTCTGTGTGGCAGCCGATATCATTGTTATTATGCAGGCAGCGAATACCGGGTTGACCGAAGGGTCCACTCCTAGTGGCGATGATTACGACAGACCGATAGTCATACTAAATACTTTGCGCCTCAATCAAATTCAGTTATTGAATGATGGCAAGCAAGTCATTGGTTTCCCTGGTAGCACGCTAAATCAGTTGGAGAAGCTGCTGAAACCTTATGACCGTGAACCGCATTCAGTGATTGGTTCATCTTGTATTGGTGCTTCCGTGGTTGGCGGTATTTGTAATAACTCGGGTGGATCTTTGGTTCAACGAGGACCGGCATACACTGAAATGGCACTGTATGCGCAAATTGATGCACAAGGCGAATTAAAATTAATTAATCACTTAGGAATAAATTTAGGCAATACGCCAGAAGAAATCCTGCAACGCCTGGAACGAGGTAAATATCGAGCCAGTGATATTAAGCAAGGGACACAGCAAACCTCAGACCAAGAATATGCCACTCGCGTGAGAGATATTGATGCGCCGACACCTTCCCGCTTTAATGCTGATCCCAGACGATTATTTGAAGCTTCCGGGTGCGCCGGTAAATTAGCCGTATTTGCAGTACGGCTGGATACTTTTCCGAGTGAAAAACAGCAGCAAGTTTTTTATATCGGCACCAATCAAACCCAAGTATTGACTGAATTACGTCGCGCTATTTTACGTGACTTCAAGCATTTGCCCGTAGCGGGTGAATATATGCACCGCGACATTTTTGATATTGCCGAAGTTTACGGCAAAGATACTTTTGTCATGATCAATAGCATGGGGACCAATAACATCCCCCACTTCTTTACTTTAAAAGGAAAAATTGATGCCCGCCTGAGCAAAGTTCCTTTTCTCATTGATCACTTAACTGATCGGATAATGCAAGGTTTCAGTCAAGTACTGCCTAATCATCTCCCTAAGCGCCTCAAAATGTATCGTCATAAGTATGAACATCATTTGATGCTTAAAATGTCAGGTGGAGGTATCCCTGAAGCACAGCAATTTTTGAAGGACTTTTTTGCTACAGCGGAAGGTAACTTTATCACTTGCACCGCAGATGAGGGCAAAAAAGCATTTTTACACCGCTTTGCGGCGGCAGGTGCAGCGGTGCGCTATCACGCCATCCACGCCGACAAAGTGGAAGACATTCTCGCGCTGGATATTGCCTTACGACGCAATGAAGATCAGTGGTTTGAGACACTTCCACCCGAAATAGATCAATGTCTGGTCGCCAAGCTCTATTATGGCCATTTCCTCTGCCATGTATTCCATCAAGATTATATTGTGAAAAAAGGCGTCGATACCCAAGCATTGAAGCAAAAAATGCTGGAGTTGTTGAGTGACAAAGGGGCGGAATACCCAGCGGAACATAATGTCGGGCATCTTTATATAGCAAAAAACGCATTGAAGACGTTTTATCAGCAGATAGATCCAACTAATAGTTTTAATCCGGGGATAGGTAAAACGTCCAAATTAAAATACTGGCAAGAAAAATAACAGTATTGAAAGTGATACTTGCTTATCGTGTCGAATAAGCTGTTGTCCGAATGTTAGCCCTATATTGTCTTCACTCAGACTAAAGCTATAGGCAGAATTTACAGCCCTCACTGCAAATTCTGCCACTCAATGACTTTGTGATACTTATTCTGAGACCTGAGCTAGCCGTGCTTGCGTATCTTTTTGTTGGCGGTAACTTTTCGCAGCACCCGGAATCGGTGCCGCTTTGCCGGTTTCCATCCAGCTACGCAGGCGGTTTGCATCAGCAAAATGGGTATATTTACCAAAGGCATCTAACACGACCAGTGCGACGGGGCGATTACCAATCACAGTACGCATAGCCAAACAGTGCCCAGCTTGATTAGTAAAACCCGTTTTTGTCAGCTGAATATTCCATTTATCATTATAAACCAAATGGTTAGTATTACGGAAAGGCAGTGTGTAATTAGGCTCACGGAAAGTCGCCATTTTCTCTGTCGTGGTGCTCAACTGCCCAATCAGGGGATACTGTTTGGTCGCTATCAATAATTTTGTCAGGTCGCGGGCAGTAGAGACATTATTAATCGACAAGCCGGTTGGCTCGACATAACGCGTTTTCGTCATTCCCAAAGATTTAGCTTTCGCATTCATCGCTTTAATAAAAGCGTTATAGCCGCCAGGGTAGTGATGAGCCAGGCTGGCCGCAGCCCGGTTTTCTGACGACATCAATGCCAGCAGTAGCATATCTTTTCGGCTAATTTCACTGTTTACACGGACTCGCGAAAATACCCCTTTCATCTCTTTAGTTTGATGAATATCGACTGAGATAATTTCATCAAGCGGCAATTTGGCATCCAATACCACCATTGCGGTCATCAGCTTGGTGATTGATGCGATCGGCACGACTTCATCCGCATTATTGGCGTAAATGGCTTTATTTGTTTGTAAATCAACCACCATTGCACTCCCAGACGCCAGTTCCAAAGGTGCTTTCCCTTTAATCTCAGTCGTTCCACCACTGGCTGCGGCTAAAGGAACAGCACTGATACCAGTAGATAAAAGCAAAATACTTAATAGTGCAGAACGGATTTTTACATGCATGTTCATCAGCTTAAATAGGTTATTTGGGAGTGGTTGTGCTTGGTCCAGCGCATTATAAATTACAGTAATGCCCTATGCATCACACATTCTTCAAATGATTGTTACAAAGATTAAAGCTGACTAATCACTGCCCAAAGGTAAACACTTCCTAGTGAAAACAAGGAATGCGGTGGCTGTAAGCCGTATTTTTAAGATAGCGGTTGTTTATAAAAAAATCTAGACACTCTCGTATATAGCGGGATTGGGGAGTTCAATGAGTTTAGACATTAGCCACAAAAACCTAAACAAGGCCTAAATAGTAGTAAAAAAAATCCTATCACATTAATTATTATCTTATAATTATTAGCATGTTTTCAATAAAGTGGATTTATAGGTATTATTATGGGAACAACAATTTTTGGTATTATCTTCGGTGTATTTTTGATAGCGGCAGGTTTAGCTGATATTCATGATGAAAATCTAGCATCACTGACATTCTGGGTTGATGGATTACTGATTCTTGTTGGTGCGATATTCCTATTAGGAGTCGCTAAGTTTATTGGCCGTAAGAAGAAATAGCCGCGCGTTATGATTGACAACGAAAGGCGCATAAGGCGTCTTTCTATTCACATAACCACTCCTATTACCCCATTTTATCCAATCGCTATTACAGCCCCGAAATTTACAACCAAATATCAATTAAAAATTAAATGATTAGCATTTAAAATGTTTATTTCCATTTTAGCGCTTTCAGTCTCAGTCATTAGCCGTGTATTATACTTAACTGTACGACCCTGTTCACTCAGTGTATCCCCCTATAAATGTAGGTATTATATTATTATACCATCGTTATTTACCTTTATAATGTAACTCTTATTAAGAAGGAACTTACTGATGAAAACTCCCACAATTACATTAATGTTACTTATGAGCCATGCAATGGAAGTTGGCTCTGCCTCTGCCAGTGAAATTACACTTTGGCACGAACCAGCCCCGATAGTCAAAGAAGGAAAATATTGCAGCCTTATTGTCGATCGAGGTGAATTACAAAAAGCAGCCAAAAGTTCCCACAGCGACTATCTCTTCTCGGAGAAAGGGAGTGGTATCAAGCCGTTAGTGCTCATAGGAACTCCCATAGAGATCTCAGAGTTTTTGATTAAAAATGAGACTCGTGGCATCGAAAATCATATTAATGATCTGCCTGATATCTATATAGGCATCACAAATTATGTACCGCGTAAACGCTTTAGCGGTTTATTCCCACTACAGGACCTATTAAGTAAAACGGTCGATCAGGCGTTAAAGTTTGTTCCGGTAGGGACTATTTTAACCGATGCAGCAGGTATGCCTACTGATATAAAAGAGATGTATGAGGTTATTAAGCAGTTAAGCCATAAAGAGAAAGCGGAAGGTAAAGTGATGTATGTTAAGTTCAGCTACCTTCCAGAGGATGGAATGAAAAAGGTGGGGAGTAAAACGGTTAGCTTCGGAAAGATACTTAAAAAAATGCAGCATAAAGGTTATTAGGAGTCATAAATCACGGCTGTTGCAACCCCCCATCCTTGACTCGTTTGCGACAGCACATGTTTTTATTTATCTATCTGCCCATACTGAGAAAATTAATTATTCTATTTTAGAAATTTTAATTTAATAAATACCTGAAAATCAAATACGTTGAATAGTCAGAGCAATATCTTTTGAGGTTTTTAATGCGCGGATTTCACTGAATAAATCCGTCGCTTCAGTATATTCTTTACGCAGATAACCTAACCACTGTTTGATGCGGGCCACATGATACAGTCCGGTATCGCCTTGCTTTTCCAACTGCACATATTTTTGCAGCAGTTTTACCACTTCCGGCCACGGCATACGCGGCTCGTTATACTTCACGACTCGGCTCAGATTAGGGATATTCAACGCACCGCGCCCAAGCATCACCGCATCACAGCCCGTGACCTTCATGCACTCTTGCGCACTCTGGTAATCCCAGATTTCACCGTTGGCGATCACCGGAATAGTGAGGCGCTGACGGATTTCGCCAATCGCCTGCCAGTTGATCCGTTCAGCCTGATAGCCATCTTCTTTGGTGCGCCCATGTACTGCCAGCTCGGTCGCACCGGCTTGCTGCACCGCGTCGGCAATCTCAAACTGACGATCACCAGAATCCCAACCTAAACGGATTTTGACTGTGACCGGTAAATGCTCAGGCACGGCTTCACGCATCGCTTTTGCCCCCTGATAAATCAGCTCAGGATCTTTCAGCAACGTGGCCCCTCCGCCACTACCGTTAACCAGTTTTGAAGGGCAACCACAATTGAGGTCAACACCATATGATCCCAGTTCCACTGCACGAGCCGCGTTTTCCGCCAGCCACTCCGGGTACTGACCCAACAATTGGAGACGAACGAGTGTCCCCGACTGAGTGCGGCTTTGATTATGCAACTCAGGACACAGGCGATAGAAGGATTTCGCTGGCAAGAGCTGATCGACCACCCGCAAGAACTCGGTGATACAAAGGTCATAATCATTCACTTCACTGAGTAATTGGCGCACCAGTGAGTCTAATACACCTTCCATCGGTGCCAGTATTACCCGCATGCTAATTATCCTGAACCCTTATCCGCACCATGATACTTATCGGCCCCGACTGTAAATTCCACTCAGTATAACCGTAAAAAAGATCGGCAATAATACGGGGGAAGCGAGGCGTAAAACAAGGGGTTCCCCTCTCGTCGCTGCCATTGAGATGAAAAAAAACCGCCTCCATGAAGCGGTTTTATCAGCAAACAGCATTTACAGCTTATTCGCCCGGATTACGGCTACGCCCACGAGAGGACGGGCCTGCTGGACGGCGTTGACCATCCGCTTGGCTACGAGGACGGCTGTTACGGCTGTCACCGCGACCTGCTGCACCACCGCCATTTTGTGGACGACCTGCGCTGCTGCCACGACCCATTCCTGGACGTTGCGCGCCACGGCCCTGACGGCCATTTTGAATCGGATCAGCTTTAATGCTTGGATCCGGCTCATAGCCTTCCAGCGCAATACGTGGAATTTCACGTTTCAGTAAACGTTCGATATCACGCAGCAGTTTGTGCTCATCAACGCAAACCAGTGAAATCGCTTCACCAGTGCGCTCTGCACGGCCAGTACGACCAATACGATGCACGTAATCTTCTGGTACGTTCGGCAACTCATAGTTAACCACATGGGGTAACTGATCGATATCCAGACCACGTGCAGCAATATCAGTCGCGACCAGCACACGGATTTTGCCATCTTTAAAATCAGCCAGTGCGCGAGTACGTGCGCCTTGGCTCTTATTACCGTGAATCGCGGCGGCAGTGATGCCGTCTTTATTCAGCTGCTCAGCCAAATGGTTCGCGCCATGTTTAGTGCGGTTAAACACTAACACTTGCTGCCAGTTACCTTCGCCAATCATCTGAGATAACAACTCGCGTTTGCGGTTTTTATCTACAAAATGAACGCTTTGGGTGATTTGCTCAGACGCCGTATTACGGCGAGCGACTTCAACTGAAACCGGATTGTGCAGCAACTTGCTGGCTAACCCTTTAATCTCATCAGAGAAAGTGGCAGAGAACAGCAGGTTCTGGCGTTTAGCGGGTAATTTAGCCAATACACGGCGGATATCGTGAATAAAGCCCATATCCAGCATACGGTCAGCTTCGTCCAACACCAAAATCTCAATTTTGGAGAGGTCAACCGCGTTCTGATGTTCCAGATCCAGTAAGCGGCCTGGGGTGGCGACTAAAATATCGACGCCACCACGCAATTTCATCATCTGTGGGTTAATGCTAACGCCACCAAATACCACCAGCGAACGCAGCTTCAGGTATTTGCTGTAACTCTGTACGTTTTCGTCAATCTGCGCAGCCAGTTCACGGGTTGGCGTTAAAATCAACGCGCGCACCGGGCGACGACCCTTAATTGGTTCTTGGTTCTGGTTAAGCAGTTGTAACAGCGGCAAGGTGAAGCCCGCTGTTTTACCGGTACCGGTTTGTGCGCTAGCCATTAAATCACGGCCTTCCAGTACCACAGGGATCGCCTGACGCTGTATTGGCGTCGGCACGAGGTAGCCCTGCTCTTCAACAGCACGCAGGATGTCGGCGTTTAGGCCGAGAGAATCAAATGACATATTACGAGAAGCTCCAGATCTCCCCAATCCTGGCGATATCGTCAGGTGCAGTTTCAAGGGGAGATTATCAGACGAGGCATGAATTGAGGCATTACCACGAGGATTGGCACAAACTGCAGTGCACCATTGCGGCTGATTATAACAGATGTTTCGCAATAAAAGGGATATTTACACGATTATTCAGTTTTTTATTGCGACACACATCTGAAAAACTGACTTGTTACCGGCTATTAATCTCACTTATTTCACAAAAATAGGGCTTTCACGGACGATAACTTTACAGACTCACAGGGTGCGCCTAAAGTTAATCATATGATTGATTTATTGTTTGACCATAAATTATCATTGGCGCAAATGAAATTGAGATAAAATCGGTTGATTGAGTAGGGAGCCTATGTCCCATTCCACACCTCATGCCTTAACGCCATCCTTACCCGTGACCCCCCGTGGTGAGCAGGCACGTCAACAATTGATTCAAGCAGCCACCGAATTATTCGGTGAATTGGGCCTGAAAGGCGCGACGACCCGAGATATTGCGCAGCGGGCAGGCCAGAATATTGCCGCCATCACCTACTATTTCAGCTCCAAAGAGGGGTTGTATCTGGCGGTGGCGCAGCAAATTGCTGATTTTATCCAGCACGCCTTTTCGCCGCTGGCGCAGGAGATTGACCAATTCCTTCAGCGACCTGTTCAGGAGCAAACGGCCGAGCAGCAGTTACACTTTATTCGCCGTGGGTTACTGGAGTTCAGTCATTTAATGACACAGCCAGAAACCTTAAATATGAGCAAAATCATGGCGCGCGAACAACTCTCGCCCAGTGACGCCTACCCCCTTATTCATGCTCAGGCTATTGCGCCATTGCACCAAAAACTGAACCTGTTACTGGCCGCATTCATAGGTGCTGACGCGAGTGCGACTAAAACTATTCTTCATACCCATGCATTGATAGGTGAGGTTTTGGCTTTTCGTATGGGCCGCGAGACGATTCGCCGACAAGCGGGTTGGTTGGACATTGGTCAGCCTGAGATTGAAATGATAAATCAGGTACTTATCGAACATATTGACCTGCTTCTTTACGGGCTGCGGGCCAAGGCATCATGGTGATAAAAATCAGTAACAGATAGGGAGCATTATGAATCGCAAGAAGATTATAGTGGCCGTGGTGATTGTCGCCCTGCTGGCGGCGATGGGTTACGGATGGAGTTATTATCGTCAGCAGCACGACTCAGCATTGACGTTATATGGCAATGTGGATATCCGCACGGTGAATCTGGGCTTTCGCGTCGGTGGCCGTCTGGCATCACTGGCGGTGGATGAGGGGGATGATATCCAGCCGGGGCAACAGTTGGGTAAACTGGATGATGGCCCCTATCTCAATGCGCTCAAACAGGCACAAGCCAATGTGCAAAGTGCGCAGGCACAACTGGCGTTACTGAAAGCGGGCTACCGCGATGAAGAGATAGCACAGGTAAAATCTGAGGTTTCCCAACGCGAAGCCGCATTCAGTTACGCCGATAGCTTCCTGAAACGGCAACAGGGTTTGTGGGCCAGCAAAGCCACCTCCGCCAACGAACTGGAAAATGCCCGCACCGCGCGAAATCAGGCGCAGGCCAATCTGCAAGCGTCGAAAGATAAGCTCGCTCAATATTTAAGTGGCAACCGCCCGCAAGAGATTGCACAGGCCGAGGCCAATCTGGCTCAGGCCGAAGCTGAACTGGCCCAAGCTCAGCTCAATCTGCAAGACACCACCCTGCTCTCCCCATCGGCAGGCACCGTGTTGACCCGCGCGGTTGAACCGGGGACGATTTTATCCGCCAGTAATACCGTCTTTACCCTCTCACTGACCGATCCTGTCTGGGTGCGGGCCTATGTCAGTGAGTGCAACTTAGATAAAGCCATTCCCGGCACACAGGTGGAAGTATTCACCGATGGCCGCCCGGATAAGCCTTATCACGGCAAGATAGGTTTTGTGTCGCCGACCGCCGAATTTACCCCGAAAAGTGTCGAAACGCCGGAGCTGCGCACCGACCTGGTTTATCGCTTGCGGATTATCATCACAGACGCTGATGAGTCGCTACGCCAAGGTATGCCGGTCACTGTCCGTTTTGCACAACCTTAAGGCGGCATAAGCTATGAATGGAGTCCAGCACCTGATTACTCTGGAGGGCGTTGAGAAGCGCTTCCCCGGACTGGATCACCCCGCCGTCGCCAGCCTGACCACCGAGATCCGCAGTGGCGCAGTCACCGGTTTAGTCGGGCCGGACGGGGCCGGTAAAACCACCCTGCTGCGCATGTTGGCCGGCTTGCTCAAACCCAGCCAAGGTAAAATGACGGTCGTGGGTCTTGACCCGCTAGAAAACGATCGCCAGTTACACTCCATTCTCGGCTATATGCCGCAGAAATTTGGCTTATATGAAGATCTGACGGTGATGGAGAACCTGACGCTGTATGCCGATCTGCGTGGGGTGACCGGCGAACTGCGCCGCCAGACATTTGAACGCCTGCTGACCTTTACTGATTTGACCCGTTTTACTGAACGCTTAGCGGGCAAACTGTCCGGCGGCATGAAACAGAAACTGGGCTTGGCCTGTACGCTGGTCGGTCAGCCTAAAGTGTTACTGCTTGATGAGCCGGGGGTCGGGGTCGATCCCATCTCACGCCGTGAGTTATGGCGAATGGTGCATGAGTTGGCGAGCGACGGTATGCTCATCTTATGGAGCACCTCCTATTTGGATGAAGCTGAGCAATGCCGCGAAGTCTTGCTGCTGAATGAGGGTCAATTGCTCTATAGCGGCGCGCCGCAGCACCTCACACAGCGCATGAGTGGCCGGACAATTCTGGTGGCCGCCCAAACCGGAACTCACCGCAAACTGCTGCAACATGCCCTCACCTTACCGCAGGTCAGTGACGGGGTGATTCAGGGGAGATATGTGCGGCTGATCCTCAAGCCGGAGGTCGATCACCGCCAACTACTGCCGCTGCTCAATCAGCCCAACGCCGAACTACTGGAGGCTGAACCCCGCTTTGAAGATGCCTTTATCGACTTGTTGGGCGGTGGCCCAGCCAGCGAATCAGCACTGGCGAAAATTATGCCCAAAGTGGAGGGCAGCCATGATGAGACGGTGATTGAAGCCCAAGAGTTAACCAAAAAATTTGGTGATTTCGCCGCGACTGACCATGTGAATTTTAAGGTGAAGCGCGGTGAGATTTTTGGCTTGCTCGGGCCAAATGGGGCCGGTAAATCAACCACCTTTAAAATGATGTGCGGCCTGCTGGTGCCAAGTTCTGGTAATGCCTTGGTGTTGGGAATGGATCTGAAAACCAGCTCAGGTAAGGCGCGGCAACATTTGGGCTATATGGCGCAAAAATTCTCGCTGTACGGCAATCTTACGGTGGAACAGAACTTAAAATTTTTCTCTGGCGTTTATGGCCTACGAGGCAAAACACAGCGCGATAAAATAGCCGATATGACGTCAGCCTTTAATTTTACGCCGATTCTGAAGCAGACGCCGGACTCGCTGCCGCTCGGATTTAAGCAGCGGCTAGCGCTGGCCTGCGCATTGATGCATGAGCCGGATATCTTGTTCCTTGATGAGCCAACCTCAGGCGTCGATCCGCTGACTCGCCGTGAGTTTTGGTTGCATATCAATGGCATGGTTGATAAAGGGGTGACCGTCATGGTCACCACCCACTTTATGGATGAAGCGGAGTATTGCGATCGTATCGGGCTAGTTTACCGTGGCAAAATTATTGCGGCGGGCACACCGGATGAGCTAAAGCAGCAAGTGGCCACCGATGACATTCTTAACCCCTCAATGGAAGAGGCATTTATCGGGTTGGTTCAGCGCTATGACCAGCAGAATGATAAGGAGCAGCAGCCATGACTGAGCCACATCTTTTATCGATAAATAGCGAGTCGGCACCTAAAGAGCCAGAAAATAAACAGCCGAGAAATGAGGGCGAAACCTATCAGGAGACTGGTTTTTCCTGGCGTCGCCTGCGTGCCTTATGCCGGAAAGAGACTCGCCAAATCTTGCGCGACCCCAGTAGCGGGCTGATTGCCTTCGTCATCCCACTGCTGCTGCTGTTTATTTTTGGTTATGGCATCAATCTGGACTCCAGCAAACTGCATGTTGGCATTTTAATGGAGCAGCAAAGCAAACCCGCGCAGGATCTGGCGAACGCCTTTGCCAGTTCGCCCTATATCATGCCGCAAATTAGTGATAATCGTCAGGCGCTGATTCAGGCGATGCAAGCGGGCAAAATTCGCGGCTTAATTGTGATTCCCAATGATTTTGCTGAGCAACTGGCCCGCCCAGAGAGCAAAGCGCCGATTCAGGTGATTACCGATGGCAGCGAGCCAAACACCGCCAACTTTGTGCAAGGCTACGCGCAGGGCGTGTGGCAACTCTGGCAGCAACAGCAGGCGCAGAATTTGGGGCAAAAGAATGATCCGCTGATTGAGGTGCAGGTGCGTTATTGGTTTAACCCCGCCGCCATCAGCCGACACTTCATTATTCCCGGCGCGATTACCATTATCATGACGGTGATTGGGGCCATTCTGACCTCACTGGTGATCGCCCGTGAATGGGAGCGCGGCACCATGGAGGCGCTGCTCTCGACTCAAGTCACGCGCAGCGAATTACTGCTGTCGAAGCTGATCCCCTACTACGTCCTCGGCATGATAGCCATGACACTTTGCATGGTGGTGGCGGTGTTTATTCTTGGCGTGCCTTATCGCGGCTCGCTGTGGATATTATTCGTGATGACCACCCTGTTTTTAGCCAGCACGCTAGGGATGGGTCTGCTGATTTCGACCATCACTCGCAACCAATTCAATGCTGCCATGGTGGCACTAAACGCCGCATTTCTGCCCGCGATCATGCTTTCGGGCTTTATTTTCGAAATTGACAGCATGCCCGCCATCGTCCGCGCTGTTACCTATATCATTCCGGCCCGCTACTTTGTCAGCAGCTTGCAAACCCTATTCTTGGCGGGAAATATCGGCACCGTGTTGGTGGTTAATCTGCTGTTCTTGGTCGCTTCGGCGGCAGTCTTTATTGGCCTGACAGCATGGAAAACGCAGCGCAGGTTAGATTAAGCATTGAATGAATTAAGTCTCGGTGAGATGACAAGAAGGAAGCAAAACTATGTTTCATCGCCTCTACACATTGATTATTAAAGAGTTGCAGTCGCTGTTACGCGAGCCGCAAACCCGCGCGATATTAATTATGCCAGTGATATTACAGGTGATTTTATTCCCGTTCGCCGCCACCTTGGAGGTGACCAACGCCACTATCGCCATTTACAGCGAAGACAGTGGCAAAGCCTCGGTGGAGCTTACCCAGCGCTTTGCAAAAGCCGAAGCGTTTTCCCATGTGTTGCTGTTGCACAGCCCACAAGAGATCCAACCGGTGATCGATAACCAGAAAGCGCTGCTGCTGATCCGCTTCCCGGAACAATTCAGCGCCGATTTGGCGAACGGCAAAACCACTCAGTTACAGTTGGTGCTGGATGGGCGTAACTCCAACAGTGCTCAGATTGCGGCGAACTATATTCAGCAAATCGTGCGGGAATACCAGTTGGAGCTAACTGAAGGTCAAATTAAACCGAATAACAGCGAGTTAGTGATTCGAAATTGGTATAACCCAAATCTGGACTACAAATGGTTTGTGGTTCCGTCATTGATTGCGATGATTACCACCATCGGCGTACTGATTGTGACTGCCCTCTCGGTGGCGCGCGAGCGCGAGCAAGGCACCTTAGAGCAATTGCTGGTTTCCCCCCTCACCACTTGGCAGATTTTTATCGGCAAAGCCGTCCCAGCGCTGATTGTCGCTGCTTTTCAAGCCAGTATCGTGTTGTTTATTGGCATCTTTTTCTACCAAATCCCCTTTGCCGGTTCATTGGCGCTATTTTACGGCACCATGCTGCTCTATGGTTTATCGCTAGTCGGTTTTGGTTTGCTGATCTCTTCGTTGTGTTCTACCCAGCAGCAGGCGTTTATCGGCGTGTTTGTGTTTATGATGCCCGCAATTCTGCTTTCGGGTTATGTCTCGCCAGTGGAGAACATGCCCATCTGGCTGCAAAATATCACCTGGATCAATCCTATTCGCCACTTTACTGACATCACCAAACAGATTTATCTCAAGGATGCCAGTTTCGATATTATCTGGCACAGTTTGTGGCCGTTGTTGGTGATCACCGCCACCACGGGGAGTGCAGCGTATGGGATGTTTAGGCGGAAAATAGCCTAAAGGGGAGGGGTATAGTTAGTGGGGGGATCGGGGTGAAAGCGGATCAGGTAGATTTGATCGGATCAGGTTTCGGTTGATAATCGTTCAGTGTTCACCTGATCTCAGCAGCCTCAACCGAGTCGGGCCGCAGGGCGGCGGCCCAACACCCGCGCCTTGCGCGAAATATTGCCCTGCGGGTAAACCTCCCACGTCTTTCGGGCTGACGAGCCAGCGCGATTCGCATCCATGCTCAAGCGCGCTTTTCGCGGGCGTCCTGCCCGCTCACTCTACCCTCCATCCTCGTCGGCAATATCTCTGATTGCGCTCAACATCAAAAGCCAAAAACCGTGGTTTTGACCTTGATGTTAAAAGCACATTTGAGCTGCCGAGTGAAGAGAGTAGGTAGGACGCGAGGCATGGATGCCGAGCGAGGGCCGCTTGAACAGGAGTGAATCGGCCCGGTCCGTCAGCCGAAACGATGAGTGAAGGCACCCACGCAGTGGGCAAGCGATACGTGCGCTAGCGCGGGGATTCCAAAGGGGTCACGCGCTTGTGACCTCTTTGGCGGTTGGGGCATCGGAGGCCAAGTGAGCACCGATCTTATGTCAACCGAACCGGAACACTCAACCGAATATCAACCGAAACCAGATCCGATCTACCTCGGAGGCCAAGTGAGCACCGATCTCATGTCAACCGAACCGGAACACTGAACCGAATATCAACCGAAACCAGATCCGATCTACCTCGGAGGCCAAGTGAGCACCGATCTCATGTCAACCGAACCAATCACCCAACCGAATATCAACCGAAATGAGATCGACTCCCCCCATAAAACAAAAAGGACACCAATCTGGTGTCCTTCATCAAAATCTCATCCCACCAGCCAAGCTGGTGAAAACGCATTAACGGCGGTTGCCGAAAATCCGCAACAACATCAGGAACAAGTTGATGAAATCAAGATATAGAGTCAATGCGCCCACGATAGAGTATTTACGGAAACTATCTTTATCATTGGCATCCAACTGTGCGCCCATATTCTTCAACTTCTGAGTGTCGTAAGCCGTCAAGCCCACAAACACCAACACGCCGATATAGGTCACAGCCCACATTAATGCTGGGCTTTTCAGCCAGATATTAACAATCGATGCTAATACGATACCGATTAGGCCCATAAACAGCATACTGCCCATACCACTCAAATCGCGTTTGGTGGTGTAGCCGTAGAAGCTCATTGCGCCAAACATACCGGCACAGATGATAAAGGTGCTGGCGATCGAAGCCCCAGTATACATCATTAATATACTGGAAAGGGTAAGACCTGTTAGCGCAGAGTACAGCATAAACAGCGAAGTTGCAGCTGTACCGCTCAGGCGATTAATCATGCCCGAAATAACAAATACCAAACCCAACTGCGCGATAATCAACCCAAAAAATAGTATTTGATTTGATTGTAAAGCGATAACGATTGAAGGGGTATTCGCTGCGTACCAGGCGACAACCGCCGTTAATAACAGACCACAGGTCATCCAGCCGTATACCTGCGCCATATATGCCTGAATGCCAGTATTGGCACGTTCGACAATAGAACCATTAGAGCGTGGATAGCGATCCATGGTAGTTACCTTATGCATATAAATAATGAAACAGGCTATCAACTGACAGCCCACCGACTCTGTTAGATTACCACAGAAGTACCCCAAACAAGGGAGTAAAAATAGGTATTTAGCACCGATCTTTACATGGGTTTACGTACGATTTACCAGCGTCTGGCGGCCGCATGATCGCTGTCCCGCGATTCAACCCAACGTTCGCCATCCGCTGTCGCTTCCCGTTTCCAGAAAGGCGCACGCGTTTTGAGATAATCCATAATAAATTCAGCCGCATCGAACGCCATACCACGGTGAGCGCTGGTCACGCCGACAAACACGATCTCATCACCGGGGAACATTGGCCCGACTCGGTGAATCACGGCGACTCGCTGTAGAGGCCAACGGCTGCGCGCTTCAGCAATAATGTCAGCCAGCGCTTTCTCTGTCATGCCGGGGTAGTGTTCCAGTGTCAGCGCACTGACACTTTCGCCCAGATTGTGGTTGCGGACTTTGCCGGTAAAGGTCACCACCGCGCCATCTTGGTCACACTGCGCTAGCCAATGATACTCATCACCGACATTGAAGGTTTCAGGTCCGACGTGGATTCGGGTGTGCTCCATTATCAACCCCCTGTCACCGGAGGGAAGAAAGCCACTTCGTCACCCGCAACCAGTGGGTGCTGAGCACTCACCAACGATTGGTTCACCGCCGTGAGCAATTTGCCCTCTTCAAGCGCTAACTGCCAGCGCTCCCCCCGTTGGCACAATGACTGTCGCAGTGCCTCGACCGTGGGAAACTCCGCCGCCAGTTGTAGGCGGTCAATTCCCACCAATTCACGCACTTGAGCAAAAAAGAGAATCTGAATCATGGGTTCACCTTAAAATCGCCGGATTTCCCGCCACTTTTCGCAAGCAGACGTACCGGGCCAATAATCATGTCTTTTTGTACTGCTTTACACATATCATAAATCGTCAGAGCCGCAACCGAAGCCGCCGTCAGGGCTTCCATTTCGACGCCAGTTTTGCCGGTCAAGCGGCAGCAGGACTCAATGCGCACTCGGTTGTGCTCCGGCTGGGCTTCCAATTGAACTTCCACTTTGGTCAGCAGTAGCGGGTGACACAATGGGATCAGCTCCCAAGTGCGCTTAGCAGCTTGAATGCCAGCAATGCGCGCCGTGGCAAAGACGTCGCCTTTGTGGTGGCTGCCCTCAATAATCATAGCCAGTGTCGCGGCCTGCATTTCAACAAAAGCCTCTGCCCGCGCTTCGCGCACGGTGTCAGCTTTGGCAGAAACATCCACCATGTGGGCTTCGCCTGCGGCATTAATGTGAGTCAGTTGAGTCATAAATATTCCTAATTAGCGGCGTTCACTCGCAGGGCATCAGCCGCCAATAAACGATAAATTCTGTGTAATGCCACTGTTGCCCTGATGCAGGAAATGGGTCTGCTTTTTGGTTTGCAGTGCACTCTGAATCCGCGCCATCAGCTCATCTTGCTGGTCGTCACTGCCCAGCAGGTCACGTAGCGTAATGCCCTGTTCGCCAAATAAGCATAGATGCAGATTTCCCAGCGCTGAAACACGTAAGCGGTTACAACTGGCGCAAAAGTCTTTTTCGTAGGGCATGATCAGCCCCACTTCGCCCAAATAATCAGGATGATGGAACACCTGAGCGGGGCCATCACTGCGCGCGCGCTCTTGTTGCTGCCAACCTTGCTGGAGTAGTTGCTGGCGGATGATACCGCCGGAGACATGATGCTTGCGGAACAGATGGCCGCCCTCGCCCGTCTCCATCAGTTCAATGAATCGCAGTTGGATGGGGCGGAGTTTTATCCAATTAAGGAAGGCGCTCAGATGGCGGTCGTTGACATCGCGCATCAGCACGGCATTGATTTTGACTTTATCAAAACCGGCCTCAAAAGCGGCATCAATACCTTGCATCACTTGATGGAATTTATCTTGCCCGGTGATAGCATGAAATTGTCGTGGGTCCAGACTATCGACACTGACATTAATCGCCGTCAGCCCAGCCTCCCGCCATTGTGCTGCATCACGCGCTAAACGGTAACCATTGGTGGTCACCGCCAATGTGCGGATCGCGGGATTTTGCCGAATGGTGGCGATGATGTCGGTGAAATCACGCCGCATAGAGGGTTCACCGCCCGTCAGGCGGATTTTTTCAGTACCTAACAGGGCAAAGGCGCGGCTAACGCGGCTTATTTCGTCGAGGCTCAGAAAGCTTTTTAGTCCATCGGGCCGATAGCCATCCGGCAGACAGTAGGTGCAGCGAAAGTTGCACACATCGGTGATCGATAGGCGCAAGTAATAGAACTTGCGCGCAAATGCGTCAGTCAGTTGTACCATAACACCTTTCCAAATACGGGAGATGCAGGCATTTCTACCTCGCACCCTGGTGGCTTAAAGCCACGGCCAGAGCACCCTATTGTCCATAAACGAAACGCATATTCGCGGCTCGGGACAACGTAGGCACCAAGGCTAGGAGTTTATGTTCAGTCACAGTTTACGCACCGCTTCTGAACCATGGTTTAAAAAGTAAAGCCAACAGCAACAAAGCGCTAAAAACCCTACTTTTCCTAAAGATTCTAACGCTAAAACGACAGGATAGCCAATCGCAGTTTTTCGCTATATATTTTTATATACAACGACTTAGCTGACACAACTCACCGTCATTGATGGTAGCTTAGCTGCCCGCTAATACCCTGTTTAAAATCACGAAAACCATGGCTTTTATCGCGTTTTAGCGACAAATCCGTTAACTTATGCAGCAATTTCACCCTTAGCGATACCCAAATGATTTCAAGGTGCACAAAGGCACCTACAATTTAAAAGATGACGGGTATACGCTATTAGAGTTAGGCACCCCTATTTAGACAGGAAAAATATGCGAAATCGCACCTTAGCGGATCTCGATCGGGTGGTGGCATTAGGCGGCGGCCATGGACTCGGCCGAGTGATGTCAGCCCTTTCCCCTTTAGGCTCGCGCCTGACAGGTATTGTCACCACCACCGATAATGGCGGCTCAACTGGGCGCATACGTCGTTCAGAAGGTGGAATTGCGTGGGGCGATACCCGAAATTGCCTCAATCAATTGATTACTGAGCCAAGTGTGGCGTCTGCGATGTTTGAGTACCGTTTTACGGGCAATGGCGAATTGGCGGGCCACAATCTGGGGAATTTGATGCTTAAGGCGTTGGATCACCTCAGCATCCGCCCTATTGAAGCCATCAATCTGGTGCGCAGTTTACTGAAAGTGGAGGCCTGGCTTATTCCCATGTCTGAGCACCCCGTCGATTTGCTGGCGATCGACAGTGAAGGGCACCCGGTTTATGGTGAGGTAAATATCGATCAACTGGCACAGATGCCACAAGAGATGTTGCTGTCACCCCACGTCCATGCGACACGGGAGGCGATCGAGGCCATAGGGCAGGCAGATGTTATTCTGATCGGCCCCGGTAGCTTTTTAACCAGCTTGATGCCACTGCTGCTGCTGGATGATTTAACCCAAGCTTTACGGCGTAGCTCTGCCAGCATGATCTATATTGGCAATCTGGGGCGTGAGCTGAGTGTCGCGGCCGCCGCGCTCTCGCTGCAAGAAAAACTGGCCATCATGGAGAGCAAAATTGGCCGCAAAATTATTGATGCGGCTATTGTCAGCCCACGGATTGATATTAGTGGCGTGAAAGATCGAATTATTGTGCAGCAACCTCTGGAAGCCAAAGATATCCCTTACCGCCACGACCGTGAGCTATTGCGACTGGCACTGGAAGCGACCTTGCAACAGTTGGGTGGCGCGGCTTCCGCGTAAGCGAACTAGGGGCGTGGCTCCTTGGATTTAGCCTGTAATGCTGCGTTATCGATCATGTGGATATAGAGCGCTTCTACTTTAGCCCTTGCCCACGGGGTGCGGCGCAAAAACTTCAGGCTAGATTTAATGCTGGGATCACTGGTGAAACAGTTGATCTGGATACGGTATCCCAGCTCTTCCCAACCATAGTGCTCCACCAGTTTGGTCAGCAATTGCTCCAGCGTAATGCCGTGCAGCGGATCTTTGGATAAGTGTTCACTCATTATTTATCTCGCGCTTTATTAGGTGACAATTTTATCAGCCGCACACATTAATCAGGATTGGCTGATGCGACAAGCAAAATTGCCGATTTATCACCTGATGAGCACCAGCGGCCTCCTCGGCAACCCCTATCCATCAGGAGATGGCGATAAACTGCTGGCGCAACTGATGAACTTGGTCACGCAATTCTGCCGCCTGTTCAAACTCCAGATTTTGCGCGTAAGTGTACATTTTGGCTTCCAGCTCACGGATTTTCTGATCCAGCGCTTTCGGTGGCAAGGAGAGGTAGTTATCGGGATCGGCCACTTTGCCCCCCCGCCCTTTCCCTTTACCACGGGTAGACGGTTGGCCCAGTTGCAGAAGATCACCAATTTTCTTGTTAAGCCCTTGCGGAGTTATGCCACGTTCTTCGTTGTAAGCTTGCTGTTTGGCTCTTCGCCGTTCGGTTTCACCAATGGCTTTTTCCATTGAAGCCGTAATTCGGTCGCCATAAAGAATAGCTTTGCCGTTGAGGTTACGTGCCGCACGGCCAATGGTCTGGATTAAGGAGCGCTCAGAGCGCAGAAAACCTTCTTTATCGGCATCCAGAATGGCAACCAGCGAAACCTCCGGCATATCCAAACCTTCCCGCAGCAAGTTGATGCCCACCAGCACATCAAACTCACCCAGACGTAAATCGCGAATAATCTCAACCCGCTCAACGGTATCAATGTCCGAATGCAGGTAGCGTACCCGTGCGCCATGCTCCACGAGATACTCGGTGAGATCCTCGGCCATACGTTTGGTCAAGGTGGTCACTAGCACCCGCTCGTTAATCGCAGCACGGATACGAATTTCTGATAACAGGTCATCGACCTGTGTGGCGACAGGCCGCACTTCAATCAGTGGGTCAAGCAAGCCCGTAGGCCGCACCACTTGCTCAATGATATCGCCACCGGATTTCTCCAGTTCGTATTTGCCCGGCGTGGCCGAGACATAGATGGTTTGTGGTGCCGACGCTTCAAATTCTTCAAAACGCATCGGGCGGTTATCCAGTGCCGATGGCAGCCGGAAACCATACTCCACCAACGTCTCTTTACGTGAACGGTCGCCTTTGTACATGCCGCCAATCTGCGGGATCGTGACGTGGGACTCATCGACAATCAGCAAACCATCGGCGGGCAGATAGTCGAATAGCGTCGGCGGTGGCTCGCCCGGCCCACGGCCCGAAAGGTAGCGGGAGTAGTTTTCAATGCCAGAGCAATAGCCCAGTTCATTCATCATTTCGAGGTCAAATTGGGTTCGCTGAGCAATGCGCTGTTCTTCCAACAGTTTGTTGTTTTCTAACAGCACCTTACGTCGATCAGCCAGTTCGACTTTGATCTCTTCCATCGCCTGTAAAATACGCTCCCTTGGGGTAACGTAGTGCGTTTTCGGGTAAACCGTAAAACGGGGTACTTCGTGCTGTAGCTGGCCTGTCAGTGGATCAAATATCGAGAGCCGCTCAACCTCGTCATCGAACAATTCAACCCGCAGCGCCCACTCATCGGACTCAGCAGGGAAGATGTCGATCACCTCACCGCGTACTCGAAAAGTCCCCCGCTGAAATACCTGATCATTACGGCTGTATTGCAACTCTGACAAACGACGCAAAATTGAGCGCTGATCAATGATCATGCCCTTGGTCAGATGCAGCATCATTTTCAGGTATAAGTCGGGGTCACCCAAACCATAAATCGCGGAGACCGAGGCCACCACGATCACATCCCGCCGCTCCAGCAAGGCTTTGGTGGCGGAGAGCCGCATTTGTTCGATGTGTTCGTTTACCGAGGCGTCTTTTTCGATAAAGGTATCGGAGCTGGGGACGTAGGCTTCGGGCTGATAGTAGTCATAGTAGGAGACGAAATACTCGACCGCGTTATCAGGAAAAAACTCTTTCATCTCGCCATAAAGCTGGGCGGCCAAGGTCTTATTTGGCGCCAATACCATGGTCGGCCGATTTAAGTCAGCAATGACATTGGCGACCGTAAAGGTTTTACCTGATCCCGTCACCCCTAATAGCGTCTGGTGAGCCAGACCATTCTCCAGCCCCTCCTCCAGTTTACGGATGGCATCAGGCTGATCGCCCGCTGGTTTAAACTCAGAATGTAGTTTGAATGCTTTACTCATGAATTTGCTACCCGCCGGAGAAACACACTATCAGGAGGCTAATTATGAAAGCCCCATAAAATTTTACCACCCCTATGATACTGGATATAAAACCAGCTTCAAGCACCAAAGTGTAGGAATTTCTTTAAACACGGCGGCGTTGCTTCGTGACAGTGACACTCAGAGGCTCGTTGCACTGTAAAGGTATTTTATCCCCAACGATTAACATAAACACACTAGTGATAGTTAATTGATTAAGGATTATCCATTGACCTCAATTATAATTGACGACACTTGATTTTAATTAACTTACTGAAAATAAATGTTATTTATTAAAAGTAGAGAATCCGGACAACAGGGTCAGAAGCCGCGCCGGCTCTCGCTTGCCATCAGTTTTCTATGGCTAATGCACAAGGTTATCCACAGGAATGGTGGATAACTCATTCAACCCCATAGGGGCTGGGAGTTGGCGAAAAGCAAAGCTTGGCGATGAATTAGGGACTAATTAGCTTTTTTAGTGTTTTTTTTACATTTTTATTTCAGCATATATTTCAATTCGTACTAACTACCCGACTTGCTAATTCTACATTTTTCACCTTGTTACCCTCTGATCCAATCATTATCGCCGATCTGTTTTTCTGCACCATTTTCTCCACCAGAGCACCGCTTGAGTGCAAGGAATCCATCATTCACCACTCTTTCCCCCGCTGGCACTGGCATTTTCATGCCTAACCCCCGCGTTAAAACCATTTACAGCCCGTTAACATACAAGTTTTACCGCTGCCCACAGTAACTTGGCCCGAGAGTTGCTTCATATCTCTGTGAAACAGAGAGTTTACATGCACAACCACACAGCATAAGTGTGGTGTTTTATGCTGATCTGCCGCTATCAAGTATGCAAATTTGCTGGTTAATCCTTCGCTAGCCGTTACAGAACTCCGGGCCACCTGTGAACTACTGAGATCGACTGAGGAGAAGCACTGATGCTGAGTTTAACCGCTGTAAATCAATACTATGGCCAGACTCATATCCTTTGGGATATCAATCTGGAGCTTCCCCGTGGCCAGTGCACCTGTTTGATTGGGCGCAACGGCGTCGGGAAGACCACGCTAATTAATTGCATCATGGGTCATTTGCCGATTAAAAGTGGCACCATGACTTGGCAACCCCACCACCAGCCGCCACAAAACTTGCTACAGCAACCCGTCGAGGGACGCACCGCGCTGGGCATCGGCTATGTCCCACAAGGGCAGCAGATTTTCTCTCAACTGAGTGTCGAAGAGAACATGCTGATCGCCGTGTTGGCGGGCCGTCATAAGTCGCACCCCATTCCCGGTTGGATTTTTGATTTGTTCCCCCAACTACATGATAAACGCAGCCAGCGTGGGGGCGAGCTAAGTCGCAATCAACAGCAGCAGTTAGCCATCGCCAGAGCGCTGGTGGCAGAGCCGGAGTTGCTGATTCTCGACGAACCGGGGAACGGCACCTTACCCCCGTTGAGTGAGGATATCGGCAATATCCTGCATCAACTTAGTCGTAGCTTGGGTTTGACGGTGTTATTGGTGGAGCATCGTTTGCCGCTAATTCAGCATGTTGCCGATCGATTTTGCCTGATGGCGGGCGGCAGAAACGTGGCACAAGGGACACTGGATCAATTGGATGAAGATATGATTATTGAGCATTTAGCCAGTTGATGTGGCTTAGGTATCGCGGGCCTCCGCCAAGAGATAAAAGGGCTAATCATACCGATTGGCCCTCGATTTTCTATTCGCCCGACAGCCGCCGTAGATCCAGATAGCCGCCAAGATCACGGCGTTCAGTGGCGGGATGCTGAGTGAGATCAGTCAGATGAGGAATAACCCCCAATAGCGGTGCATCAATCATCCGCGTCAATGTCGCCAGATACTCCGCTTGCCGCCCCCCGGTTGGAATGACTTCATTTGCCACCCAACCAGCCAGTGTCAATCCCGCGTGTCGAATCGCCAGCGCGGTCAATAATGCATGATTGATGCACCCCAACTTGACCCCCACCACCAGAATGACTGGCAACTGTTCCTGCTCTACCCAATCAGCAAAAGTCGCTTGCGGGGAGAGTGGGGTAAACCAGCCGCCAGCCCCTTCGACCAGTATCCAGTCAGCGGATTGCTCAAGCTGCCGCAAGCCTTGTGATAGGGCCGATAAATGGATCTCGCGGCCTTCACTTTCGCTAGCAATATGTGGCGAGGTCGCTTCCAGCAGTGTCAGCGGATTTACTTGGGCATAATCGAGCGCCTCACTGCTGTTGGCCTGTAGCGCCAAAGCATCACTGTTGCGCAGGCCATCGGCCGTCATCTGGCTGCCAGAGGCGACGGGCTTATAACCCGCAGTCCGATAGCCCAGATGAGCGGCGGCTTGTAATAATGCACAACTGGCGACGGTTTTACCGACATCGGTATCCGTGCCAGTGATAAACCAACGGTTAATCACGATAAATAACCCCATAAACTAAGTGGTAACTCAGCGGGTAGTGACCCGCTTGCCGGTTATAAGCGCGTTGCAGCCCCAGCAGACGTTGACGCCCCCCCAAGCCAGCCTGACGGCCCCGATGTAAATGCGTGGCACCAATGCCCTGTAGCGAGCGCATAAGGGCTATCACATCGGGAAATTGTTGCTGATAGTGCTGCGGTGTCAGTTGGTGGCGATAGCCCTGACAGGCGCTGCTAATCTGCTGAAAAGGCAGGAAATCATTGACATGGCGCTTGCCATCAACTTGCTGCCACGCCTGCCCCAGCTCATCAAGCGAGCCTTCTGCCAACGTGGAGAAAAGGATAAGGCCGCCACGGCGCGTCACGCGATACAGCTCGGCTAAGGCCGCAGGTAAATCCGCGCACCACTGCACCGCCAGATTGCTAAAGCAGATATCAACTGAGTGATCTGACAGCGGAATCTGTTCGATGTCTGCCAGCAAATAGTCATCAGCGGCCTGCTGTTGGCGCGCGTAGTCCAGCATACCCACCGCAAGATCTAGCGCAGTGACTTGCTTGCCCAGCTCCCGCCAGCGGCGACTGAAATACCCGGTGCCACAGCCCGCATCCAGCACTGAAACGCCGGGATGCTGATGACCCAGCGCCAGCAACGTCTCCCCGGTTTTTCGCTGTAAATCTGCCGCCGTATCGTAGCTGCCCGCTGCCCGGCTAAAAGCCGCCGCAATCGCGGATTTATCCACTGATACTGGCGGCATAGGTTCAGTGACAAGCGCCATACAGCCCCTCCAGTAATCTATCGATATCCTCCGGCTGATGCGCGGCGCTGAGGGTAATGCGTAATCTGGCTCCGCCCGGTGGGACAGTCGGGGGGCGGATTGCTGTCACCCATAACCCCGCCGCACGCAGTTGCTCTGCCAGTGCCAGAGTTTGCGCGTTATCCCCCACTAGCAGCGGCTGGATGGCAGTTTCTGATCCCCCTAATGACAAGGGTAAATCCGCCGCACCACGACGAAATTGCGCGATACGTTGCTGAAGCTGTTGACGTAGATCATCCGCTTGCTGAATGCGTAACAGTGCGGTTTGCAGCGCAATGGCCTGTGCAGGCGGCATCGCCGTGCTGTAAATCAGGTGGCGAGCATATTGCAGCAGGTATTCAGCCACTGGATCTTGACATAGCACCGCCGCGCCACTGAGGCCAAATGCCTTGCCGAAGGTCACCACCAGCAGCTCAGGTTTTACTCCTTGTAACGCGCAGCTACCGCGCCCTCCTTCACCCTGCACACCAATGCCGTGTGCATCATCCACCATCAACCAGCCCCCTGCCGCCGTGGTGTGTTGCTGTAAAGCAGCCAGCGGTGCGCAGTCACCGTCCATGCTAAAAACGCCTTCGGTGACCACCAAGGTTTGGCCGGAACAGGGCCTGCCCAGCAACTTTTGCAGCGAATCCGGCTGATTATGCGCAAAGCGCCGCAATTGCGCTGGCGAGTGTGCCGCCGCCTCCAATAAAGAGGCATGGCTGAGTTTATCGGCCAGTATGCGGTCATCCGCGCCCATTAACGCCGCCAGCACCGCCTGATTCGCCGCATAGCCGGAGATAAACAGCAGTGCTCGCGGGTAGCCAAGCCAATCGGCCAGTTGCTGCTCCAATTGGGCATGGGGCTGGCTGTAACCGGTCACATGCCCGGAGCCGCCACTGCCAACACCGTAGCGCTGCGCGCCCTGTTGCCAAGCCGCTATCACGGCGGCATCTTGGCTTAATCCCAGATAGTCATTACTGGCGAAGTTGAGATAGTGCCGCCCATCGGCCTGTAACCCGCGCCCGTTGGCCCCCTCATTGACCTGACGAGTGCGGTAGGCCGCTGCATCGCGCCGCTGTTGCAGCCCGCTTTCTATCTTGCTTTGCCAGCTCATTACACCGCCGCGTTATAAAATTGGACGCGATCTTCGGGCGAAGAATCCCCGTGCAACAACTGCTCGGTCAAGTGTTGCTGCTGCTCGCGATCCCCTTGTTCAGTGGCGGTCTGTTGCGGGTTCAGCCCTAATTTGCGGAACAGTTGCAAATCTTTATCCTCTTCGGGATTGGGGGTGGTGAGCAATTTGCAGCCGTAGAAAATGGAGTTAGCCCCCGCCATAAAGCACATCGCCTGAGTTTGTTCGTTCATCTGCTCGCGACCCGCGGAGAGTCGCACGTAAGAGCTGGGCATCATGATGCGGGCCACTGCAATAGTGCGGATAAACTCAAAGGCGTCGACATCGTCGTTATTTTCCAGCGGGGTGCCCTTCACTTTGACCAGCATATTGATTGGCACACTTTCTGGCGGTTTGGGCAGATTCGCCAGTTGTACCAGCAGCCCGGCGCGGTCACGGACGGTTTCTCCTAGCCCGACGATGCCGCCAGAACAGACTTTGATACCGGCATCGCGCACTTCGCTGAGAGTATCCAGCCGCTCTTGGTAGCTGCGGGTGGTGATAATGCTGCCGTAGAATTCCGGCGAGGTATCCAGATTGTGGTTGTAGTAATCCAGCCCTGCGTCTGCCAGACGATGAGCTTGCTGCTTATCCAGCGTGCCGAGCGTCATGCAGGTTTCCATCCCCATCGCCTTGACGCCTTCGACCATCTGTTCCAGATAGGGCATGTCGCGCTCATGGGGATTTTTCCACGCCGCCCCCATACAGAAGCGGGTGGAGCCAGCCGCTTTGGCTTTTTTAGCCGACTCTAATACTTGCTCGACTTGCATCAGGCGTTCGCTCTCAAGCCCGGTTTTGTAGCGCGAGCTTTGCGGGCAATATTTGCAATCTTCAGGGCAGGCACCGGTTTTAATCGAGAGCAAGGTACTGACTTGGACTTGGCGGGGATCAAAGTGTTGACGATGAATCTGCTGAGCTTCAAACAGTAAATCCAGCAGCGGTTTTTCAAACAGGGCTTGGGCTTGCCCGACTGTCCAGCGAGTATAATTTGCCATTACGGCTTCTCCAAAGAAGAGAAAAAAGTGTCGTCAGTGTAAATAAACTCGATATACTGTCAACCATTCTTGTGACAAATTGGTTTACAACAAACTCCCATGACACCCTCTGACCTAGCTTTTGATCAGCGCCATATCTGGCATCCCTACACCTCAATGACCGACCCCCTACCCTGTTATCCGGTGGTTGCCGCCGAGGGAGTTGAGCTACAACTGGCAGATGGTCGGCGATTGATTGATGGCATGTCCTCATGGTGGTCAGCCATTCACGGCTATAATCATCCAGCTCTGAATCAAGCCGCGCATCAGCAGTTGGACAAGATGTCGCACGTGATGTTTGGCGGCATTACCCATCCTCCCGCCGTAGAACTTTGCAGGCAGTTGGTCGCCATGACCCCCTCGGCGTTGGAGTGTGTGTTTTTAGCCGATTCGGGTTCGGTGGCGGTCGAGGTGGCACTGAAGATGGCCTTGCAATACTGGCAGGCCAAAGGGGAGCGCCGTCAGCGGCTGTTGACCCTGCGTCATGGCTACCACGGCGATACTTTTGGCGCGATGTCAGTTTGTGATCCGCAGAATTCCATGCACAGTTTGTATCAGGGTTATTTAGCCGAGAATCTGTTTGTCACCGCGCCACAATGCCGTTTCGACGGAGAGTGGAACCCCGAGGAGATCACGGATTTCGCCGCAATGATGGACAAGCACTCCAGCGAGATTGCGGCGGTGATTCTGGAGCCGATAGTGCAAGGTGCGGGGGGGATGCGTATTTATCATCCTGCTTATCTGCGCGAGGTGAGAGCGCTGTGCGATCAGCATCAGATTTTGTTGATTGCCGATGAAATTGCCACTGGCTTTGGCCGTACCGGTAAGCTTTTTGCCTGTGAACACGCGCAGATCACACCCGATATTCTCTGTTTGGGTAAGGCGCTAACCGGTGGTTATCTGACCTTATCGGCCACACTGACCACCCGTCAGGTGGCTGAAACCATCAGTAATGGTGATGCCGGGTGCTTTATGCATGGGCCAACCTTTATGGCGAATCCTTTGGCTTGCGCGGTGGCTTCCGCCAGTCTGAATCTGTTGGCGGAGAATCATTGGCAGCAGCAGGTTAGCGCTATAGAGAGTCAATTGAGGGAAGCATTACTGCCGCTGGCAGAGCATCACGCCGTGGAGGATGTGAGGGTGCTGGGGGCAATTGGCGTGGTGGAGATGAAAGAGCCAGTTAATGTCGCCCGGCTGCAACGGGGATTTGTCGAACACGGGGTGTGGATTCGGCCCTTTGGTAAACTTATTTACCTGATGCCGCCTTATATTATCTCGCCAGAGGCCTTGACCCGACTCACGGATGCCGTGGCAAGTGCGGTGGAGAGTAGTCATTCGTGCTGAGCCAATACGTGCTAAGCCAATAATAATAGATGAAAACGGCCCTTTCAGGCCGTTAAAGTGAGAGACAAAGTGCCAGCGGCGGAGAGAACAGGCGGATCGTAAAGACGCCGTCTTCCCTTTGTAAAAATAAGCATCCCTGAAGGCTCGAGCCGCGCCATCCCTGGCGCGGACGCTTTACTCTTCCGCCTGTCCTCACCGTGTCAGATCGAGTCATCGAGGGTTTGTCATCATCTTGAACGGCCCTTTCGGGCAGTTCAACGTGGCAAGTAAAATAGCCCTATTGCGCCAAGATACTCACCCACATTGGGCCTTTACCCACCGCATAACGGCTCAGTGTTGTCAGCTCACCGCTGCTCTGATCGATACGATACACTTCGATATGATCCGATTTCTGACCGGAAGCAATCAGGAAATGGCCGCTATGGTCAATATTGAAACCGCGCGGCTGTGCTTCCGTCAGGTGATGCCCGACCAGTGAAATTTTACGGCCATCTTCAGAGACGCTGAAAATACCCAGCAAGCTGGCAGTTCGGTCACTGATATACAGATGGCGGCCGTTTGGCGTGATATGAATATCAGCGGCCCAGCGGGTGCCAGTAAAGTCAGACGGCATGGCATCCAGTGTCTGAATGAGCTGGTACTCCTGCCCATTATCGCTGATTTGGTACACATCCACGGAGCTATTGAGTTCATTCACACAATAGGCGACGTGCTGATTCGGATGGAAGGCCATATGGCGCGGCCCCGCGCCAGCAGCAACTGGGATATCCGCCTGTGCGTGTGGCGTTAACTTGCCCTCTGCGCTCAAATCAAACAGCCGCACTTTATCCTCTTTCAGGCAAGGGACCAGCAGGATTTGATTGGTTGGGTCAATATTCGCTGAGTGTGGTGCGGGTAAATCATCCAACTGCTGAATAGGTGCCTGAACCACGCCATGCTCATCAATAGGACTGATGCTGACACAGTTGAAGCTGTAGGAAGCAGAGAACAGGAAGCGCCCCTGTAAATCGGTGCCAATATGGGTCGGGCTACCAGGGAGGGGTGCCACACCAGCGGCAGTTAAGGTGCCATCGTCGGCAATGTTGTAGCTGACAATACCAAAGTCAGGGCGCACCCCAACATACAGATGGCGCTGATTCGGGTTGATTGCCATCGGTTGCACTTGGCCCGGCACGTCCACTGTTTGCAGCAGAGTTAATGCACCGGCGGAATCTAATTGCCAGACATGGATCTGTTGACTGTCTGGGCTTGCCACGTAAACCACTTGCTTCATCTCTACTCCTTAGTCGAGCCTGTTGGGCGCTGAGTCGAACCCATTGGGTAACCTGTTTAGCCAAATATCAATGATTAACACACTATTTTAGCCTAGCTTACCTGACTGGGTGGGCATAACAACAGTCTGGCGTTGTGTCGCTCAAACTTACCCCGCTGATTCTTAGCTGATATAGAGTCGGGTTTAATCAGTCGCTTATCCGGTGTACTATCAGAAAATCATATCGAAACATACTATTTCACTCGCCCCTTAAATGAGTCTGGGACTGCTATGACCTATCGCATAATTGCACTGGATCTGGATGGAACGCTACTGGATCACAAAAAACGTATTTTGCCTGAATCCTTATCCGTACTGGCACAGGCACGTGCTGAAGGCGTTAAAGTGGTGGTGGTAACGGGCCGTCATCATGTGGCGATTCATCCGTTTTATCAGGCGCTAGAGCTAGATACCCCCGCTATTTGCTGTAACGGCACCTATATTTATGATTACCATGGTAAAAAAGTGCTGGATTCAAATCCATTGCAGCCTAAACAAGCGGTTCAGGTATTGCAGTTGCTAGAGCAAACCCACATCCACGGGCTGATGTATGTCGATGATGCCATGCTCTATCAGCAAACCAGCGGGCACGTCACCCGTTCGCTAAGTTGGGCCGAGTCATTACCTGCTGCCCAGCGCCCGACACTGCTCCATGTCGATAGCTTATTAGATGCTGCCCACAGCGCCACCGCCATCTGGAAGTTCGCCACTTCTCACGCCGATACTGAGCAGTTGAAAGCCTTTGCTACCATGGTTGAAGATGAGATGGGGCTGGCCTGTGAATGGTCATGGCATGATCAAGTGGATATCGCGCAAGCGGGCAACAGTAAAGGTATGCGCTTGCAGCAATGGGTTGAGTCTCAGGGCATGAGCATGAGTGAGGTGGTGGCTTTCGGCGACAACTTTAACGACTTGAGTATGCTGGAGAGCGCCGGTCTGGGTGTAGCAATGGGGAACAGCGCTGATGCCATCAAGCAACGGGCTGATTTAGTTATTGCCGACAATGAACAGCCGGGTATCGCCGCCGTCATTCGCCAGCATGTTCTGGCCTGATAATTGAGTTGAATGGATCGCGCCACAGAGCAGTCCATTCACCCTCCCAGCCAGTCGGCCGGGAGGGTATTTCAATTTAAAATCAATCTTCGCGCGGCGTAATTTTGCCGTAATCTTGTTCGTTGTTACGGGTCAGCCACAGTGACAGGGCTTTCAGCGAGTCTGGGGTAAACTCATCGCAACGCGCGGTGATCTCTTCCGGCACCATCCAGCATACCTCGTCGATCTCCTCAGCCTGCAAGGCAAACGGGCCATGAGAGACACAACTGAATAATCCGCCCCACACACGGCAGCACTCCTCCTCAAAATAGAACAGGCCATGTTCAGCAAAGGGAACACCCGCAATACCCAGCTCCTCTTCCGCTTCGCGCCGGGCAGATTCAAGGTAGTTTTCGCCACTTTGCACCACACCACCGGCAGTTGCATCCAGCTTGCCGGGATAGAAATCTTTGCTCTCAGTACGGCGTTGTACCAGAATTTTGCCCATTCCATCATGCACCACAATATAGGTCGCACGGTGGCGTAGTCGTTGAGCTCTCATTTGTTGACGGCTGGATTGAGCAATAACGTCATTTTGCTCATCAACTATATCAACCCACTCGATGACTGCTGCTGGATTTTGATCCACCATCCTCTAAAACCTTCTATCTAGGCGCGACGAGACGCGCGCAATTGTTAATCAAGAGTTTACCCTTGTTTCTTGAGGCCGCAGTCTGGTCAGCGGCACCCTGATTGGGGGTAAATAACGATTTATATTATTTATTTTTTCAATGCCAACTGGGCGACAGGCTCGTCATTTTGTAGGGTCAGAACCTGTAAAACGCCGCAGTCCAACATGCCATAGCTCGCCGGATATCCCCCTTTCGGGATGCTGACGGAGCCGGGATTAAAGCAAATCACCTCATCCTGCCACTCTGCCTGAGGCAGATGAGTATGACCATAGACCAAGATATCCCCATTACGCAACGGAGGAAGTGCGGCGGGATGATAAAGGTGACCATGCGTCAAAAATAGACGCGTTTCCGGCATAATAATCTGCTGCCAACTGGCCATGATAGGGAACTGCAAAAGCATTTGATCGACTTCGCTGTCGCAGTTGCCGCGCACGGCGATAATGTGGTTTTTATGGAGATTCAGGCACTCTGCGACGGCTGCCGGTTGATACCCCACCGGTAGCGCATTACGCGGGCCATGATTGAGTAAATCGCCCAACAGCACCAGCCATTGCGCTTTACTGCGGACAAAAATCTCCAGCACCTTTTCGGTCGCTGGCAGTGAACCATGCAGGTCAGAAGCGAACATTAACTTCATAACATCGTCTTCTCTAGTCATAATCTCAGTAAATCAGGCGGCAGAGAGTGCCGTGGCACTTAATGAGCGCTAAAAGTGACACTATTCTATCATCCAATCCGTCTGATTAATCCGATAATAACCGCTATGTTTTATCGCAAAAAATCGCGCTCACAGCACAAAACCATGCTAGCGCGATTTGAAATAAAAAAAGGGGAAGCCATTATCGCGAGTGTAGCGATACCAACTCATCCAATGTCAGGGGATGGAATAAATAGCCCTGCATTGCGTCAATATTCGTGCCCTTAAGTTGTTCCGACTCATCTTGATTTTCAACGCCAACCACAATGATCCCAAGACAATATTTTTTGATGTTATTGATCAATATCGGGAAGGTATGTTTGTTGTGTTGCCAAAAGAAATGCTTATCTATCTTCACATATTCAAAAATATTGGCGGTGACCGCATTTAAGGTGGAACCGCCGCTGCCTAAGTCATCCAACCATAGCGGATAACGCTCAGCCAACTCGCGTAACAATGGGTTATTCATGCCATCGGATAAATTGGAGAAAGTTTCCATTATTTCCAACCGCAGGAAAGGCATTTCATCCAACATCTGCCGAGTTGATTCATCGCTAACAATCACGCTTGCCAAGTCAAAATCGATATTAATCGACAGTAGAACTTTGTTAGCAATAAACCAATCGCTATAGGCTTTCACTGCTCGTAACTGGTCCTGGAATAGTTCAGTCTTTCCATCGACACCGAGCTCTTTAATAAACTGTTCGACGTCAATGGATAAATCGACCGACTTAGCTGAAAATCGGCTTAATAGCTCGACTGCTAATAAGCTACCGTCTTGCTTATGTATGGGCTCACATACGTAAGAACAATTAACTTCGATATTTAGCTTCATGCGCACCTGAAAAGTGTATAGGCAACAATGAGATCACAACCTGACCTCAGCCGGAGGATTTATAAGCCACGGCTAACTTTTATAAAATACCCGACATTGATAAAACAGCCAATTTCGCAAGTGATCAGCGGCCTTCCATTCAAATGAGTATGCTCACTCTAGCAGACATTCATCCATTCAGTATTTAAAAGTCGTTTGAGTATGGCTTATACATATTTTTAACATTCAAAAACAACAAGGTATACAGGCAACCACGCCACGAGTAAACAGGGAGTCCCTGCGGACCAATATTGTATTAATCGGACAGAACCCCCGATTTGTTTAGTTATTATTTTTTTATTTTCTAAAAACCAACGGTTGGCGGGATTCTATCTTTAGATTAATCTCAGGATGTGCTCAGCATCGTAGGAGAAGAGTCTGGAATCATCTATGCTGAAAGAGAAACCTATGCTGCAAGATAAACATAAGCTGAAAGAACAACAGGCAATGACGAGCATAAATGGAGATGGGCTATGCGTATTTTAATCACTGGAGCGACAGGGCTCATCGGGCGCAGTCTGACCGCCTTCCTTTTGTCGCAAGCACATCAAGTTACCGCACTCACCCGTGATCCACGGCGGGCAGATCATGTACTGGGTTCGCAAGTCACCTGTTGGTCAACACTGGATGATAAGCATGACCTGAATGAGTTTGATGCGGTGATCAATCTCGCAGGTGAACCCATTGCTGAAAAACGTTGGACCCCACAGCAAAAAGAGATTCTTTGCCAAAGTCGCTGGCAAATAACCGAAAAACTGACCGCCTTAATCAAAGCCAGTAGTGAGCCGCCGACGGTGTTTATTTCAGCATCTGCGGTGGGTTTTTATGGCGACCAAGGGCAAGCATTGGTCACAGAAGAGGAGACGCCACATGATGAATTTACTTATCAGTTGTGTGAGCGTTGGGAGAGTCTGGCTCGCGCCGCTGAGAGCACCCATACCCGCGTTTGCCTATTGCGTACCGGTATCGTATTAGCTCCCCATGGTGGTGCATTAGCCAAAATGATACCGCTATTGCGCCTTGGGTTGGGTGGGCCAATAGGTGATGGTCGCCAATATCTACCATGGATACATATCGATGATATGGTTCATGGCATCTATTTCTTACTGACCACTGATGGCCTAAACGGCCCATTCAATATGGTCTCCCCTTATCCGGTGCATAACGAACAATTTATTGCCACACTGGCTGAGGTGCTGGATAGACCGGCTGTGATTCGTACTCCTGCGGCAGCTATTCGTTTGTTGCTGGGTGAATCGGCGGCATTAGTGCTCGGTGGGCAGCGGGCGGTGCCAAAACGGTTGGAAGAGGCGGGTTTTGGTTTTCGCTATTTCGAACTGGAAGAAGCGCTGCGCAATGTATTGAAAAAGCCTGCGGCATAAGTTGTGGCGGATGGGTTTGTAGCGGGATAGGTTTGTAGCGGAATAGATTTGTCGCGGGATAGATGAATCACTATCCCGCTAAGTCATCCGTTATTTCAGCGCACCAGAGAGAAACTGCTGCAAGCGGGTACTTTTAGGGTTACCAAAAAGCTCGGCTGGCGGACCTTCCTCTTCAATGACCCCTTTGTGCAAGAAGATGACATGGCTGGAAACATGGCGGGCAAACTCCATTTCGTGGGTCACCACCACCATGGTTTTCCCCTCTTCTGCCAATTTTTGCATAATACGCAGCACTTCGCCGACCAGCTCAGGGTCCAGCGCCGACGTCGGCTCATCAAACAGCAATACATCCGGCTCCATCGCCAGTGCCCGTGCAATAGAGACACGTTGCTGCTGACCACCAGAAAGATGCACCGGATATTTTGCCCGCGCCCGCTCATCAATCCCGACTTTATCCAAATAACGGATTGCCCGCTCTTTCGCCACTGATTTACTCAGGCCCAAAACTTGAATCGGCGCTTCCATGACATTTTCCAGCACTGTCATATGGCTCCATAAATTAAAGTGCTGGAATACCATCGTTAGTCGGGTGCGCAATAATTGCAGCTCTTTTTTATCGAAAACTTTTAATTGCCCATCTTTATCCCGTACTAAGCGGATATTTTGATTATTGACGCTGATCGTGCCTTCGCTGGGTTTTTCCAGAAAGTTGATGCAGCGTAAAAAAGTACTTTTCCCCGAACCAGAAGAGCCAATAATAGAGATGACATCCCCTGCTTTGGCCGAGAGGGAAACGCCTTTTAAAACCTCGTGTTCACCATAATGCTTATGCAACTCTGTCACGGCGAGTTTGGTTTCAGCTATTTTAGTTTTTGATGTTTCAGTCATAGTTTCTGCTGTGCCAGTTATAGTGTCTAATGTGTCCATCATGGTTTCTCCGTACTTAATGCGATGCCTGCGGTTTTATATGAGCCAACCAACGTTTCTCTGCCTGGCGGAACAGGCTAATTAGCGTAAAGGAGATGATCAGATAAAGTACGGCAGCAATACCAAAAGCATAAAACGGCTGATAAGTTGCGGCGTTAATATCACGCGCTATTTTCAGTATATCCGGCACTGTAGCCGTAAAAGCCAGCGCAGTAGAGTGCAGCATTAAAATCACTTCATTACTGTAGGCCGGTAAGGCAATACGCAGTGCAGAAGGTAAAATAATACAACGATACATTTTAAAGCGCGAGAAACCATAAGCTCTGGCCGCTTCTATTTCGCCATGTGGCACCGAACGAATGGCACCGGCGAAAATCTCGGTAGTATAGGCACAGGTATTAAGTGTCAGCGCTAAAATAGTGCAATTCAACCCGCTGCGAAAGAACGCATTAAGCAGATCATTGCCTCGGATAATCTCCAAACTGTACATACCAGAATAGAATACCAATAATTGGACATACAGTGGCGTGCCACGGAAGATATAGGTAAAAATCCAGACAGGAAAGCGAATCCAGCGCCGTTCTGCCACTCGCGCCACCGCCAACGGAATAGCAAGCAGCCCGCCGATCACGACTGAGGATATTAATAGCCATAAAGTGATCGCCATTCCGGTAAACCGATAGCCATCACTCCAGAGCAATGCTTGCCAATATTGATGCAGGATTTCAATCATAGTTCAGCCCTCTTCACCCCATGGGAATAGCGCCGTTCCAGCCACAGCAATACACCATTTGATATCGTGGTGAAGATCAGATAAACCGCACCCGCCACCAAAGCAAAGAAGAAGGGTTGATATGTGCCCTTGCCCGCCAACTGTGTCGCTTTAACCACATCATTTAATCCCAAAATAGAGACCAATGCGGTTGCCTTGAGTATAACTTGCCAATTATTACCAATACCCGGCAGTGCGTAGCGCATCATGGCCGGAAATAGGATTCGGCGAAAAATCTGGCTAGAGGTAAAACCAAATGCTCTGGCAGCTTCAATTTGGCCGGCAGGAACCGCCATATAAGCACCACGGAAGGTTTCGGTGAAATAAGCACCATAGATAAAGCCCAGAGTAATAATCCCGGCTGAGAGAGGGTCAATATTAATTTGTTCAAAGCCGATCGATTCAGTAATGCTATTTAGGGCTATCTGCAAACCGTAGAAGATAAGCAGCATTAAAACTAAATCCGGTACACCGCGAATAAGCGTGGTGTAGCACTCAAATAAGCCAGATAACAGCCGATTCGATGATAACTTTCCACCGGCACCCATCAGGCCGATAATCACTGATAGCAGCACTGAACACAATGCTAACTCCAGCGTTACCAGCGCACCCTCAAATATCAGTTTCGAATATCCATCCAGCATCTGGGTTATCCTGTTTTACTGAGTAAGGAGTCTGGTAAATGACTATTGTTAATTACCCTAAAATAGCAGCCTCTGCCTAAATCGACAGAGGCCATGACGGTAAGAGAATTAACCGCCGTAAACATCAAAGTCGAAATATTTTTTCGCGAGAGTGTCGTAGGTGCCATCTTTGCGCATTTCTGCAAAGGCTTTATCCAACGCGGCTTTCAATTCTGTATCATCTTTACGCAAGCCCATCCCCGTCCCGACACCAAAGAATTGATCATTCTTAACTGACGGTCCGGCGAAGATATAATCTTTACCTATCGCTTGCTTCAGGAAACCTTCACTAGCAGCAACTTCATCCTGAAAAGCCGCATCAATACGACCTGAAGCTAAGTCAGCATAGATTAAGTCTTGGTTTTGATAGGCAACAATATCAATGCCTTTTGGCTGCCACTCGGCATTAGCAAAGGCTTCCTGAGTTGAGCCTTGCAGCACCCCAACACGTTTGCCTTTCAAAGCCACCAGTGTCGGTTCAATAGTGCTACCTTTTGCAGCAATTAAACGAGAATTGGCCGCAAAGAGTTTATCGGTGAAGGCAATCTCTTTTTGGCGTTTTTCAGTAATGGAGAGCGAGGAGATAATAGCATCGATTTTTTTAGCTTTAAGCGAAGGTATTAATGCATCAAAGTCGCTTTCAACAAAAGTACATTTAGTATCAATGCGTTTACATAACTCTTTTGCTATATCGATATCAAAACCGACCAGTTCACCACTGGCATTTTTAGATTCAAACGGGGCATAAGTGGGATCAGTACCAATTTTGACGTCTTTAGGAATCGCTGCAAAAGCACTGCTAGCGGCAGCCAATGCTAAGACTAAAGGAAGAACCAACATCTTCTTATTCATACATTACCCTCAAATTGATTTTTGATGCCATAGAGCGCGTTAGATTTCTGTACAACCCAGAGCTTTCATAAATTAATCGCTGTCATAAATCAATTAGCAGTAATCGTGCCAGTAATCATCTGGAGGGAGAGCAAGTTCCGTCATGACTCTCTTAGCACGATCGCCACTAAATTAAGGCATCAGGTCATGAACAGAAATCAAATACGCAATTCATGCCACAGCACACATCGTGCAACAGGATCATTGTGGTGCATAATCCGCTCCATTTCAGTGCGATGTTGCACAAATGTATCAATTAAGTGAGGAATGTTAATTTGTACCTTGCCAACGAACAAAAAGATCTTCAGGCAACTCAATATCAAATTGATCGATAATTCGATTCACCGTCTGATCAACAATATCCTGAATGGTTTGTGGGCGATGATAAAATGCAGGCATCGGTGGCATGATAACCGCCCCCAATTCAGCAGCCTGCACCATCAGCCGTAAATGACCTAAATGCAGTGGGGTTTCGCGAACACAGAGCACCAATGGGCGGCGCTCTTTCAAGATGACATCAGCGGCACGGGTCAATAACCCGTCGGTATAACTATGGACAATGCCAGATAAGGTTTTGATTGAACAAGGCAAAATGACCATGCCGTGGGTTTTGAATGAGCCAGAGGAGATGCAAGCGGCAATGTCACGTGAATCATGCACCACATCTGCCAACGCCTGTACCTCTTTGACACTGAACGCCGTTTCCAGTGCCAGCGTCTGGCGGGCAGCATTAGTGATGATCAAATGTGTTTCCACGCCCTCGACATGTTGCAGCACCTGTAACAGCCGCACGCCATAAATGGCCCCGCTGGCCCCACTGATACCGATAATAAGTCGTTTCATGGAAAACTGCCTCACACTGACGTTATGCTACTAAATTAAGCATAACATAAACAAATAGGGGCAAACTTTGCCGTATCAGGCATGGATTAGCAAGTGATGCTATCCACATCTCAAAACCCCGCATCCTAAAATAAAAAAAGGTGCACCGCGTTTAAAAGCGGATTGCACCTTTTTGATTCATCTTTATCTATCAGTAAAACGACGGTGTATTACCCTTCGTTATGCATCTCAAGATTTTCCGCTTCGTTATGATTACGTAATGCCTGCGCATCATCGTTACGTAACGACTCCAGATACTCCAGATAGCTCTGATCAACATCTTTAGTGACGTAAACGCCATTAAAGACTGAGCACTCAAACTGAGTAATATCGGGGTTATCTTCGCGCACGGCTTCGATCAGGTCGGGAAGATCCTGGAAAATCAGTGCATCGGCACCAATCAACTGGCGAATCTCATCCACCTCACGGCCATGCGCAATCAATTCATTGGCGCTAGGCATGTCGATGCCGTACACATTCGGGAAGCGAATTTCAGGAGCGGCAGAAGCAAAATAGACTTTCTTCGCCCCAGCTTCACGTGCCATCTCGACGATTTGTTCTGATGTCGTACCCCGTACGATAGAGTCATCCACCAATAATACGTTCTTATCACGGAACTCGGCACGGTTGGCGTTCAGTTTGCGGCGCACTGATTTACGACGCTCTTGCTGGCCCGGCATGATGAAGGTACGGCCGACATAGCGGTTTTTCACAAACCCCTGGCGGTACGGCTTATCCAGAATACGGGCAATTTCCAGCGCGATATCGCAGGAGGTTTCAGGGATAGGGATAACCACATCAATATCCAAGTCTTCCCACTGTTTGGCAATTTTTGCGCCCAATTTCTGGCCCATGCGCACGCGCGCACTGTAAACCGAAATTTTGTCCATAAAGGAGTCTGGACGGGCAAAATAGACATATTCAAACAAGCACGGGTTGTATTTTGGATTTTCAGCACACTGGCGAGTGAACAACTGGCCTTTTTCGGTGATATACACCGCTTCGCCCGGCGCAACATCGCGCAGGAATTCGAAGCCAAGGGTATCGAGTGCCACACTTTCAGAAGCGACCATGTACTCATTGCGGCCATCAACCAAGGTGCGTTTACCAATCACCAACGGACGGATACCGTTAGGGTCACGGAAGGCGACCATGCCATGGCCGATAATCATCGCGACGCAAGCATAGGCACCACGAATCAGCTGATGCGTTGCGGCAACAGCGGCAAAAATGTTGTCAGACTCCAACGGGTAATGTTGGAAACGGTCCAATTCACTGGCAAAAATATTCAGCAGAATTTCTGAGTCAGACGTGGTGTTCACATGACGGCGAGAAACTTCGAATAATTTCTTTCTCAGTTGGTGAGCGTTAGTCAGATTACCGTTATGAGCCAAGGTGATGCCAAACGGTGAGTTAACGTAGAAGGGCTGAGCCTCTGAAGCACTGGAGCTACCTGCTGTCGGGTAACGAACATGGCCAATACCCATATTCCCCTGTAAGCGCAGCATATGCCGGGTTTCAAATACATCCTTCACCAAGCCGTTTGCTTTACGCAGCCGGAACCCATTATGGGCATCAATGGTAACGATGCCCGCAGCATCCTGGCCTCGGTGCTGGAGCACCGTCAGCGCATCATAAATCGACTGGTTTACCGGTGAAAAACCGGCGATACCGACAATACCGCACATGTTGTCTTTTCCTCATAAGCCGCTCCGAATCGGTAATTGATTCGGTAAGAAACTCGACGTGCTCTGCAGGTAGTCAAAGAACCACCTGATGATATAACTGAACTGCGGGATTAATTGTGACTGCTTCCAGTCTTCACTTTGTGAAAAGCCGGTGAATGTATCGAGAAAGAACAACATGGCTGAGACAATCAGAACACCTCGCAGCGCCCCAAAACAGATCCCCAATACCCTGTCTGTTCCTGATAACCCGGTACGTTCAACCAGTGAGCCAATCACGTAGTTAACAATAGCCCCGACGATCAATGTCGCGATGAACAAAATGCCGATGGCAATTCCGTTACGCACTACTTCATCTTCAAAGCGAGTGAAGTAGATAGCAAGGTAAGTGTAAAAATGGCTGGCGACAAAAAACGCGCATCCCCATGTTACAAGTGACAATGCTTCACGGACAAATCCCCGAATTAAGCTGACTAACGCAGAAAATCCGATAATCCCTATAATGACGTAATCAATCCAGACCATGACTATTCCAATGACGAAATCGCCGCTGCATCCTGTTCGCGGCGAATTCTAACAGAAAAAGAAAACGTTTGCGTAGGGGTTTCTGACCCCATGACAAATTAAAGTGCGACGATTTTAAAAACAACAATCGTCGCACAAACTTAGCTCACAAACCCCGTGCGCCCTGACCTCTAGCCGCACAGTTAAATCTCACCGCCCTGTGCTGTAGGGCCGAACCTGTCCATTCAGGCCACTTAATGAATTAAGCTCCGGTAAGGCAGATTGCAATTTTTGCTTTGACGCATCCGGCCCGACAAATACTCGGGTTATCTGGCCCTGAACCGGGGTCGCAGGCACGGTAAATGCCCGATGACCTGACAGGCGCAGTGTGGCGACAACTTCATTCACTTTAGCCGCATTTTTTAGCGCCCCCAGTTGGACGACATAAGCCTGTCCTACCGGTGCCTTTTCTTCTGTCGCCGGTTTGCTCTCCGGCTGAATTTCTGGTTTAACTTCTGGTTTAGCTTCCGGCTTAACCTCAGGTTTAGGTTTGACCTCCTGCGGTTTTTTCTCTACCGGTATCGGTTTGATTTCGACCGATTTCTTCTCAACAGGTTTCACCTCAACCGGCTTATTTCGTATTGGTGGCGGTGTGACGATTGTCGGTTCAGATGGCAGGTTACCGGCATCATTCGCGGCCTGAGAAACGGAGTCATCTTTGGGGACTTCCACGGCTTGCGCCGCACCTTCCGGTGGCGCGATAGGCAAAGGTTGACTGACCGGCGGAACCGCGTCAATTTCCTGACTATCGCCGGGTTTTGGCACTAAGGGGATAGCTGCAAACTCATCCTCATAATGCTTTTTTTTGCCATCCAGTAGCCCCGGCAGTAAAATCACGCCCAATGCCACCAGAATTATGGTCCCGACTAAACGGTTCTGGAACTTACTTGCCACTCGCACTCCCCACATTCATTCGTTTATAAATTCAAGCGGTTATAAACTCGATACTGTCATAGATTCAATGCTGCCATCACATGGGCGACAGTATGGAAAGAGCCACAGACAATGACCACATCCTGTGGTTCTGCATCCTGCATAGCCTGACGCCAAGCTGTTTCAACATCGCCAAACTGGCGGGAGAGACTGAGATGTTCAGCCAGTTGCGCCGCAGTGGCCCCACGCGGCCCCTCTAGCGGTGCGCAGTACCATTCGTCGACCTGTTCAGCCAGACATGCCAATGTCCCCGCAATATCTTTATCGGATAACATCCCCACCACTGCCCGTACTTTACCCTGTTTCGGCAACTGAGCTAGTCGATCGGTCAAATAACGTGCGGCATGTGGATTATGGGCAACATCCAAAATCAGCAAGGGTTGCTCACTGACTCGCTGGAAACGCCCCGGCAAACGGGCAGCTTGCAAGCCTTGGTGAATAGCCGCTTCACTCAAGGGTAATTTCGAATAGTGCAGCACGGCTAACGCAGTGGCCGCATTCGCCAACGGCACATTAGGTAGTGGCAAATCAGCCCACTGACGATCGTCGCACTGCCAGCACCAGCTTTGCTCTTGCTGACTGAACTGCCACGCCTTATCACGCTGATAGAGCTGCGCACCGAGTTTCGCGGCAACATCGGCAATGGAGAGCGGCATATCTGGCTCCCCCACCACCGCAGGTTTTCCTGCGCGGAACACACCGGCTTTTTCACGCCCAATGCTCTCCCGGTCAAAACCCAACCAGTCAGTATGATCTATCGCGATACTGGTGATCGCCGCAACATCAGAATCAACAATATTGGTCGCGTCCAACCGCCCACCGAGACCCACTTCCAGAATCACCACATCAAGCTTAGCCTGCTTAAATAATTGCAGTGCCGATAAGGTGCCAAATTCGAAGTAAGTCAGCGAGATGCCTTCACGTCCAGCTTCAATTTGGGCGAAAGAGTGGCTATGTTCGGCCTCAGACAGTTCTTGCCCCTGAATACGGACTCGCTCGGTGTAACGCAAAAGATGAGGTGAGCTGTAAACCCCTACCCGCAGACCCGCTGCCAGTAAAATTGATTCTAGGGTACAGCAGGTGGTGCCTTTGCCATTGGTGCCGGCAACGGTAAATACTTTCGGGGCAGGTTTAAGCAGATCAAGATGCTCAGCAACCTGTTTAACACGCTCCAGACCCAACTCAATAGGTTGAGAATGCAAGCGCTCAAGGTAGTCAAGCCACGCGGCCAAAGGCGACGTGGCTTGGGGAATTTGATGATTGTCCATGGGTCCCACCACTGGCCTTTATACACAATAACCGGGCACCACCTTATCAGGGGGTGCCCGTTGGGAGCATCAGGCTTCTGCCTGAGTATCCGTTGCAGCAGTATCTTTGGCGTCAACCACACTTGGCTGTGGCTGATGAGTCAATTTAGACAGGATGCTGGCAATCGTCTGGCGCATAACCGGACGGCGCACGATCATGTCGATAGCGCCTTTTTCAATCAAGAATTCACTGCGCTGGAAGCCCGGCGGCAGTTTTTCTCGGACGGTTTGCTCGATAACCCGTGGGCCAGCGAAACCGATCAAGGCTTTAGGCTCACCGATATTGATATCACCCAACATCGCCAGACTGGCAGAAACGCCCCCCATGGTAGGGTCTGTCAGCACAGAAATGTAGGGCAAACCGCGCTCTTGCATTTTCGCCAGAGCAGCACTGGTTTTTGCCATCTGCATCAGTGACATCAATGCTTCCTGCATACGGGCACCGCCGCTGGAGGAGAAGCACACCAGCGGACAATTGTCTTCCAGTGCCTGCTCAACGGCACGAACGAAACGCGCCCCCACGACTGACGCCATCGAACCGCCCATAAAGGCAAATTCAAATGCGGCGGCAACCACAGGCATGCCCTGTAAGGTGCCTTTCATGGCAACCAAAGCATCTTTCTCGCCGGTCTCTTTTTGTGCGGCAGAAATACGATCTTTATACTTTTTGGAATCCTTGAATTTCAGGATGTCCTTCGGCTCCAGCTCGCTACCCAATTCAACTTCACTGCCTGCATCCAACAGCATATGTAACCGTGCACGGGCTGACATACGCATATGGTGATCACACTTAGGACAAACTTCCAGATTGCGCTCTAACTCGGCACGGTAAAGTACCTGACCACAACTGTCACATTTCGTCCACACCCCTTCAGGAATACTCGCTTTACGGGTTTGTGTAATATTGCTTTTGTTAAGAATTCGTTCAATCCAGCTCATCGATGACCTTTCTGTTTGAACCTGGCCGTTGCCAGTTCGCTGTTCATGCTTTAACCATCTCCCTGAAAACATCCCAATAAAAAATGCCTGAGATACACGCCAATACAGCATGACTAAGGCACCGAGATTCGGGGTGTCCGCAGGAACAGACCATAAATGTCACTCATTAAACCATATTGGCTCGACAGTGTAGATAAAAAACTGGTCGAACCCTTGGCTTAGGTAACGTTTTTACTGATTTTTCTGACGTGCCGCCGCGCGCCGATGCCGCCAAACCTCAAATACACCGGGCAAGATTGACACCACAATAATGGCGACAATCAGCAATTTCAGATTGTTCTGCACGATAGGCACATTACCAAATAGGTAGCCAGCATAGGTGAATAGCAGCACCCATACCAACGCCCCAATCACGTTATACGCTGCAAAATGGCGATAGGACATTTTGCCCATTCCAGCGACAAACGGCGCAAAAGTACGAATGATCGGTACAAATCGCGCCAGAACAATCGCTTTTCCACCGTGCTTCTCGTAGAACTGATGGGTTTTATCCAGATAGCTACGGCGGAAAATTTTGGAATCTGGATTGCTAAAGAGCTTTTCACCAAACACCCGACCAATGGTGTAGTTGATGGCATCCCCCAAAATAGCCGCCGTTACCATCAAGGCCACCATGATATGCACATTAATATCATTGGATGGCAATGCTGCCAGTGCGCCCGCCACAAACAGCAAAGAGTCACCCGGCAGGAATGGCGTCACCACCAGACCGGTTTCACAGAATAAAATCAGGAATAGAATGGCATAAACCCAAACCCCATACTGCGCCACCAACTCCGCCAAATGAACATCAATATGCAAAATAAAATCAATAATGAAACGTATAAATTCCATAAATACTCTCGAGTGGTAAGCGAGCTTAAACTGTGATTGAGACTAGCTGAACTTCCTTAAGTATTCCTTAGCTCAAGGTCGTGTTCAGCCAAACATCCATCATTTTATCCTAATCAATCATCCGCCAAAAAAAGCGGCCCCATCGGCGCTGCGGGTAAACCAAAGTGCTCGGGGTAGTCAACGGAGACCAAATATAGCCCCTCGGCTTTTGCGGTTGCCGCCGCTCGAGCGCGATCTTTTAGCGCCAGCAACTCAGCCATCCAGTTTACATCCTGATTCCCGCAACCAATCTCGATCAGGCTACCAACAATATTGCGCACCATGTGGTGAACAAAAGCGTTGGCCTTGATATCTACCACGATATACGCGCCGTGTCGGGTCACTTTGACATGTTTTACATTTCGCCATGGCGTGCGGGACTGGCATTGCACGGCGCGGAATGAGGTAAAATCATTCTCGCCAAGCAGACACTGCGCCGCCTGCTCCATTCTTTCGGCATCCAGCGGCATGTGACAGTGGGTGACCCCTTGCGCCAATACTGCCGGACGATAGCGATGGTTAAAAATAATATAGCGGTAGCGACGGGCCGTGGCGCTGAAGCGGGCGTGGAAATCATCATCAACAGTTTTGACCCAGCGCACCGCAATATCTGGGGGCAGATGGCTATTGACCCCCATCGTCCAAGCGGCATCTTTGCGCACGGCGGTAGTGACAAAATGCACCACCTGCCCTGTCGCATGCACGCCAGCATCCGTCCGCCCAGCACAGAATACGCCGATAGGCGCATTGGCGACTTTCGAGAGGGCCGCCTCCAGACACGCCTGCACGCTGGTGACCTCTTGCTGACGTTGCCAGCCAAAATAGCGACTGCCGTTATATTCGATGCCCAGCGCAATTTTTAAGCTGACAGCCTCCGCCACTGTGGCGTCTTGCTGAGCTGCTGTTTTTTGCTGAGCCAACTCAAGTTCGGACATCAGTAAAGTTGCTCCTGCAACAGGCGCTCCGCCGTTTCAATCGCCATTAATGCGCCACCAAAACGAATGTTGTCGGCCACCGACCAGAACTGTAATACTTCGGGAATACCATAGTCATTGCGCACACAACCAATGCTCAGCGCATCACTGCCAGAGGCATCACTCACCTGCGTGGGGTAATCATCTTCTTCAGATAATTGGATATCTTCGCAATTTTCCAGTTCGCTACGCGCTTCATCCGAAGAGATTGGACGCAGCGCTTCCAGATGCACCACTTGCGCCTGACCGTAGAATACCGGCGACTGAATGCAGGTGACCGAGATAGGCAAACCTTCGTCTTGTAGCACTTTGCGCACCTGATCCACCAAGCGGCGCTCTTGGCGTACACTGCCCTCTTCATCGGCCAGCAGCGGTAAGACGTTAAACGCCAACTGTTTGGCGAAGAAACCCGGCTCCGCAGGGATACCATTGAGCAGCTTGGCACTTTGCCCCGCCAGATCGTCCACCGCAACTTTGCCATGGGCCGAGGCAGAGATCAGCGCGGTGACATGCAAACGAGACAGGCCCGCTTGCTCCGTCAGCGGTTTGATTGCGGTCAGCAACTGGCTGGTCAGACTGTCGGCGACCGCAACAATATTGCGGTTGCGGTAATCAGCCAGCACTTGAGGGTTCACACTCGGCACCACCAGCGGCACATCATGCTCCATCGCAAACAGGCCGCTGCTGTCGATCACCAGACAACCCGCATTACCCGCCTCTTCCGCATATTGCTGCGAGGCTTCAGGGCCAGCAACAAAGAATGCCAACTGCGCCTGAGACCAGTCAAATTCAGCGACATTTTCAACCAGCAAACTTTTGCCGTTAAAGCGCACAGTCGCGCCCGCACTACGCTCACTGGCCAGCGGATACAATTCACCAACCGGGAACTGGCGCTCATTGAGCAACTCCAGCAAAGCTTCACCTACTGCGCCCGTCGCTCCTAACAGAGCAATATTCCAGCCGTCAGACATGTTGGTTTTCTCCACTAACGTTCATTAAATAACAAGGAATTAGACAAATACAGGGATGTTCAATTGACTCCCGAATTAACTCAGGATGACGCTATAATACCCAAAGTCATTGGAGTTGCAGGTGGGCAGCAAGCGAACACCCCTGCAGCTTTAAGGACGAAGGATATTTGTGCTAAATCCTAATTTCTGCAACAGCTCGGCACTGGCAGCATCATCGCACTGCACACAAAGTGATGACCATTCGCGCCGCTCCTGATAGTGCTTACGCAGGCGGTCAAATTCGCCTGGCAGACCAGCAACACGGCGCAGCGGCGCATCATCGCGGCGCACATCATACACTAAGTGCATCAATCGTTTTAATTTGCCTTCGTCCAGCGCGCCATTCAGTTGTAAGTGACTGAACTCTGGCTGCGGGAGTAATGTGGCGAGTTCAACTGATTGCGGCTGCCCTAGATGCTGACTGAAAGCTTCGAACACTTGCGTGGTGCCGCGCGCTTTGCCTTCTAAGGTGTATCCGGCGATGTGTGGCGTGCCAATATCAACGCGGGCCAGTAGCGGTAGTGACAGCTCAGGTTCCGGCTCCCAGACATCCAATACCACGCTGAGTTTTTTACCTTTCTCTAGCGCACGGAGCAGTGCGGCGTTATCTACCACCGCGCCTCGGCAGGCATTGATCAGTATGCGGCCATCTGGCAGTGCGGCCAGTAGCTCATCGTCCACCATGTGCAGACTTTGATAAGCACCGGTTTTATTCAGTGGCGTATGGAAGGTGAGGACATCGGCTTCGCGCACCAGTTTTTCCAGTGGCCAAAATGTGTCGTTATCGCCCTGATCCGCACGAGGAGGATCACAGAGCAGCGTGCGCACGCCAAGGGCTTGCAGGCGGGCATTGAGCCGCGAACCCACATTGCCCACCCCAACAATACCGACCGTTTTATCACGCAGTTGGAAGCCATCACGTTCGGCCATCATCATCAGCGCGGAAAAAACATACTCCACCACCGCGATCGCGTTACACCCTGGGGCGGCGGAGAAACCAATCCCCTGCTGGCGCAGCCAGTTATCATCAACATGGTCTGTACCCGCCGTCGCCGTGCCCACAAAGCCAATTGAGGTGCCTTGCAGCAGGGCTTCATTAACTTTGGTGACCGAGCGCACCATCAGCGCATCGGCGTCAGCCAGTGCTTCTCGGGGGATAGGCCGCCCCGGCACTACCTGCACATCACCTAAACGCCGAAACAGGGCCTCCGCGTAAGGCATATTCTCATCAACCAGAATCTTCACGTTGTTCTCCGGCAGCTCACTGCCCGACAGATGAAAAACAGGGGCTTAGTATATACCCAAAACCGTGGAGTCGCAGCTAACCCCCTGCGGCTTCAAATACATAAACAATCCCCAAAGTCGTTGGAGTTGCAGGTAGGCAGCCAGCAAACGCATCCCGATGAACTGACCCAAGTCAGTGATTCGGGTAAGTGAGCGCAGCTAACACCCCTGCGGCTTCAAATACACAAACAATCCCCAAAGTCGTTGGAGTCGCAGGTAGGCAGCCAGCAAACGCATCCCGATGAACTGACCCAAGTCAGTGATTCGGGTAAGTGAGCGCAGCTAACACCCCTGCGGCTTCAAATACGCAGGGGATTGGCGCGGCGGAAACGCTCCGGTGTACTCCCTGCCACTTGCTGAAACATGGCAATAAACGCCGATGCCGAACTGTAACCGACATCCAGCGCCACACTTTGTACCGTTTTTCCTTGCTCCAACAATGAGATAGCATGAAGAAAACGCAGTCGCTGCCGCCATTCGCTAAATGCCATCCCCAACTCTTGCTGGCAACGGCGCGATAAGGTCCGCTCGGTGGTATAGACCCGCTTGGCCCATAGCGCCAGCGAGGTGTTATCCGCTGGGCAGCGCTCCAGCGCCGCTAAGATAGGCGACAAGAGCTTATCTTGCGACGTGGGCAGATAGGTGCGCTGCACGGGTGACACCCGAAGCTGATCAATGAATACGCGGGCTAATCGCCTATCTTGCTCACTTTCCGGCATCAATAAGCCACGGGAGAAGCAATCCTCCACGATAGCGCTCGCGATCGGGCTGACATTCATCAAACAAGCCGAGTCGGGCAACTCATCACAGAGATCGAGGGCGATATCAATGGCGCGAAAATGCATCGATTTGCGGTTAAAGCTGGAGTGCTCCACGCCAGCAGGAACCCAGACACTGAATTCAGGCGGGGCCAAAAAGCGCTGACCACCGATATTCATCGCCAATACCCCTGATTTAACGCAAATTAATTGCCCATACGAATGGGTATGCGGCAAGAATTCTGTATTGGCATGATATATCTCACAGCGGAAGGACAAACTCTGTGGCTCAACAGTGGCGACTACGGGAAAAGAGGGTTCGCTCATGATGTATTGACTCCTGCCAGCTCCATTCTTGCGGCTTAAATTGTCCTGATCACAACGATTATTGTCTGGTTATCGCTATATAGAATAAACCAGACAGGGGTAAACTGCACCGCATAAGTGTATGGATGAGAATTATTAGCATGAATGTGTTATTCCCCCTGTTTGCCGTGATTATTTGGTCAATCAATGCTGTTGTCAGCAAAGTATCCGCTACCGCTATTGATCCCGCCGCGATCTCTTTCTACCGCTGGATTTTGGCGCTACTGACATTAACCCCATTTTTACTGCTGGGTGTCATCCGCAACTGGTCGGCGATCCGCATCTATTGGTGGAAACTGATGATTTTGGGGCTACTGGGCATGGTGCTCTACCAAAGTCTGGCTTACTACGCAGCCCACAGTGTGAGCGCTCTGTTTATGGGCATACTCAGTTCGTTGATTCCGCTGCTGACGGTGCTGATCAGCATTGTGCTGCTACGGGTGGCCCCGACTGTCGGGATAGCGCTGGGTAGTGTGCTGTCACTGGGCGGATTGGTGTGGCTAGTCAGTGCGGGCAACCCCGCAGAGTTGCTGCAACATGGCATCGGCAAAGGGGAATTGATGATGTTAGGCGCATCGGCATCCTATGCCCTCTATGGGGTGTTAACCAAACGCTGGGCGATTCAGTTGCCGAATTGGCAATCCCTTTATATGCAAATCGCCTTTGGCGTCCTGCTATTACTCCCTAATTTCCTGCTGGCCCCGGATGTCCAATTAACCGCGCAAAATATCCCGCTGGTGTTATTCGCCGGTATTCCCGCCTCTATTATTGCGCCCTATTTATGGATTCACGGCGTCATGCGCCTTGGCGCGAACACCGCGTCGATATTTATGAATCTGACGCCCGTATTTACGGCCATCATTGCTGTGACCTTCCTCCATGAGCAATTGCACAGTTACCATCTGATTGGCGGCGGTATCACCCTCGCCGGTGTGGTACTGGCCCAGCGCCTGCGGATGCCGTTACGCAGAAAAGCCACACAACAGAAATCGTGAGGGAGTGACGTTGATGATGGGTGACTCCCTCATACTGTGTTTTGCTGATGGGATATTAACTTTGGCGGCTTAACGACGTGGGGCAATGTCATCAACTGATTCTCGTAAATAGTGCGCCAGTTGCGCCACGGTTTTCTCGCCCGTGGCAGCTTCTACCGTCAAATTTTCGAGTGCCTCGTCATTATTACGAATATGGAGACCATTACGGTAGAGGAAGGTCATAGTGACAAAAAACGCAGTACGCTTATTGCCATCATTAAATATATGCCCACGAGCAATGGCGACCCAATAGGTGGCGGCTAACTCAAAAATGTCGGTAACGCCTTCATAGTGAGCCCGGTTTTGCACCCGATAAATCAAAGCTTCAGCTCTACCTGGCTCGGGAATACCCGCGACACCGGGAAAGCATTGCAATATGCGATCATGGAAAGCGATGACTTCCTGTGCGCTTATCCACATCATCGATCAGTCAACGCCGCGAGAGTATGACCGTGACGCTGCATCATCAGATCAAATTCTGCGTCCAATTTGGCATTCTGATACGCTTCGAATTCAGCTTTGCTAATGACCACCGCAGCACTGCCATCTCTACGCGTGATCTCAATCGGCTCACCGTGAGTTGCCGCATCAAGCACTTCTGAAATATTGGCTCTGGCTTGGGTTGAAGTATAGGTACGCATGTTATGCCCTTTTAAATGCACTTTTGAAATGTACTTCCCAAGTGTACTTTTAAACAGCGAGTCATGCAATCAATCCTAAAAACGGCACCTTTAGCGGGTGCCGTTTTTGGTTTTATGGTGAAAAAACTATATTAAATCATAAGGATGCCCACCAGAGGCGCAGTTTCATGCCCCAATAACTGGTCCAGCCGCTGGTGTGTTGCACCATCTTCCCCTGATAAAGAATCACCAGAGTCGGCGTCACACTGACTTGCCATTGAGCAGATAACTGGCCGTTCGGATCATTAACCACCGGCAGTTGGTAGCCTTTTTTGCTCAACCAGCGCTCAACTTGCGGCGCATCTCCAGAGCGCAACGCCACGGTCAGCACATTCTCGCCCTCCTGAACCAACTGATTGACACTGGGGCTGGTGAATTTGCACACCCCGCACCATGTCGCCCAGAAATAGATCAGCAGCGGTTTGTCTTGGCTCATCGCCTGCAAAGAGACCGCCTCCCCCGCCAGCGTTTGCCATGCCGTATCAGCCCCCTCAGGCGGTAGCTGCGGGCTACGTAGCCAATCCATGCCCAGCGAAACCACCGCCACCAGCAGCACTAAAAGCGCCAGTTCTTTGCCCCAGCGCGTTAAGCGACTCATTGACCCGCCTGAGCCAGTTGCTGTTTCACGATTGCCTCCAACTGTTCGTAGGTGATCGCACCCGGTACCATTTGATTGCCAATCAAGGTCGCGGGTGTGCCCTGAATGCCCAGTTGGTCGGCCAATTTTAGATTACTGCGCAGCACATTCAGACTTTGCTCACTCGGTTCCACGGGCTTGACGCCGGTTTTTTTCTGCGCGGCAGCAATGCTGCTGGCATCATGGAACCCTTTTTTCGCCATTAACCGCTGATGAAATGCCATAAATTGATACGGGTGCTGTTGCCACAGGGTCAGTGCCAGTCGGGCGCTGGTCACTGAGCTTTCGCCCTTAAACGGCAACGGTTTGATCACCACCGCCACCTGTGGGTACTCCTGCACTATTTTTTCCAGCAACGGATCAAATGTTTTGCAGAATGGGCAGTTGTAATCGGTGAATGACACCAAGGTCAGTGCGGGTCTGGCCGCGCCGAATCGTGGGCTACCGGGGTCCTTATACAACGCAGCCTTATTGGCGGCGATAAACTGACTCAGTTGCTGCTCCTGCGCCGCATTGGCTTGTTGCTGCCAAGCATTGGCCGATTGCTCCAAAATATCGGGATTCGCGACCAATGTTTCGCGGATCAACTCTTTGATGCGCACTTCTTGCGCAGATGTGAAAGGCTCGGCCGCCCAGAGTGGCGTGGCGATCAGCGCGAATAACAGCACCATTAACATTTTCATTCTTTATCTCCTTTTGCATGGGCCAAAACGTTCAATAAAACCTCTGCATCCAGTAGCGGGGAGAGCACCGTCCCCTGTGGCTGCTGTGGCCCATAGATCTGGTTGAACGGAACAGCCACACTGCCGCGTTCGCGTAAGAATTGGGTGATATCAGCAGAAGGCCGCGTCCAATCACCCCGTAGCGCCACTACGTCCGGCGCTTGCAGCGCCTGCTGCACATCATCGCGCATCAACACATGTAGCTTGTTGACTTTGCAGGTCACACACCAATCGGCCGTAACATCGACAAACACCCGTTTATGCTCGCGAAGTGCCTGTTTAATGGCCGATTCGCTTAACGGTTGCCAGCGGATATTGTCCTGTAGCGGCTTGCGCCACAGATCAGCCGTCAGTGAAGCGGCCAGCAACAGAGCGCCCATCATCAGCACACTAATTAGGCTGACTATAGCGGCAACACGTGTGCCATAACGCCAGCCAATGGTGAGCAACAGCGCCAGTAGCAGCACACCAGCCGTGATCATCACCGCTGGCAGACCAATATGGCTGACCATCAGACTGAGCAACCAGAGGCTGGACGCCAGCATCAGCACGCCCATGGCGATTCGCAGGTGGCTCATCCAGCGGCCGGGGCGTGGTAGACAGAGTGCCAATGTCGGCCACGCGGCCACCGCCAGCCACGGCAAGCTCATACCGACCCCCAGCGCGGTGAATATCCCCCACAACGCAGGCAGCGGGGCCGCCAGTGCAAAAGCCACTGCCGTGCCGAGGAAGGGCGCAGAACAAGGGGTTGCCAGCAAGGTCGCCAGCGCGCCCTGCCCAAAGTGACCCGCCATGCCACGCGCGCCCGATTTTCCAACACGGGGCGCAGCCATGCGGGTATTCAGTGACGAAGAGAGCTGGATCTCGAACAGGCCAAACAAATTGGCCGTAAAAAGCGCGGTGACCAGCACCATAAAACCGATAAACCAGGGGTTCTGGAACTGAATCCCCCAGCCAAGGGCATGATTACCCAAACGTAAGGCGGTCATCAGCAGGGCCAGCAACCAAAATGAGCTGATGATCCCCGCCGAGGAGGCTAGAAATTGCCCACGCACCTGACGGCGAGTTTGGTGCTCGGTATGCAGAATCGATCCTAATTTCATCGCCAAAACTGGCAACACACAGGGCATCAGATTCAGAATCAACCCGCCGGCCAGCGCCATCAATACCCAAGGCCAAAAGGCGGTGGATGACTCTGGCAAGGTGAGCGCCTGCCCGATGGTGAGTGTGGTTTCTTGCGCCAAACCCGCATCGGTAATCACCATAGTCAGCGGCTTACCGCGCAGATCCGCCGCCCCTTCGCCCCAGCCATCAGTGGCGGGCACTCGCACCGACAGTTGGTTGCCTTGCACACTGACGATGGGTTTACCCAACTCCGCATCCTCCAAGCTATCGAAGAACAACGCAGGTTGCTGCCAACCCTCATCACGCAGCGCCTGAATTTGCACTTCGCCGTTGCCATAGCCCACCTGAATCTGTTTGGTCAACGCATTAGCAATCGGCACTTGCCCCATCGCCTGCGCAAAATCGTGTGCAAATTGCTGTTGGTTTTCCGCGCTTACTGGCGAAGAGAGATTGAGGCTAAAGGGGTAGTCGGTCAAAATGCAGACATTGCTACAGGTCGATAGAGTCAGTGTCCCACTCAGCATCTTGGGTCGCGTGCCGGAGATCACGATCGGCAGCATCACCTGATCATGATAGCCCTGAGTCGAAATCCCCGAGACATCAAAGCGTTGCGGCACCGGCCAGAACCATTTCACTGCGCTAAGGGGCGACTCCCACGCGATAGTGGGCGCAATCCCCCCTTCTCCCGGCGAGCGCCAGTAGGTTTTCCAGCCCTTCTCCAGTTGAACGGCGAGTAACAGGCGGGTTTCACCCTCCGTGGATGGCTCGGCACGTAGCCGAACTTTGGCATGGTCATTTTGCGGACTGACCAGCCAGCCGCTATCTGCCGCCCAAAGGGTGGGCATCCATAGCAGCAACAGACAGAACAGGGCTGTCTTGCTTAAATTAAACATTGTTTTTCTCCAAAAATAGATGAATCACAGCAACCATTGCGTTGCTGTCATGACGTCAAAAACGTCTCTACTCTCGGAAAATGCATAATTGCAGATGCACCCTCAAACCACTGGGTGAGATGACTCTGGGCGGCGGGAATCTCATGCTGGCTGGCGCGATCGGCATTAACAGCAGCAGTAATAGACCCAGAGAGAAAATAACTAATTCGAACAGCACGGGCGGTGAGGCCAATAGGGATTTGGCGCTCAGCTCACAAGGGGTTGGCGCTTCATTTGCGTCAGCAAGATTTTCTGATGGTGCAAGGGTTTGTGACGACAATACCGGAAGGCTGTTTTTTTCCAACGCGTGCAGGCTGGCGATGCGTTGCGTCATACAGACCAGTATGACCAAGCAAGCCAGACAGAGGAACCACTTAGCGGCGCGTTGTCGTTTAACCATGTTCCGTGCTATTCGTCTCAAAAATTATTGAATCAGTCCCATTCAGGATGAGCGCCCATCTTAGCGGCATAATCAAGATTATCAATGTCTGAACCTAAACAATCACTCAAGGTTACAGTTAATGACAAAGGCATTTACTTAAAAAATGTAATGTAGCCGACACATTTACAGGTATTATGTTGGCGGCCTACGCCTATCGCGGGCTAATCCCACTATTTTCCATCGTATCGCCACCACAGCGAAGGACCGGTTATATGCAACCTTTGAACGGCCCAAGTGCACCCCTTGCCAGTGATCGTAATGTCGCACCGACTAAGATCTCCCCTCAGGGCCAAGTGGACGATCAGGCACTGACTCCTGCTCAACGCACGACGCTGGAAAAACTGATTGTGCGGATTATGGCCCTCAGCCCGATTAAATCAGCCGAGATCTGGGCCGCTCTGCGCCACGACTTGTCCCTTAGCAGCACCAGTGATTTGCTCGCTCGCCACTTCCAGCCTGCGGAACAACTGCTGCAAACTCGCTTGTCGCAAGTACAGGAAAATCACGCCAATCATCAGTTGCGCCAACAACTGACCGAATTACTGCCCCAAGGTAATAATCGACAGGCGGTGAGTGACTTTATTCGCCAGAATTTTGGTCACACGGTATTGAGCCAGTTGAGCCATTCAGAATTACAGCAAGTATTAGTGCTGCTGCAATCCGGCACGCTGAATATTCCGCAGCCCCAGTTGACCACAATAACTGATCGACCACTGTTACCGGCGGAACAGCAAAATATTCAATCACTGGTGGCAAAACTCAGTGCAGCCACCGGTGAACAACCCGCGAAAATATGGCAAGCGCTATTTGATATGGTAGGAGTGAAAAGCAGTGATCCGCTGCCAGCGCGTCACTTCCAGATACTCAGCCAGTTTTTGCAGACTAAAGTGCTGCTTAGTCAGCAAACAGCGCCGACGCTGGTTAACCTGCAAACGGCGTTAAAACAGCCCGTCAATGCGCAAGAACAGCAGTTATTGACTGATTATAGCCAGAATCGTTTTCAGGCTAGCCCCACGACGCCACTGACTCAAGCACAACTGAACGATATTATTAATGTACTGTTTGCCGCCCGATTAGACCGGGCCAATGCGGCACAGCATTTAGCCGAGGATCAAAAAATCCTACAGCCGATAATTAACCCGATGATTATCGCATTACCGCAATCATTGCAAAATGTGCTGCAAAAGCCGTCACTAGTGATTGTCACGGTCGTGATAGTGATCGCTTTATTACTGGCAATATTCCTTTAAGCGCCATCAATAGCAGCTCAGGTTATTCCGGCCTGAGCCACTCATCTCACCCACTCACCACACTAATAAGCCCCAGCCAACCAGCGCACTCCATAATAAAAATGGCAGCGAGTATGCATGGAATTTCAGCCAAATGGCCGGTTCGCCCGCCATTCTAAGCGCAATTAAATTGGCCATCGACCCCAAGGCAAAACCAAAGCCACCAATATTGACCGCATAAGCCACCAGCGCACTGGATGGCAGGTAATTCAGCAAGAGAATTGTGGCAGGAACATTACTGATCACTTGAGATAGGCCGATACCTAATAGATAAGCGGCGGCTGCAGAGAGGGTCTTAATTTCGCCAAACAACGATTGTAATGCCGGTAATTCAGTCAGTAGGCGCACATCAATAAACATCGCCATAAAGACCACAATCAAACTCCAATCAATTGCCAATAACACCCGCCGAGCCAGTAGCAATAAGCCAGCAAAAACAACCAGTAGCCCATATCCGGCTAAGCCCAGATCTACGCAGATAATAAAAATCACATACAGCGCCAGACAACTGAGCAACAAGCGAAATTGGTAGGGATATATCGGGCTGGAGGTCTGCTTACTTATTTTACGGGCCGGGAAGCGCCACCAAGTGACCGCCAGTAACGTCACGAAAATCGCCGCAGCCAAAGGCAACATCTGACGGGTAAATCCGATAAATGAGAGCTCGGAACGACTCCATAGCAAGATATTTTGTGGATTACCGATCGGCGTTAATAGCGAGCCGGCATTCACCGCCAACGCAGAAAAAATAATCAGCCGAGAAATCGGCAAAGACGATATCTTTTTCAACGTCAAGATCAATGGGACAATGATAAACAGGGCAACATCATTGGTGAGAAAAGAGGATAACACCGCCGCAGATGACACCAAAAATAGTGCCAAATGCCGCTCGGTGTGTAATGTATTAACAATCTTCCGACCGATAAAATCGAAATAACCGCTGACCTCAACCCCTTTCGTCAGTAACATTAATCCCAATAACGTGACAATGGTGGTCCAGTCGATAAACTGCGGGAAGGCGGTGATTTTAGCGGGCATTAGTGCCGTTAATCCGATCCCCATAAGTAATAAAAACTGTAGCAGACGGTCTTTCAAAAAAGGTCTGAAAACTGTCTTGATAACGAGTGGTGTAGCAGTAAAAAGTGTCATCAGGAGATCGCTAATAACTAAGGGCTGACAAAGAAAGTCACGTTAACGCAGCCTCCTGTTTTTTGCCAGCCCCTATTCTATCCGCCGTCAAAACATCTATTGTCCATCAAAGCATCTATCGGCCAGCAAACTTAATAAACTGGTCGTTTAACTTACATCTGCGTGTTGTGCTTGATGGCTTTTCTAAAGTCATCCATTGAACAGAATCCCTTGGCATCAATCGGGCAGCCTTCAATTTCTAACGTCACACGTTTTGGCGGTGCCTGAAGACTCAGCGGTGTTTTATGACGAATTTGCTCAGTCGATAGATAGATATATTCAATCTTCATCATATCTTTGTTTTGTTTAATATCTTTCCAGCGCTCAAAGACCACTTTACCGCTGATGGGCGTTTTCTCATATTGGTCGGGCAGTTGATACTCTTTGGTTTTAAGGGCAGCTAATAATGATGCAATATTGGAGTCATGCCCCACCAGCACCGCCAATTTAGCTTTTTGCGCGGCTAATTCATTCGGCGTTTTTTCACCAACAGGATCAAGTGCGGCACTGATAAAACTCACCAATTTCTCAGCAGCATTATCCGCGATAGCGGGCGAGCCGAATAACGTCTCATGGTAGAGATTTTTAATATCAATTAATTTGCGCCACTCTTCCGATGACTGGATTCGCCCCCAAGCCACCTCTTTCAACGGAAAACCTTCGTAATATTGCAGCATAAAAGCATCTGATGCGCCGGTGCCTAATTTTAGCGGCCCAGTAATACCCGGCTCTTTATTCTGCGTTAAGACAATCGTGGTCGGTTGGGTGCTCCAGTCACATTTTTTATCCACCAGACAAGCGGGTGAATTTTTATAGTCCAGCACGCGGGATAACAGATCGTAATTAGGCTGCAAGCGCTGATTCAACCCCTCTACCCCACCCGGTCCCGCATGTTGATTAATAGAAGCCAGCGCTTTTTCTTTGAATTCTGGCGTCACATCCAACGTGATGATGGGGTTAAATACTGGGTCCATTTTGCCGATATCTTTTTGGTGAGCCACCGGAACATTACACCCAGGGAAGGCACCAAATAGGAAATGCTGCGCGGTGCCAATGGTTCTTGGCAAACTGTTGGCATAAGTAAATACCGTATTATCCGCTGGGCATCCCGTCGCTTTCAGTAATTTGGCATCGGCTAACCATAGGCGGAAATACCCCCCAAATAGGGCCTCGATCTCTGCCCCTTTCGGTGTCAGGTAACCTCCGGGGGTATCCCATTGTGGCCATTTATCCGGTGTTGCACTGGAGAGCATATCGCCATAATTCACCAACGGCGCACGTATACCATGTCGGCTCATCACTAGCACTTGCTCAAGTTTATAATTGTCGTTTTTATCCTGTGCCACGACCTGAGCAGAAGCAGGTAAGAGTATCGCTAATAAGGTCAGGGTCGCTGCCGTCTTTATTTTTATCATCCCAAGCTCCGTCATCCAGTTGATGGTATAAGAGTTAATCGAACTTTCCGATTGCTACAGATTTGTTACAAACAACATCATAGTCATAGATAACCCGCAAAGGCGGAGTCATCTCACAGTTTTGTTAATTGTTCTCTACCGACGCTGACAGGAATATCACGATGAAAATTTTGGGCCTTATTGGCGGAATGAGTTGGGAATCAACCATTCCTTATTACCGGATGATTAATCAGCAAGTTAAAGCGCAATTAGGCGGATTGCACAGCGCAAAAATTATTCTCTACAGTGTGGATTTTCATGAAATTGAGCAGCTTCAGGCAAAAGGTGACTGGCAGACTGCCGCGAAAGTGCTGTCTGATGCTGCCGTATCATTAAAGCTCGCGGGGGCTGAGGTGGTGGTGGTATGCACTAATACCATGCACAAAGTGGCCGATGATATTGAAGCCGCCAGTGGATTACCGTTATTGCATATTGCCGATGCCACTGCCGCACAAATTAAGCAGCAAGGAATCAATAAAATAGGCCTATTGGGCACCCGCTATACCATGGAGCAAGATTTCTATCGTGGTCGTTTAACTGAAAAACACGATATTGATGTCATTACACCAGACAGTGCCGATCGTGAGATCATTAACCGCATTATTTATGAAGAACTGTGTCTGGGAGTGATTAATGATAGCTCGCGCCAAGAGTATCGCCGAATTATGGGCAAATTAGAGCAACAAGGTGTGCAAGGGATTATCTTTGGCTGCACTGAGATTACCTTGTTGGTGAATGCACAGGATGCCCATGTGCCAGTTTTTGATACCACGGCAATACATGCCATAGCCGCCGCAGAATATGCGCTGAAACGCTAGTGGTTATTTCGTACCAAAGTGATTGCCGTTGCGGCAAGATAGCAACGGCAAGTACAAATAACATCAGTATCTAAGAAAAAATCAGCCTCTAATGACATTTTTCCCCGCAGCCTTGGCGTTATAAAGCATTTTATCCGCACGGATTAATAGTTGTTCCTGAGCTTCGTTTTGTGCCAATTCAACCACGCCTAAACTCATTGTCACATGAATATTGCCATCTACCGGCATAGTCTCAATGAGCTGCCTGATTTTCTCAGCAATACTTTTAGCCTCGATTAACTGCGTGTTCGGTAAGACAATCATAAATTCATCGCCTCCCCAGCGCCCCAAAATGTCTATTTCTCTAATATTATTCCTAATCACATCAACAATATGTGTCAAGGTTAAGTCACCGACAGAATGGCCGTATTTGTCATTAATAAATTTGAAATTATCTAAATCCAGCGAAAGTAATGACAGTGGCTGGCAAAAACGCTTAGCACGGTTATATTCATGCTTCAGTACTTTTTCAAGTAAATAGCGATTAGCGGCTGAGGTTAATACATCGGTTTCTGATAGACTTTTTTTGATATCTAATTGCTGCTGTAGTTGATAATTGGTTTCACGTAACTCTGCCGTCCGCTCCTCAACTAATGCTTCCAACGTTTTAGTCTTTAGCTCTAATTTTTCAAGGCGATGTTTTCTATCATGAATATTGCGGTGAGCGCCTATCATTCTGGATACAGTACCATCACTGTTACGTTCAATTACTTTGCCGCGATCCTCAATCCAGAGATAGCCGCCATCATGGGCCAAGCATCGATATTCTATCTGGTATTTTTCGGACTGATTATTAATATAGGCGTCGAACTGAAACATGACTCGATCAAAATCATCTGGATGGATAATTTTTTCCCACGTATGCACTGTATTTTCAAATGCATGGATTGGATATCCCAGCATTTCATACCAGCCAGAATTACGGTAAACAAATCCGCTGTTTGCATTCCAATCCCAGATACCATCACTTATTACTTCCAGTATTTCATGAACAACGCGCTCGTTTAAATCGGCAATCTTTAGCCTCTGATCACTTTGACTCTGGCTCATTGAACCACCCTGCTGTGTTGGTAAATTAAAAGGCAAAATAGATTTGTTTAATTATTGTTTTAATATTGTGAATTAACGTTTTTAGGCAGGCAAGGATTTTTTAACGTTAAATTTGGCTTTAAAAGAGTAAGAACAGATTAAAAACCAATGAAGTTTAGCTTAATACGTTAGCATTCAACCACCTACTTTTTATAATGTTATTCCCTTCAATTATTTAGTATAAGATATTTTTATGAATAAAAAGTGATCAACTCACCTTCTTTTCCACAAAAAAGGCCCACGATCACTCGCAGGCCCTAATAATTAAAGATCATATTAGCAGAAGTATCTGCGACTGACCTTATTTCTGGTATTTACGCATAACTAAGGTGGCGTTAGTTCCACCAAAACCGAAGCTGTTAGACATCACAGTGGTCAGTTCGCGTTGAGTCGGCTCAGTGACAATGTTCATTCCCGCCGCTTGCTCATCCAGATTATCAATATTGATACTTGGTGCGATAAAGCCGTGCTCAACCATCAACAGGCTGAAGATCGCTTCATGTACACCCGCCGCACCCAGAGAGTGACCGGTCATCGCTTTGGTTGAGGAGATAGCAGGAGTGTTATCGCCAAAGACTTCACGGATGGCACCCAGCTCTTTCACATCACCGACCGGTGTCGAAGTGCCGTGGACATTCATGTAGTCAATAGGTGTATCCACACCTTGCATCGCCATCTGCATGCAGCGAACAGCGCCTTCACCTGATGGAGCAACCATATCAGCACCGTCAGAAGTGGCACCATAGCCCACAATCTCAGCATAAATATGTGCACCACGGGCCAGAGCGTGTTCCAGCTCTTCAACCACGACCATACCACCACCACCTGCAATCACGAAACCATCGCGGTCTTTGTCGTATGTGCGGGAAGCTTTAGTCGGTGTGTCATTGTATTTGGTCGACAATGCGCCCATCGCGTCAAACTCACAGGACATTTCCCAGCACAGTTCTTCACCGCCACCCGCAAAAACCACGTCCTGTTTGCCCAGTTGGATCAGCTCCAATGCATGGCCAATACAGTGTGCGGATGTGGCACAAGCTGAACTGATGGAGTAGTTAACGCCTTTGATTTTAAATGGTGTTGCCAGACAAGCGGAGACACCGGATGCCATCGCTTTCGTCACCATATAAGGGCCAACGCCTTTCAGGCCGCGCGGGGTACGCATCGCATCGGAGCCGGCAACCTGATTGCGGGGTGAACCACCACCGGAACCGACAACCAGCCCACTGCGGAAATTAGAGACCTGCTCATCAGACAAACCAGAGTCTGCAATCGCTTCTTGCATCGCAAGATACGCATAAATCGAGGCATCGCTCATAAAACGCAATACTTTGCGGTCAATGAGATCTTTTGGCTCAGATGCAAGCTTTACTGCACCCCATACATGGCTGCGCATGCCTGCGTCTTTAAATTCCTGAGCAAAAGTAATGCCAGAGCGGCCTTCCTGCAAAGATGCCAGAACTTCCTGCTGGTTATTACCAATGCTGGAGACAATACCCATGCCAGTAATGACTGCACGCTTCATTCAATACCTCTTCCACTGATTTTACATTCGGGATTTTGCAACGCACTTTAGCGTACAGTTGTACGCCGAACAAGTCCGATCAGCGTAATATACCCAGATAATTTTACAATTTGCACGCGGCGGGTCACATAGTTAGAATCGCCCTACCCCTTGAGATACGAGTCTTTTAACGTGAGCCAAGCGCCAATCCAAACTGCAACATTAAGCTGGAACGAACAGGGTACACCTGTATCGGAACAGTTTGGTGACATCTATTTTTCCAATGAAGATGGGCTGGAAGAGACGCACCACGTTTTTCTCAAGGGGAATGGCTTTCCAGCCCGTTTTGAGCAACACCCACGGGATAATTGTATTTTTGCCGAAACAGGTTTCGGTACTGGGTTGAATTTTCTGACATTATGGCGCGACTTTGCCCAATTTAAGCAGCAAAATCCTTGCGCTAAACTCCAGCGTTTGCACTATATCAGCTTCGAAAAGTACCCGCTTCAGAGTGCCGATTTAGCCGCTGCCCATGAGCGCTGGCCGGAACTGGCGGCTTTCGCCGAGTCATTGCGAGCACAGTGGCCCCTACCCCTTGCGGGCTGCCACCGTATTTTGCTTGCTGAGGGGGCCATCACACTGGATTTATGGTTTGGTGATGTCAATACCTTGCTGCCAAAGCTGGATGCCAGCTTGAATCATCAGGTAGATGCCTGGTTTCTCGATGGTTTCGCCCCGGCTAAAAACCCTGATATGTGGAATGACACCCTGTTCAGTGCAATGGCGCGTATGGCGAGGCCGGGGGGCACTTTTGCGACCTTTACTGCCGCCGGATTTGTCCGCCGTGGGTTGCAACAGGCGGGGTTTGAAGTCACGAAAGTGAAAGGTTTCGGGCAAAAGCGTGAAATGCTGACCGGTTCCTTACCACAACGCCTTGAGGCGCAATCCGCCCCTTGGTATCACCGCCCTGCGGCTACCGATTGTGATGATATCGCGATTATCGGTGGCGGCATTGTCACGGCATTGACCGCCTTGGCCTTGCAGCGCCGTGGGGCGAAGGTCACACTTTACTGCGCCGACGCCCAACCCGCGCAGGGTGCATCGGGTAATCGGCAAGGGGCACTCTACCCGCTACTGAATGGCAAAAATGATGCACTGGAAACCTTTTTTACTAGTGCCTTTACCTTTGCCCGCCGTCAGTATGACCAATTTATTGAGCAAGGGATTCAGTTTGATCACCAGTGGTGTGGCGTCAGCCAATTGGCGTTTGATGGAAAAAGCCGTGGCAAGATTGATAAGATGCTGCAAACAGAGTGGCCGGAAGCCCTCGCCCAAGGGATGAGCCGCGAACAACTCAGTGCGCTAGCGGGATTGGATTGCGCCCATGATGGCATACACTATCCCGCTGGGGGGTGGCTCTGCCCATCTGATTTGACCACCGCGCTCATGGCGCTGGCACAACAAAATGGCATGGTTTGCCATTATCAGCATGAATTGCAGCAGTTAGCGCGCATTAACGGGCAGTGGCAGTTGACCTTTGTTGCACCGTCTGCCGCCAAACAGCATGCCACCGTGATACTCGCAACAGGCCACCGCTTACCCGAGTGGGAACAAACCCGCCATCTCCCCCTGTCCGCCGTGCGCGGTCAGGTCTCCCATATTCCCACCACGGCGGTACTCGGCCAGTTGCGACAAGTGTTGTGCTATGACGGCTACCTGACGCCCGTGAACCCCGCCAATCAGCACCACTGTATCGGAGCCAGCTATCAGCGCGGCGATGTCGCCACTGATTTTCGCACTGATGAACAGCAGGAGAATCGAGATCGATTGTTGCGTTGTTTGCCGCAGGTGAGTTGGCCGCAAGAGGTTGATATCAGTGACAATCAGGCCCGTTGTGGGGTGCGCTGTGCTATCCGCGACCATTTACCGATGGTCGGTGCCGTGCCGGATTATGCTGCCACACTGGCGCAATATCAGGATCTACCACGCCAAATTCAGCGCGGTGACGAGATAGCCCTAGCGCCAGTGTGGCCGGAGTTATTTATGGTGGGGGCATTGGGGTCACGAGGTTTATGCAGTGCGCCGTTAGTGGCTGAAATTCTGGCAGCACAAATGTTTGGGGAGCCTCTGCCCTTGGATGCCTCGACACTGGCGGCATTGAATCCTAACCGCTTCTGGATTCGAAAATTACTGAAAGGCAGACCGGTGCAACATTGCGCTTCGGTCTAATCTTAGCCCGAGACTCGCGGGGCGACTGCACCGTTCGGTTCACATCAGTAGGCTGCCAATCCCCAAAGTCATTGGAGTCGCAGGTAGGCAGCAAGCGAACGAATCCCGATGAGCTTACATCAGTAAGTGATTCGGGTTCGTGAACGCAGCGAACACCCCTGCGGCTTCAAGGACGAAGGGGATTTTGAGCTTGCTCGAGTAAACGATCCCATAGCCCCAACACCAAAACCTGATCCGGTGGGGATAGCTCGCCAGCTTTGATAGCTTTCTCCAGACTGGTTTGCACGCGAGCATGTAACTGCTCCGCCGTGTGTTCACCAAACTCTTCCGATTCAGCCACCGCCAATGTCAGATGACCGCGCAGGTAACCACCGGCAAATAAATCATCATCACTGGCGTGCTCTACCATGTCGTCTATCTGCGCCAAGATGTGTGTTTCAAATTCTGCGATCATCACTCTTCCTCAAAAACCCGCCCTCTTTCAAACGGCAAGTGTGTTGGCTACAACTTGCTAGCCGAAATGACATGCGCTAGCTGAAATAATGTGTGCTGCAATGGCACTAAACTCAATCTTCCGGGTAGGGAAAATGTTCTGGGGCCAGCGGCGGCGTATTGTAAAACGATTGTAGCGCCTGAATAAAGCCCGCAGGTCGTGGGGATATTCCGTTTTCCAGATGCCATAACACCTGTTCGCGCACTTTACGCTGGAATGTTATGCGGTCTGGCTCACAATCCCCTTCCAGATTGTCGCAACTGACATTGAAAGGGAAACCTGCCGCCACACAAAACATCCACTCCAGCGCCTGTGGTTTGATCTCGACCGCTTCAAACTGGCTCTGAGTCAGCGCATCTCGCCCATCCGGGCAGTACCAATAGCCAAAATCCACCAACTTGCGCCGCTCTTCACCCGCAATGCACCAATGGGAGATTTCATGCATCGCGCTGGCGTAATAACCATGGGCAAAAACCACCCGATGGTAAGGGAATTCATCGTCGGCGGGCAGGTAGATGGGTTCATCGTCACCTTTGACCAATTGGGTGTTAAATGGGTCGCTAAAACTGGCATTAAAAACGTCGATCAACTGCTGATAATGGTGCGTCATGCTTGAGTCCGTAAGAGCGGTATCATTCGTGACCTACAGGGTGGCCCTGAGGGTGGATACCTTAAAGTTATGCGAAAACGTGTAATCCCAGCCAGGAGGTGATCTCGGCACCGTGGCTGTCATACAGCAGCTTGCAGCTCATGACGAATGACACCACGACAATCATTGGGCGAATTAATTTCTGCCCCTTGGTCAGCACCATATGCGCCCCTAGCCGCGCACCCAGCACTTGCCCAACCAGCATCACCAGCCCAATACTCCACACCACTTTGCCGCCGACAATGAAGAAGATCAGACCGCCCACATTAGAGGTGAAATTCAGGACTTTGGCATGAGCGGTGGATTTCGCCAGATTGAAGCCGCACAAGGTGACAAAGGCCAGCGCATAGAAAGAACCCGCGCCGGGACCAAAGAAACCGTCGTAAAAACCGACACCGCCACCGGCTATCAAGGCAAAGGGCAGTGCAGACAAACGGCGCTTTTGGTCAAACTCACCTAACTTAGGCGTCACCAGAAAATAGACGCCGATGCCGATCACCAGCAATGGTAGGATTTGCCGCAGAATATCCGCCCGCATATGCTGAACCAAAATCGCACCCAGCATCGACCCCACCAAGGTCAGCGCAATGGTGAGCTTTTGATCCTTGAGATTAACCGCACCACGGCGGATAAAATAGAGGCTGGCGGAGAACGAACCACCAACAGATTGCAGTTTATTGGTCGCTAATGCCTGCGCGGGGGGTAAACCCACCGCCAGCAGGGTCGGAACAGTCAGTAAACCGCCGCCACCGGCGATGGAGTCAATAAATCCGGCCAATAATGCAACGACAAATAATATCCCCAGAACCGCAGGACCAAGGGTAAACCAATCCATGATTTATTCCGCAGCGAAATGGTTATCCAGTAGCGCCTGACATGAAGGCGGTAATGGCGGGGGTAAGGTTTTACCCGGTTTAGTATTGGGCTGATAAGGCTGGAACCAGCTCTCGAGTTCGGCACCGCAGCCATCACCCGCAGGCGGCGACTCTTGTTCCAAACACTCCAGACTATCGGCCGGACAGCGTAAGCGCACGTGCATATGGGCACGATGACCAAACCACGGACGTACTTTATGCAGCCAATTGCGATCCGCACCTGCATCCAGACAGAGCTGCTTTTTAATTGCCGGATTGACGAAGATGCGGGTCACTTCGCTATCGTTAGCCGCCAACTTAATCAAACTTTCCACTTGCGGCTGCCAAAGTGCAGACACCACTCGTTTGCCGTCAGCGGCCACTAAATCAATCGGTTGTGGTTTGAGCAATTGCTGTTGGCTCCAGCGCTGTTGCGGCAACTGTAGCCAAATGTCGACGTCCAGACCTGACTGATGGCTGGCATGACCGCTGCTAAAACGACCACCGGCGGGCATTGCCATATCACCAATCAATATTGTCCCCAGCCGATGCTGCTCAGCCTGAGTACTCAAGCGGTGGATAAAATTCAATAAATCAGGGTGGCCGAAATAGCGGCGCTGATCCGGTCGCATCACCTGATAATCTGCCGACTGAAGCGGCAGCGGCATGGCACCAATCACACAGCCGTTGGCAAAGCCACCAATCGACTGTGGCGATCCCGCCACCGGATTCACAATCTGTTGCCACGGCGTCGCGGCGATGGCGGGTGCGGTGGCAGTCAATGCCACCATGCCGACCAGTGCCGCGATACGCGGAAACGCCACTGTACCTGTCAACGCCACAATGGCTGAAATCCATTTATTCATAGTGCCTACCAGCGCGTTATTCATAGTGCCTACCAGCGCGGAACGTCTGAAATCACATCACCGCACTGTGCACGTTGGCGCAACAGGTGATCCATTAACACAATAGCCATCATCGCTTCAGCAATGGGGACAGCACGGATGCCGACACAAGGGTCATGGCGACCACGAGTGACCATCTCAACCGCTTCACCCTGCCGATTAATGGTTTGCCCCGGAACCATAATGCTGGATGTAGGTTTCAACGCGATATGCGCCACGACCGGTTGACCACTACTGATGCCGCCCAAAATACCGCCCGCATGGTTGCTCTGGAAACCTTGCGGCGTAATTTCATCGCGGTTTTCGCTGCCGCGTTTGGTGACGACCGCAAAACCATCGCCAATTTCCACCCCTTTCACCGCATTGATACTCATCAGCGCATGGGCCAGATCCGCATCCAAGCGGTCAAATACCGGCTCACCCAACCCCACGGGGACATGCTCAGCCACCACGGTAATTTTGGCCCCAATCGAGTCGCCCGCTTTTTTCAGCTCGCGCATTAGCGCATCCAGCGGCTCCAATTTACTGGCATCAGGGCAGAAGAACGGATTCTGTTCGACCAAATCCCAGTCAATCAAATCACAGCTGATATCACCAATTTGTGCCAAATAGCCCCTCACCTGTACACCGAATTTCTGCGCCAAATATTTTTTGGCGATGGCACCCGCCGCCACGCGCATCGCGGTTTCACGCGCGGAAGAGCGGCCACCACCACGGTAATCACGCACACCGTACTTCTGTTCGTAGGTGTAATCAGCATGGCCGGGGCGAAACACATCTTTAATCGCGCTGTAATCTTGCGATCGCTGATCAGTGTTTTCAATCATCAGCCCGATACTGGTCCCGGTAGTTAGCCCCTCGAACACGCCAGATAAAATGCGCACTTCATCCGGC